>NZ_JBITWR010000018.1:0-182881 GCF_044544025.1 Streptomyces sp. NPDC055243
GTTGATAGGCCAGATCTGGAAGCCCGGCAACGGGTGGAGGTGACTGGTACTAATAGGCCGAGGGCTTGTCCTCAGTTGCTCGCGTCCACTGTGTTAGTTCTGAAACAACGAACAGTTGTGTCGGCTGAACAGCTACACCACTTAATTGAAGAGTGTGCTTGTTCGCTGCCCTGTTTGAGATCCCGCTTTGCGGCGGGATATTTCATAGGGTTTCGGTGGTCATAGCATGAGGGAAACGCCCGGTTACATTCCGAACCCGGAAGCTAAGCCTCATAGCGCCGATGGTACTGCAGGGGGGACCCTGTGGGAGAGTAGGACGCCGCCGAACAATCTTTGGAGGACCCCTGGTCCCAGCGTCCACGCTGGGACCAGGGGTCCTTTTTGTTTTGTCGAAGCGCGCCGGCTACCCGGCTGCGCAAGAATGACTGCGGTACCGAAGACTAGGAGTCACCGATGTCCACCAACTCTCCCGACGAGCGACCGGAGCGCGAGCAGCGCGGCCGGGACGGTGGCGACCGGGGCGGAAACCGTGGCGGCGCACCGCGTCGCGACAACGACCGCAGTGGCGGTGGGCGTCCTCCGTTCCGCCGCGACGACCGTCCCACCTCCGGTGGCCCCCGCCGTGACGACCGTGACCGGGGCGCCCCTCGTCGTGACGACAACCGTGGTGGCAGTGGTGACCGCGGTGGCTTCCGTCGCGATGACAACCGTGGTGGTGGCGGTGACCGTGGCGGTTTCCGTCGTGACGACAACCGTGGTGGTGGCGGTGACCGCGGTGGCTTCCGCCGTGACGACAACCGTGGTGGTGGCGGTGACCGTGGCGGTTTCCGCCGCGATGACAACCGCGGCGGCGGCGATCGTCCTCCGTTCCGTCGTGACGACCGCTCGACCTCCGGCGCTCCGCGTCGTGACGACCGTGGTGGCGGTGACCGTCCCGCGTTCCGTCGTGACGACAACCGTGGCGGCGGTGGCGACCGTGGCGGCTACCGCGGGCGTGACGACCGTGGTGGCGGCGATCGTCCTCCGTTCCGTCGTGATGACCGCTCGACTTCTGGTGCTCCGCGCCGTGACGACCGTGGCGGCGGCGGTGACCGTCTTCCGTTCCGTCGTGATGACCGCTCGACCTCCGGCGCTCCGCGTCGTGACGACCGTGGCGGCGGCGACCGTCCGCCCTTCCGTCGTGACGACCGGCGGGATGACCGTCGTGACGACCGCGGTGGTGACCGTGGCGGCTTCCGTCGTGACGACAACCGTGGTGGCGGCGACCGTCCCGCGTTCCGTCGTGACGGCGACCGTCCGGGCTTCAAGCGCGACGACAACCGTGGCGGTGGAGACCGCGGTGGTTTCCGTCGCGACGACAACCGTGGTGGTGGCGGCGATCGCGGTGGTGACCGGGGTGGCTTCCGTGGGCGCGACGACCGCCGTGACGATCGGCGCGACGACCGACCCCGTGGTGGCGACCGGCCTGCTTTCCAGCGTGACGACAACCGTGGTGGCGGCGACCGTCCCCCGTTCCGCCGTGACGACCGGCGTGACGACCGCGGTGGTGACCGTGGTGGCTTCCGGCGTGATGACCGTGGCAGCGACCGCGGGGGCGACCGTCCCGCGTTCCGTCGTGATGACAACCGTGGTGGTGGCGGCGATCGCGGTGGTGACCGTGGTGGCTTCCGTGGGCGTGACGACCGTGGACCGCGGCGTGACGACAGCCGTGGCGGTGGCGGGTTCCGTGGGCGCGACGACCGGCGTGACGGCGACCGCGGTGGGTACCGCGGACGTGACGACCGTGAGCGCGAGCCCATCAAGCGGCTGCCGATCCCGGACGACGTCACGGGTCACGAGATCGACAAGGACGTACAGCAGGAGCTGCAGAGCCTTCCCAAGGGGCTCGCTGAGGACGTCGCCAGGAACCTGGTGATGGTCGCCAACCTCATCGACGACGACCCCGAGCAGGCGTACGCCTACGCGCGGATCGCGCTGCGGCTCGCCTCGCGCGTCGCCGCCGTACGGGAGGCCGCCGGCTTCGCCGCGTACGCCACCCAGAAGTACAGCGAGGCGCTGTCCGAGTTCCGTGCCGCCCGTCGGATGACCGGCAGCGTCGAGCTCTGGCCCGTCATGGCGGACTGCGAGCGCGGTCTTGGCCGGCCCGAGAAGGCGCTGGACATGGCCGGTGCGCCCGAGGTGCAGAAGCTGGACAAGCCGGGGCAGGTCGAGATGCGTCTCGTCGCCGCCGGTGCGCGGCGTGACCTGGGGCAGATCGATGCCGCCATCGTCACCCTGCAGGGTCCCGAGCTCGGGTCGAACTCCGTCCAGCCCTGGACCGCGCGACTGCGGTACGCGTACGCCGACGCGCTGCTCGCCGCCGGGCGTGAGGACGAGTCGCGCGAGTGGTTCGCGAAGGTCATCGAGTCCGACAAGGACGGCAGCACCGACGCGTCGGACCGTCTCGCCGAGCTGGACGGCGTCGAGTTCGTCGACGTGATGGACGACGACGAGGTGGCGCCGGTCGCGGAGCCCGTGGTCGGCGACGTCACGCCTGCCACCCCCGTCCAGGAGGAGCACGACGAGGACGAGGACGAGGACGAGAGTGACCTGGACGACGACGAAGAAGACGATGAAGAAGACGACGAAGACCGCAAGGTCTGAGCGTTGACCTAGTCGCAGACAACGGGCGGGACCCCACCAGGGGTCCCGCCCGTTGTCGTATGTGCGCTCTGCGCGAGGTTCAGAAGTCGAGGCTGCGCAGGACCAGGCCCGATGCCGGCTTCGGGCCGAAGGACGTGGACTTGCGGGGCATCGTGACCCCCTGACGGGCCAGGTCGCGTACGACCTCTTCGCGGACCGGGTGCATCAGGACGGCCGTACCGCCGTCGCGTTCCGCCTTCTCCACGGTCGCTGCGGTGTCGTGGATGTACGCGATGTGCTCCGGGGCGTCCGGGATCTGCCAGATGTGGTCCAGGAGCGTGGCGTGCAGGACCGTCGCGTCCAGGGTGCGCCAGGCCTCCGGAGGGTCGGCCGGAATCGTACGGGCGAGGAGGTCCGGGGACGGGCGGTCGATGAGGTGGAAGCCGCCGTCACCCGCGAGGAGGAAGGCGTTGCTCTCGGCCGCGGCCTCGCCCAGGGCTTCGAGGGCGTTCGGCAAGGGGCCGTCGACGGCGCGTACGCGGAAGGATTCCTTGATGGCCGCGAGTGCGTCGGAGACCGGGAGGCGGTGCAGGTAGCGGTGGATGGAGCGGACCCGGAGGGGGTAGCGGACGGTGTCCACCAGGAGGACAAGGCCGTAGTCCCAGGGGCCGGCCGTCGTGTGTTCGGAGCGCAGCCGGAGGCTGGTCGCCCAGCGGTGGTGCCCGTCCGCGATCAGGGCCTGGTGGTGCGAGAGATCTGACTGGATCTCGGCGATGTCGGCGGGGTCCGTGACCGCCCACAGGCGGTGGTGGAAGCCGTCCTCCGTGGTCGTCGACAGGAGGGGCTCGGTCACCACGGTGCGCTCGACGACGGCCGTCGCGCCCGTGGCGTCGCCGTTCGAGCGGTAGGTCAGGAGCAGCGGCTCGAGGTTGGCGCTCGTCGCGCGCATCAGGCCCGCGCGGTCCTCCACGACGTGGGACATGACGCCCTCGTGGGGCAGGACGATGCCGTCCGCCGCCTCCGACAGGCGCAGTGCGCCGATGATGCCGCGCTGGAGGATTCCGGCGTCGCGCTGCTCGTAGACGTAGAGGCTGGGCTCCGGGTCGGGCGCGAGGATGCCCCGGGAGAGCCAGGCGTGCAGGGTCTCGGCCGCCTGTTCGTTGCGGGCCGCCGGGGTTATGGCCTGGGGGAGGATCAGCCGGACGATGTTGTGCGGGTCGGCGGACTCCAGGTGCAGCAGGCCGTCGGGCCGTACGACCACGTCGTACGGCGGCGACGTCACGGCGGCAAGGCTGCCGACCTGCTCGGGGACGTAGCGCACGCCTCGGAACGGGATCAGGTCGAGGCCTTGGTCGTCGGTGTGACCCGCTGTGTTCATTGCTGCATCGTATGTGTGTCCGTGGCATGAGCGATGATCGGGGGAGTGAGATCGACAGAGGAGCGATGTGTAATGAGCCAGACCGTCAGGACACGGCCCGAAGGCAGCCGAAATGTGCTGAGCGAGGCCTATGACACGGCGCTGCTCGACCTGGACGGGGTGGTGTACGCGGGCGGTCACGCGATCGCGCACGCCGTCGAGTCGCTGGGGACGGCCCGCGCGGGCGGCATGCATCTCGCGTACGTGACGAACAACGCGCTGCGTACGCCGGACGCGGTGGCCGAACATCTGACGGAGCTCGGCATCCGGACCGGCGCCGCGGACGTCATCACGTCCGCGCAGGCGGCGGCACGCCTGGTGAGCGAGCAAGTGCCCACGGGCGCGCGGGTGTTGGTGGTCGGCGGCGAGGGGCTGCGGGTCGCGCTGCGGGAGCGTGGGCTCGAGCCGGTGGAGTCGGCGGACGACGGTCCGGTGGCGGTCGTGCAGGGGTACGGCGGTCCGGACATGGCGTGGGGGCGGTTCGCCGAGGCCTGCTACGCGATCGCGCGCGGGGTGCCGTGGTTCGCGTCCAACACGGACCTGACGATTCCCGGTGCGCGGGGCATCGCGCCCGGCAATGGCGCCGCGGTCGAGGTCGTACGCATCGCGACGGGCGCGGAGCCGCAGGTGGCGGGCAAGCCGCTGCCGCCGATGCACCGCGAGACGATCCTGCGGACGGGCGCCGAGCGGCCGCTGGTCGTGGGGGACCGGCTCGACACGGACATCGAGGGCGCGTTCAACGGCGAGGTGGACTCGCTGCTCGTCCTGACCGGGGTCACGGACGGCGCCCAGCTGCTCGCGGCCCCGCCCGAGCACCGCCCCACGTACGTGGACGCGGACCTGCGCGGCATGCTCACCGGTCAGCCCGAAGTGACCCCGGTGGAGGGCGGCTTCGGCTGCGGCGGGTGGACGGCGTCGGCGCGGGGGCAGGAGTTGGTGCTCGACGGCGAGGGCGACGCGATGGACGGGCTGCGGGCGCTGTGCGCGGCGGCGTGGACGGAGGCGGGGGACGGGGCGTGCGCGCTGGACGGGGAGAAGGCGTTGTCGCGCCTGGGGGTGTAGCTCTCCCGGGCCTGCCCGCCCGCACGCTTGCCTGCCCGCCCGCCCCACGCTTGCCCGCCCCACGCTTGCCCGCCGCACGGCGAAGCCCCGACCGGCATGTGGTCGGGGCTCCGGCGGCGCAGGGGCCAGGTCAGGCCGTTTCGTTGCGGTCGATCAGCTCGTCCGTGGTGGTGCCCTTGCGCCAGTAGCCGGAGAACGAGATCCGCTTGCGGTCGAAGGCGCGGTCGCTCACCAAGTGGCGGCGGACCGCCTTGACCGTGGCGGACTCGCCCGTGACCCATGCGTACGGGGTGCCCGAAGGCAGCTCCGCGGCGCGGATCGCCGACGTCGTCGAGCCCTCCTGCGTGAGCCAGGTGATCTCGGCGTCGGCCTTCGTGGGCAGCTCCTGCTGGTCCGCGAGGTCGTGCACCTCGATCCAGACGCGGGTCGGCGTGGCCGGCGGGAGCGTTTCGAGGATGGCCGCCACCGCCGGGAGCGCCGACTCGTCGGCGGTCAGGAGGACCCAGTCGGTGTCCTGCGGCGGCCTGAAGTCGTACGCGCCGTTCTCGTCCTCGATCGGGGCGAGCACGCCGATGCGGGCGCCGGGCCCCGCGGACCGCGCCCAGCTGGTGGCCGGGCCGTCGGAGGGTGAGGGCGTCGCGCCGTGGACCGCGAAGTCGACGATCAACTCGTCCGGATCGCGGCGCAGTTCACGCGTGGTGTAGGTGCGCATGATGCCCCGGACGTCGGGATCGAGGGCGCACCAGTCGGCGTACCAGTCGGCCGCGTCCCCGCCGGTGGTGTCCGGCATCACCGGGGCGTCCTGGCCCGGGTGCGGCAGGAAGACCTTGATGCGCTGGTCGCGGCCCGCCGAGGCCATCCGCGCCAGGTCGGCGCCGCCGAGGGCCACGCGGATCATGGACGGGGTGACGTACTCGGTGCGCAGTACGTGGACATCGAAGAAGTGGTACGGGGATGCGGTCATCAGGTGAGCCTCTTCGACTTCTCGATGGCGGTGGCGAGTCGTTCGAGCACGGGTGCGTAGCCGGCGTAGCTGTAGCGCTCCTCCATCGACCAGGGCACGGTCTGATCGGCCTTGACGGCGGGGAGCAGCTCCCAGGTGGGTTTCTCCGCGAGCTGCCCGGGGGTCAGCGCGGACTCACGGTTGTCGATCATGATCAGGTCGGCGTGGTACTTGTCGGCGTTCTCCCAGCTGAGGAACTCCCAGAAGCCCCACTCGTCGACCTTCTTGCCCTCGACGAACTCGACGCCGAGGTCCTTGAAGTAGTTCAGGTCGCAGTAGGAGTCCGGCACGGCGACGTAGAACTGGTCGGCGTCGCCGGTCATCGCGAGGACCTTCAGGCCGGGGTTGGCCTTCGCCGCCTTGCGCAGCCGGCGCTCGGCCTTGTCGAAGCGGGCCTTGGCGGCCTTCACCTTCGCCGTCTCCAGGTCCGCGCCGAGGGCTTCGGCGAGCTCGGTGTAGCGCCTCAGCGGGTCCAGGAGCGAGGTCCGGGCGCCCTTGATGCCGACGGTGGGCGCGAGAGCCTCGATCTTCTTGGTGCTGTCCTCGGGGACGAACCAGAGGGCGGGCGGCGGGAACATGTTGCTGATCAGGAGGTCGGGGTCCAGGCCCGCGTACTTCTCGATGTTGAACTGGTTGAAGGACTGGCCCAGGCTGGTCAGTTTGTCGACATCGAGGTCGCCCGCCTGCGGGTTGGGCTTGCCGTCCACCGGCTTGGAGGGGCCGAAGACGCCGGTGCACTCGATGTCGTAGTCGTGCAGGGCGGCCGCCGTGCTGACGTAGGCGACGATGTTCTTCGGGGTGTGGTCGACCTTGGCGGTCCTGCCGCGGTCGTCCTTGAAGCTCCAGGGCTTGGAGCCCGCGCTCTTCTTCCCGGACTTCTCGTCGCTCCCGCAGGCGCTGAGCAGGGCGCCGATGCCGAGGGCGCCGCCGGAGGCGAGCAGGCCGCGGCGGGACATGCCTCTGGAGGCGAGGGGGCGGTGGGTGGTGGACATCAGGCTGCCGCCTTCTTCGACTTGTCGACGGCTGCCGCGAGCCGCTCGATGAGCGGCGCGTAGCCGGCGTGACTGAACTGGGCCTCGTTGTGCCAGGAGATGACCTGGCCGGCCCCGACCGCGGGGAGTTTCGCCCAGGTGGGCTTGGACTTCTTGAGCTCGGCGGGCTGGAGGTTGCCCGTCCGTCCGTCGACGAGGATCAGATCCGCCGCGTACCTGTCGGCGTTCTCCCAGCCCAGCTCCTGGAAGAAGCCGCCCTTGGCCGTCTTCGCCGGGGTGACGAACTCGACGCCCAGGTCGGCGTAGTGGCGCAGGTCGGTGAAGTCGGCCGGATCGCCCACGTAGAGCAGGTCGGCCTGCGCAGAGACCGCCATGACCTTGAGGCCGCCTCGGGCCTTCGCCGCCTTCGCGGACCTGCGCAGGGTCTCGTTGGCCGCCTCGAAGCGCTTCTTCGCGGCGGTGACCTTCTCCGCCGCGAGGTCGGCGCCGAGGGATGCGGCGAGTTCGGCGAAGCGGCCGATCGCCTGGGTCAGGGAGGTCCTGCCGGTGAGGATGCCGACGGTGGGTGCGAGCGAGGTGATCTTCTTGGCGGATTCCTCGGGGACGTACCAGAGCGTCGGTGACGCGTTCATCGTGCTGACGAGGAGCTCGGGGCGGAGCTTCGCGTACTTCTCGATGCTGAACTCGCCCCAGGTGTTGCCGATGACGGTCACCTTGTCGACATCGAGGTCGGCGGCCTGTACGTCGGGTTCGCCGTTCTTCAGCTTCGTCGGGCCGAAGACGCCG
Source organism: Streptomyces sp. NPDC055243 (assembly GCF_044544025.1). Lineage (NCBI taxonomy): Bacteria > Bacillati > Actinomycetota > Actinomycetes > Kitasatosporales > Streptomycetaceae > Streptomyces > Streptomyces sp. NPDC055243. Next base: position 7,883 of record NZ_JBITWR010000018.1, read on the forward strand.
GTGCACTCGACGCCGAGGTCGTGCAGCGCGGCGGCGGCGCCGATGTAGGCGACGATGCGGCGCGGGCGGTTCGCGGCCTTCGCGGTGGTTCCGCGGTCGTCCTCGAAGCTCCAGGCCGAGCCTCCGCCTGACGATTTCGCGCCGTCGCCGCCTCCGCCGCATGCTGACAGGAGTCCGCCGACACCGAGGGCGCCGCCCGCACCGAGCAGACCACGACGGGTCAGGGCGGGAGGTATCGGGCGGCGGGCACGCATCGGTGGTGCTTCTCTCGTCGAAGTCAAGTGCGAGGGTAGGCTAACCTAACCTGGTGTTGGTCGACAGTCCCCCCGAAGCCAGCGCGGAGACCGCCCCCGCGCCACCCAACCGCCGTGCGATACGCAGCGCCGGGCTCCTCGTCTCGGTCTGTGTGCTGCTGCTCGTCGTCGTGGCGAGCATCGCGGTCGGTGCCAAACAGATGTCCCTCGACCAGGTCTGGCACGGTCTCTTCCAGGACACCGGGACGTACGGCGATGTCGTCGTCGGAGAGCGGCTCTCGCGGACGCTGCTCGGCGTGCTCGTCGGTGTGGCCCTGGGCCTGGCCGGCGCCGTCCTGCAGGCGCTGACGCGCAACCCGCTGGCCGACCCGGGACTGCTCGGCATCAACCTCGGCGCCTCGGCCGCCGTCGTCACCGCCATCAGCTTCTTCGGCGTCACCTCGCTGAGCGGCTACGTGTGGTTCGCCTTCGCCGGAGCGGCGGTCGTCGGCGCCGCCGTCTACGTCCTCGGCGGCACGCGCAACGCGACCCCGGTGCGCCTCGCGCTCGCCGGAACCGCGATGAGCGCCGCGCTCTACGGCTATCTCCAGGCCGTGATGATCACGGACAACGCCGCGCTCAACAAGATGCGCTTCTGGACGGTCGGCTCCCTGGCCTCGGCCAAGACCGAGACCATCCTTCAGGTCCTGCCCTTCCTGGTGATCGGCATCGTGCTCGCCCTCGGCCTCGCACGGCCGCTCAACGCCATGGCCATGGGCGACGACACCGCCCGCGCGCTCGGCGCCCATCTCAACCGCACCCGCGCCCTGTCCATGGCCGCAGCGACCCTGCTCTGCGGGGCCGCGACCGCGGCCTGCGGGCCCATCATGTTCGTCGGCCTGATGGTGCCGCACGTCGTGCGCTCCTTCACCGGACCCGACATGCGCTGGATCCTGCCGTACGCGGCGATCCTCTCGCCGGTGCTGCTGCTCGGCGCCGACGTCATCGGACGCGTCGTCGCGCGGCCCGCGGAACTGCAGGTCGGCATCATCACCGCGTTGATCGGCGCACCGGTCTTCATCTTTCTCGTACGACGGCGGAGGCTGGCTCAGCTGTGAAGGCGATACGCACCCGGGGCGGGCTCAGCTTCCGCCTCGACGTCCGCACGGCCGTGGTCGTCGCCGTGCTCATCGTGGCCGCGCTCGCTGCGAGCGTCGTCCTGATCGGCACCGGCGACTTCTACATCCCCACGGCCGACGTCATCCGCACCCTGCTCGGCAACGGAGACGCCGGGCAGGAGTTCATCATCAACGACCTGCGGCTTCCGCGGGTCATCGTCGGCCTCCTGGTGGGCGCCGCGCTCGGGCTCGGCGGCGCGATCTTCCAGTCCATCTCGCGCAACCCGCTGGGCAGTCCGGACATCCTCGGCCTCGGGCAGGGGTCCACCGCCGGGGCGCTCATCATGATCGTCCTCTTCCAGGGCAGCGCGGCGCAGGTCGCGGGCGGCGCCCTCGTGGGCGGTCTGGTGACCGGCTTCGCGATCTACGTGCTCGCCTGGAAGCGGGGGGTGCACGGCTTCCGGTTCGTCCTGGTCGGCATCGGCGTCTCCGCCTTCGTCACCGCGATCAACGGCTATCTGCTCACCAAGGCGGACCTCGTCGACGCCGCGCGCGCCGTCGTCTGGATGACCGGCTCGCTCAACGGCCGGGACTGGGAGCAGGTCTGGCCGCTGCTCATCCTGTGCGCGATCCTCGTGCCGCTCGTCATGGCCTACGCCCGTCCGCTGCGGATGCTGGAGATGGGCGACGACGTCGGCTACGCGCTCGGCGTGCCCGTCGAGCGCACCCGCATCGTCCTGATGGCCTCGGCGGTGCTGCTCACCGCGGCCGCCACCGCCGCGGCGGGCCCCGTCAGCTTCGTCGCGCTCACCGCGCCGCAGCTGGCCAGGCGGCTCACCCGCTCGCCTGGGCCCAACCTGATGCCCGCGATGTTCATGGGCGCCACCCTGCTGATCGTCGCGGACTGGGCCTCGCAGCGGGCCTTCGGCGCCGACCAGCTGCCCGTCGGCGTGGTCACCGGCGTGCTCGGCGGCATCTATCTGCTGTGGCTCCTGGTCATCGAGCGCAAGGCGGGGCGCATATGAAGACGCGCACGGCCACGAACACGAACACCTCTCAGAGCACCGACAGGCAGGAGCGTGCCGCAGTGAACCGGCTCATCGCGGACGACGTGACCCTTGGCTACGACCAGCGCGTCATCGCCGAGAAGTTGTCCGTCGAGATACCCGACAACTCCTTCACGGTGATCGTCGGACCGAACGCCTGCGGCAAGTCCACCCTGCTGCGCGCCCTGTCCCGGATGCTCAAGCCCTCGGCCGGCCGTGTCCTGCTGGACGGCAGCGTCATCCAGTCGATGCCCGCGAAGAAGGTGGCACGGACGCTCGGCCTGCTCCCGCAGTCCTCGATCGCGCCCGACGGGATCACGGTGGGCGACCTGGTGGCCCGCGGCCGCTACCCCCACCAGGGGCTGCTTCGGCAGTGGTCGGCGGAGGACGAGCGGATCGTGGGCGAGTCGATGGCGTCGACCGGCGTCGCCGAACTGGCCGATCGCTATGTCGACGAACTCTCCGGCGGACAGCGCCAGCGCGTCTGGATCGCGATGGCGCTCGCCCAGCAGACCCCGCTGCTGCTCCTGGACGAGCCGACGACGTACCTCGACATCCAGCACCAGATCGACGTGCTCGACCTGTGCGCCGACCTCCACGAGGAGCAGGGCCGCACGCTGGTCGCCGTCCTGCACGACCTCAACCACGCGGCCCGGTACGCCACCCACCTCATCGCCCTGCGCGACGGCGCGGTCGTGGCCGAGGGCGCGCCGTCCGACGTCGTCACGACGGAGCTGGTGCGGGACACCTTCGGGATGGACTGCCAGATCATCGAGGACCCGGAGTCGGGGACACCGCTGGTGGTGCCCGCGGCGCGCCGTGGCCGCAAGAAGCCCGCGGCCGGGACGGTGGCCGACGCGGGGGCTAGAGCAGCGACCTGAGGCGGAGCATGTCGCGCAGGCCCGCCTCCAGCTTGACCCGGCCGGAGGCCCAGGCCTTCGCGAAGTTCAGCTCGCCGTCCACCAGTGCCACCAGGTCGTCGCCGGACATGGCGAGGCGGATCTCGGCCTTCTCCCGAGGAGCGCCGGGATGCGTGTCGAGCACCGTGATCCGGCCGTTCTGGAGGCGGCCCGTGAAGGTCACGTCGAGATCCGTGATGCGGCAGCTCAACGAGCGGTCGAGCGCGGCAGCGCCGCGCACGCCGTCTTCGGCGCCCGCCAGGTTGTCGCTGAGTTTGTCGAGCGCCGTACGGCACTCTTCGATCGTCGCCATCGTGATCGACGGTACCGCAGCGCTTCGAGGTAGCGTCGTGGCATGAACGACTCGATGCCGGGCCCCGAGCCTGAGCCGGTGGAGCCCCTGGCCCCCGAGGCCGAGGCGGAGACGTACGACCCCGTGGGGCCCGCGCCCCTGGGAGTGGAGCGTGTCCCGACCGGTGACGCGGAGGTCGACGGCCTGCTGCGGCGGCTCGGCGACGCCGACCACCTCGCCACGGACGGCCACATCGAGGTGTACGAGGATGTACACCGGGGACTGCGGGACGCGCTGACCGCGCTCGACGCACGCCCCGGGCCGCCGGCGCCCTCGCCCATGGGGACGCCCGCGGCTTCGTCCCAGCACTCACCCCCGTACAACAGGAGCTGAACAGAACGTGGCAGGAGTGGCACGCCGCCGCCTCGACGCCGAACTGGTCCGCCGCAAGCTGGCGCGCTCGCGCGAGCACGCGAGCCAGCTGATCGCCGCAGGCCGGGTGACCGTCGACAAGAACACCGCGACGAAGCCCGCGACGCAGGTGGAGACCGCCGCAGCCATCGTGGTCGCGACCGACGACAGCGATCCCGACTACGTCTCGCGCGGCGGCCACAAGCTGGCGGGCGCGTTCGCCGCGTTCGTGCCGCAGGGCCTGGTCGTCGAGGGGCGACGCGCGCTCGACGCGGGCGCCTCCACCGGCGGCTTCACCGATGTGCTGCTGCGCGCCGGTGCCTCGGGCGTCGTCGCCGTGGACGTCGGGTACGGGCAGCTCGCCTGGTCGCTGCAGAGCGACGACCGGGTCACCGTCAAGGACCGCACGAACGTACGGGAGTTGACGCTGGAGACCATCGACGGCACCCCCGTCGACCTGGTCGTCGGCGACCTCTCGTTCATCCCGCTCGGCCTGGTGCTTCCCGCCCTCGTGCGGTGCGCCGCGCCGGACGCGGACCTGGTCCTGATGGTCAAGCCGCAGTTCGAGGTCGGCAAGGAACGCCTGGGCACCGGCGGTGTCGTGCGCAGCACGGAACTGCGGGCCGACGCCGTACGCGGTGTGGCGCGCCAGGCATGGGGGCTCGGGCTCGGTGTGCGTGGCGTGACTGCGAGCCCGCTGCCCGGGCCTTCCGGAAATGTCGAGTACTTTCTGTGGCTGCGTGCCGGGGCGCCCGAACTCGACCCGGCGGACGTTGACCGTGCCGTGGCGGAGGGGCCCCGTTGACTCAGGACCGAGTGACCCAGACCCGAGCTCGTACCGTTTTCCTGCTCGCGCACACCGGACGGCCCGCGGCCATCCGCAGTGCCGAACTCGTCGTCCAGGGGCTGCTGCGCAGCGGCATCGGCGTACGGGTCCTTGAGGCGGAGGCGGCCGATCTGCCGCTGCCGCCCGAGGTCGGCACGGTGAAGGAGGCCACCCCGCAGTGCCTCGACGGCTGTGAACTGCTCGTCGTGCTCGGCGGCGACGGAACGCTGCTGCGCGGCGCCGAGTTCGCCCGCGCCTCCGGGGTGCCGATGCTCGGCGTGAACCTGGGCCGCGTCGGCTTCCTCGCCGAGGCCGAGCGCGACGACCTGGACAAGGTCGTCGACCGGGTGGTCACCAAGGCCTACGAGGTCGAGGAGCGGATGACCATCGACGTCGTCGTGCACAGCAACGGCGACGTCGTGCACCGTGACTGGGCGCTCAACGAAGCCGCCGTGCAGAAGATGTCGGCCGAGCGGATGCTGGAGGTCGTCCTGGAGATCGACGGCCGTCCGGTCACCGGCTTCGGCTGCGACGGCATCGTCTGCGCCACTCCGACCGGCTCCACCGCGTACGCCTTCTCCGCGGGCGGGCCCGTGGTGTGGCCGGAGGTGGAGGCGCTCCTGATGGTGCCGATCAGCGCCCACGCCCTGTTCGCCAAGCCCCTGGTGACCTCGCCGGACTCGGTGCTCGCCGTCGAGGTCCAGCAGCACACGCCGCACGGGGTGCTGTGGTGCGACGGGCGGCGGACCGTGGAGCTGCCGCCGGGGGCGCGGGTGGAGGTGCGCAGGGGCGGGGTGCCGGTGCGGCTCGCGCGGCTGCACCACGCTTCGTTCACCGACCGGCTCGTGGCCAAGTTCGCCCTGCCGGTCTCGGGGTGGCGCGGGGCGCCGCACTAGCGCTCCGCTGGATGGGCGGTCCGATGGGTGGTTCGTGTGGGCTGCGGGGGCGGGACACTGCGGGCAGCTCGTGGCTGGTCGCGCAGTTCCCCGCGCCCCTGATGGGGCGCAGCCCCCTCGGCGGCTGCTCGCGCGCCTCTACGTGGCGCAGACCACGGAGATGGCCCGCTTCCGCATGACCGCGAGTACCGGAAGCCCCGTCGCCAGCAGCGTGAGCAGCAACGTGCCCGCCGCGATCCCCGCGGGCACGCCCCACGGCAGGTGGGGGAGCGACGAGCCGAAGGCCGTGCTGAGGATCGGGGCCAGTGTGCCGAGCGCGATCGCGGTGCCGAGCAGCAGCGCGGTCCCCGCCACGACCACGGCCTCCCAGGCCGCCATCACCCGCACCTGGGCGCACTGGCTGCCCACCACCCGCAGCAGGGCGACGTCGCGGCGGCGCTCGAAGGAGATCATGGCGAGGGTGTTCGCCGCGGCGATGGCGGCGAAGCCCGCGTACAGCCCCGTCCCCACGTAGTCGAGCCAGACCTCGCCCGTGCTGCCCGCCGAACCCGTGTGGTGCTGTGCCGTGGTGTGCATGCCGATCTTGGTCAGGCCGAAGCCCACGACCAGGACGAGCGGCACGACCGCGGCGGAGAAGCGGCGGGGCTGCGAGCGGACGTTGAGCATGGCCAGGCGCGCGCTGCTGCCCAGCCGGCCCACCAGCGCGGAGACCAGCCAGGCCGCGGGCCCGATGATCCGCGGGCCGAGCAGCCCCGCGCCGACGCAGAAGAGGATCAGGACGAGGAACGCACCCTCGCTCGCCTCGGCCGCAGGCTGATTCGACAGCAGCACCGCGACCGCGACCGCCCCCGCGACGGCGATCAGACCGAGCGGCGCCCGGAGCATGCCAAGGCCCCGCCGTCCGGTCGCCGCCTCGCTCAGGGCGCGGGCCGGGCGCAGCAGCGAGAACCGCAGCGAGGAGAGGACCGCGGCGAGCGTCGTCGTCACCACGGCCACGCCCAGGCACACCGGCAGGGCGAGCCAGGCGAACCGGAAGTCCGCCTCGGCGGGCAGCAGTCCGTGCGCGACCATGCCCGCGTGCCACCACCGCGCCGCGAAGCCGCCGACGACGAAGCCCGCCAGGGCCGCCGGGATCGACGCGACGAGGGCCTGGACGGCCACCGCGCGGCGGATCTGGCGGGGCTTGGCGCCGATGGAACGGACCAGGGCCAGCTCGCGGTGCTGCTGCGTGACGGCCGTGCCCATCGTCGACGCGACCACGAATATCGACATGTAGATGGAACCGATCAACAGGACGACGGCCATGTCGCCCACGCCGTTCTCGCTGATCTGCCTGCGGGCCCGCGCGGAGAGCCCGTCGGTGCCCGTCGCGGCGAGCATCATCGTCGAGGCGCTCACCACCGTCGCAGCGAAGAGCGCGGCCACCGCCGTGCCTACGAACGCCGGGCGATGCGCCCGCAGTGCCGCCTGTGCCAGTCCCGTTCCCATACCGATCAGACTGAGGTGCCGGGGCACCCGCGCACCAGGAGGCCGGCAGGAAGATCATGGTGGGGAAATCCCCACCCCCCTGCGGGTGACAGAGTCCGTTCGGTCCGCCTTTGCCACCTGCGTCTTCGCGGACGAAGGGCGGCGGGAGGCCAGGGCCCGTCGCACACCTGGCCCATGACCTCGTAAGGTCGTGTCCGTGTTGGAGGAGATGCGGATACGGTCGCTCGGAGTCATCGACGACGCAGTGGTCGAGCTGTCGCCGGGGTTCACCGCCGTGACCGGCGAGACCGGTGCGGGCAAGACGATGGTGGTCACCAGCCTTGGCCTGCTGCTCGGCGGACGCGCGGATCCCGCTTTGGTGCGGATCGGCGCCAAGGCGGCGGTGGTGGAGGGGCGGATCACTGTGCCCGCGGGCGCCTCGGCCGCCGTGCGCGCCGAGGAGGCGGGGGCCGAACTCGACGACGGGGCGTTGCTGATCAGTCGTACGGTCTCGGCGGAGGGGAGATCCCGGGCGCACCTGGGCGGTCGGTCGGTGCCGGTGGGTCTGCTGGCCGAACTCGCCGACGACCTCGTCGCGGTGCACGGTCAGACGGACCAGCAGGGGCTGCTCAAGCCGGCCAGGCAGCGGGGCGCGCTCGACCGTTACGCGGGCGACGCGGTCACCGTGCCGCTGGCCAAGTACACGGCGGCGTACCGCAGGCTGCGGGCCGTGACGACCGAGGTCGACGAGATCACCACGCGGGCGCGTGAGCGGGCCCAGGAGGCCGATCTGCTGCGTTTCGGCCTCGAGGAGATCGCCGGAGTGGAGCCGCTCGCGGGCGAGGACACCGAACTGGCCGCCGAGGCCGAGCGCCTCGGCCACGCGGAGGCGCTCGCCTCCGCCGCCACGTCCGCGCACGCCGCCCTCGCGGGTAACCCCGAGGACCCGGAGGGGGTCGACGCCACGACGCTGGTCGCGGGCGCCCACCGGGCTCTTGAAGCGGTGCGTTCGCACGACCCCGCCCTGGCCACGCTGGCCGAGCGGATCGGCGAGATCGGGATCCTGCTGGGCGATGTGGCGGGGGAGCTCGCCGGGTACGCCGATGACCTGGACGCCGATCCGCTGCGCCTGGCGGCGGTGGAGGAGCGGCGGGCCGCGCTCACCCAGCTGACCCGGAAGTACGGCTCCGACATCGACACCGTGCTCGCCTGGGCCGAGGAGGGGGCCGCGCGGCTCACCGAACTCGAGGGCGACGACGACCGCCTGGAAGAGCTGACCGCGGAGCGGGACGCGCTCCGGAGCGAATTGGCCGGACTCGCGCAGGCGTTGACCGACGCGCGGCAGGAGGCGGCGTCGCGGTTCGCGGCGGCCGTCACCGAGGAGCTGGCCTCGCTTGCGATGCCGCACGCGCGCGTGACGATCGACATCACCGCCACGGAGGTGCCGGAGGGCGCGGACGGCGTGCCGGTCGACGGACGCCTCGTCGCGTACGGCCCGGCGGGTGTCGACGAGGTGGAACTCCTCCTCGCACCGCATCCGGGGGCCCCGCCGCGGCCGATCGCCAAGGGCGCGTCCGGCGGTGAGCTGTCGCGCGTGATGCTCGCCGTCGAGGTCGTCTTCGCGGGCACGGACCCCGTCCCGACGTACCTCTTCGACGAGGTCGACGCGGGCGTCGGCGGCAAGGCGGCGGTCGAGATCGGCCGCAGGCTCGCAAGGCTGGCCAAGTCCGCGCAGGTCGTGGTCGTGACGCACCTTCCGCAGGTGGCGGCGTTCGCCGACCGGCAGCTGCTGGTCGAGAAGACCAACGACGGGTCCGTCACCCGCTCCGGGGTCCTGGTGCTCGAAGGGGAGGACCGGGTGCGGGAGTTGTCGCGGATGCTGGCGGGCCAGGAGGACTCGGAGACCGCGCGGGCCCATGCGGAGGAGTTGCTGGCGACGGCTCGGGGGGACGGGTAGGGGCCGGTCGTGCTCCCGGTCCTGGGCTGGGCCGCATGATCGACCGCAGGCCTCCCCGCCGCCTCACCGCCCTGCTCGCCGCGGCCGCCGCCACCCGCGCGGCCACCACCGGGTTGCGTTCACGCGCTCCCGGCGGACCGGGCCGCTGGCAGCGGAGGAACTACGCGGGGCGGACGGTGGAGTTGTACGCCGGGCCCGCCGCCGCCCTCGGTGTGGCGGCGGGAGCCGTGGCGCTGCCCGCCCGGCCCCGCGCCGCCGCCGCGCTCGCCGTGCTCGCGGCGGGGGCGTGCGGGGCGTACGACGACGTGGCGGGGGAGGGCGACCCGCGCCGGGGCTTCCGTGCGCACCTCGGCGCGCTGCGGGACGGCGAAGTGACCAGCGGGGCGGTGAAGTTGTTCGGCATCTCCGCTGCGGGTCTCGCCGCCGGTGCGCTGCTCAAGGAGCGGCCGGTGGACAAGCTCCTTGCGGGTGTCGTGATCGCGGGCACCGCCCACTTCGTCAACCTCGTGGACGTACGCCCGGGAAGGGCCGCCGGAGCGGTGGTGGCGCTGGGGGCGCCGGGACTGCTGCGCAAGGGCGCCGCGGGTGTCCTCTCCGCAGCCTCCGTGGGTGCGGCGGCGGCCGTGCTCCCGGAGGACATCGGGGAGCGCGCCATGATCGGCGACGCGGGAGCGCACGCCCTGGGCGCGGCGCTCGGCACCGCCATCGCCACGGGCAACGGCCGCGCGGGCCTCGCCGTCCACGCGGCGGGCCTGCTGGCGGCGGCAGCCTACGGCGAGCGAATCAGCGGGGCCGCGCGAAGCCTGGGCCGGCCGGCCCAGGCTCCCCGCCGCCTCGCTGTGTAGCGGTCTCCCGGCGACGGCGAGGTACCTCGCGGCCTCCCGGCGACATACCCCGCAGCGGCCCCCCGGTGCCCCACCCCGCAGCCACATCTCGACGTCGGCCACGCCGAGGCTCGGAAAGGCTTCCCAGCGGCATAGACACGCTGCAAAGATGCGGGGACCGCAGGTCGTCCGCGGTGTTGAAACCCCGTTGTCCTCACCCTTGTGGGTGATCCGGGTCAGGGAGTTGCCCGCCCCGACACGGAAGAGACCTTTCGGCGGTGCCGGAACGTCCGTACGGACTGGCATCCTTGGCGCAGCCCCCCGACGCCGACCCAGGAGCCCCGGCTACGTGAGCCACGTGAGCAGCCACTCACCGCACGGTCAGACCTCCCTGCACACCGTGCAAGTCCTGGGCGGTGGCAGCGCGGGCAGTAGTGCCCACGTCAGGTCGCTCGCCGCGGGCCTCGCGGCGCGCGGCGTGCGGGTCACGGTGTGCGCCCCCTCCGAGGCGGCCGGCGCCTACGACCTGACGGGCACCGGCGCCCGGCACGTGCACGTGCCCCGCAGCAGCGACCCCGCGTCCGTCGCCTCCCTCCGCCTGGCCTGCGCCGACGCCGACCTCGTGCACGCGCACGGACTGCACGCCGCGCTCCGCGCCGCCCTCGCGCTCACCGGCCGCCGCACCCCCCTCGTCGTCACCTGGCACACCCGCGCGCACGCGGAAGGCGCGCGCGGCCACCTCCTGCAGCTCCTGGAGCGGCGCGTCGCCAAGGCCGCCGCCGTGGTCCTCGGTACCTCGTCCGACCTCGTCGACCGCGCCCGCAGCAGGGGCGCGCGGGACGCCCGCCTCGCCCCCGTCACACTCCCCGCGCCCCGCACGGCGGCCAGTGCGTCCGAAGGGGCCGACGAGGCCGACGGGCTGCGGCACAAGGCCCTGGCCGAACTCGGAGCCGTCGGACGGCCGTTGATCGTCACGGTCGGCACGCTCGAACGGCAGCGTGGCTACGACGTCCTTCTCGAAGCGGCGCGCGCTTGGCGGCACCTCGACCCCCTGCCGCTCCTCGTCATCGCCGGTGAAGGGCCCGAGCGTGGCGCCCTGCAGCGTCGTATCGAGAGCGAAGGCCTGCCGGTTCAGCTCATCGGGCGGCGCGACGACGTGCCCGAGATGCTCGGGGCGGCCGATCTCGTGGTGCTGCCCAGCAGTTGGGAGTCGCGCTCCGTGCTCGCCCAGGAGGCCCTGCACGCGCGCGTGCCGCTCGTCGCGACCGCGGTCGGCGGCATCCCCGAACTGGTCGGCGACGCGGCGGCGCTCGTCCCGTACGGCGACGCCGAGGCCCTGGCCACCGCCGTCGCACGCCTCCTCGCCGACCCCGCCCTCAGGGAGCGGCTCAAGGACAAGGGCACGGCCCAGGCGGCGACCTGGCCGACCGAGGACGAGACGGTCACCCAAGTCCTGAGCGTCTACGACGAGTTGACGCAGCCGTTCGCCATGTAGCGCCGAGGTGCGCGGCCCTACGCCACGTGCCTTCGCGCGCGCAGCGCCAGGCTCAGCGCGAGGACCGTCTGCGGGTCGTCCAGGTCCGTGCCGAGGAGTTCACTGATCCTGGCGAGGCGGTTGTAGAGCGTCTGCCGGTTCAGGTGCAGCTCGCGCGCCGTCTCCGCCTTGCGTCCCGCATGGGCCAGGTACGTCTGCAGGGTGGGCAGCAGCGGTGGCTTCGAGCGCAGGTCGTGGGTCCGCAGCGGGCCGATCGCACGGTCCACGAACGCCGCGAGCGCCGAGTCGTCGTAGTGGTGCAGGCGCCACAGCAGCAGGTCGATGTCCAGGCGCCGCGCGTCGTGCCAGGGGCGGTCCGGCAGGCCCTGCGCGGCCGTCGCCGTCTCCGCCGCGTGTCTGAGGCCCGCCGATGCCGCGGCCCAGCCGCCCGCGACCCCGACCACCACGACCGGCGGCAGCGCCCCGGCCCGCTGCATCCCCGCCCGCTCCACGCCCGCCCGCAGCGCGGCGGCGACCCGGTCGGCCACCGCGGTGCGTTCGGATTCCGTACGGAGCCCGAGCAGCAGGGGGACGCGCCCCTCCACCGGGCGCACGCCGAGCAGCACCGGCACGCCCACCGCCGCCAGCTCCTCCGCCACCGCCCGCGCGAGCACGGCCCAGCCACCCCCGGGCGGCAGTCCGTCCGCAAGGCGCATCACGACCGGAAGCAGCGGACTCTCGCCGGGCTTGAAGCCGAGCACCCGCGCCTGGGCGGGCGCGTCGTCGGCCTTGATCCGCCCCTCCGCCAGGTCGGTCAGGAAGTCGCCCCGGCCGCGCGCGGCGAGCTCCTCCTCCTGCCGGGCCTGCATCAGGACCACCGCGAGCGACCCCGCGGCCCGCTCCGCCGCGATCCGGTGCACCGGAAGCAGCACGGACTCCACGGCGAGCAGTACGAGCCGGGCGCGCACCGAGCCCGACCCGGGCCCGCCGCCCGGCACGTCCACGAGCAGCGCGCCCGCGGGCGGCCCGTCCCGGTCGACGGTCCGGCCCCGCAGTCCCTCCCACACCTGGAGGGGATCGGCGCACTCGGTGCCCGCCCCGGCGGCGTACAGGAGCTGTCCGTCCGGCGTCTCCAGGAACACCGGGTTGCCGCTGAAGTCCGCGAGCACATTGAGGACCTGGGGCACGCCGCCCCCGCCGAGCAGCGCCTCCGTGCAGCGCCTGTGGACCTCCTCGGCCCGCTGGAGCAGGGCGTAGTGGCCGTTGACGATCTCGGTGTGGACCTCCTCCGTGACCGTCACGAAGGGCACCTCGCGGTGCAGCTGCACCAGCGGAAGGCCCGCCGCGCGCGCCGTCTCCACGATCGCCGCGGGCAGCCGCGTGAAGCGCGGGCCCAGCTCGACGACGAGCGCCGCGATGCCGCGCTCGGCGAGCTTGCGCACGAAGACGCGCTGCTCGGCGGGGCGTGCGCCCAGTCCGAGGCCCGTGGTCAGGAGCAGTTCGCCGCCCTTGAGGAGCGAGGCGATGTTCGGCACCTCGCCCGCGTGCACCCACCGCACCGTGCGCTGCAGCCGCTCCGCGCCCGCGACGACTTCGGGGAGCCCGCCGCGCAGACCCGGAAGTTCCAGGGCACGTTGCACGGTGATGCCGCCCTGAGTGCCCTGCGTGCCCTGACTTTCCATGGGGCGGACGGTACCTGCGCATACGTTCCGGGAACATCTCCGGCCGGTCACGGGAATGATCTGGTCCGCTCAAACCCCGACAACTCGTCGCGCCGGGGCGTCAATTGCGCTACCCCTTGTCGGTTGTGGCGTACGTCACTCCACGGCAGGGTGCCCGCCATGCCAGAGAAGATGCCAGAGCAGTCCACTTCCCCCGAGGTCCACCGCCTGAAGGCGAACTCCGTCGGCCTCGTCGGCGTCGTCTTCATGGCGGTCGCCACCGCGGCGCCCATCACGGCCATGACCGGCAACCTCCCCATCGCCGTCGGCGCGGGCAACGGCACCGGAGCGCCGGCCGGCTATCTCTTCGCCACGCTCGTGCTGACCGTGTTCTCGGTCGGCTACGTCGCCATGGCCAAGCGGATCACCGCCGCCGGCGCCTTCTACGGCTACATCTCGCACGGCCTGGGCCGCATAGCGGGCATGGCGTCCGGGATGCTCGCGGTCCTCGCCTACGTCGTCTTCGAGGCGTCGATCGTCGGCGTCTTCGCCTACTTCGCGAAGACCACCGTCCACGATCAGCTCGGCGCCGACCTGCCGTGGATCCTCTACGCGGCCGCGATGCTCGCCGTCACCGTCGTCCTGTCGTACTTCGACATCAACCTCACCGCGAAGGCGCTCGGCGTGATGCTGATCGCCGAGATCGCGGTCCTCTTCGCCGTCGCCACCGCCGTACTGGTCCACGGCGGCGGCCCCGACGGCATCCCCGTCGAACCGGTCAACCCGAAGAACGCCTTCACCGGCACATCGGCCGGCCTCGGCCTCTTCTTCGCCTTCTGGTCCTGGGTCGGCTTCGAGTCCACCGCCATGTACGGCGAGGAGTCCCGCAACCCCAAGAAGGTCATCCCGCGCGCGACCCTCGTCTCGGTCGTCGGCGTCGGCCTGTTCTACATCTACGTCTCCTGGATGACCATCGCCGGCAACGGCCTGGCCGGTTCGGTGAAGGTCTCGCAGTCCACGAGCCCGCTCGACCTGTTCTTCGACCCGGCCCACGCCTTCATCGGCGCCTGGGCGGTCGACACCTTCCAATGGCTCCTGATCACCGGCTCGTTCGCCTGCGGCATGGCCTTCCACCAGTGCGCCTCGCGCTATCTGTACGCGATCGGGCGCGAGGGATTCCTGCACCGGGGCCTGGGCCGTACGCACCCCAGGCACGGCTCCCCGTACATCGCCTCCTACGTCCAGTCCGCGATCGCCGTCGGTCTGGTCGGCGCGTTCTGGCTCACCGGCCAGGACCCGTACATCCACCTGTACACGCTGCTCGCGATCCTCGGCACGATGGCGATCCTCATCGTGCAGACCCTCTGCTCGTTCGCCGTGATCGGCTACTTCCAAAGGAACCACCCCGAGGACCGGCACTGGTTCACGACCCTGGTCGCCCCGCTGCTCGGCGGCATCGGCATGATCGCCGTCGTCGTCCTGCTGGTGATCAACATGGACACCGCGGCGGGCACGGCGGCGGACTCGCTGTTCTTCAAGGCCATCCCGTGGATCGTCGGCCTCGTCTTCTTCGGAGGGCTCGGCCTCGGCCTGTACCTGAAGGCCAGGCACCCCGCCCGCTACGAGATCATCGGCCGGATCGTCCTGGAGGACGCGGCCGAACGCACGGACGGCGACGGGAAACCCGTCGCCGTCCGGACCTGAAGGGCCTCGCTAACCGCCGTACGCCCCGCTGGCCGTCAGCCGCAGTGCCGTGTCGATCAGCGGCACGTGGCTGAACGCCTGCGGGAAGTTGCCGACCTGGCGCTGCAGCCGGGGGTCCCACTCCTCGGCGAGCAGCCCCAGGTCGTTGCGGAGCGCGAGCAGCTTCTCGAAGAGCCTGCGGGCCTCGTCCACCCGGCCGATCATCGCCAGGTCGTCCGCCATCCAGAACGAACAGGCGAGGAAGGCGCCTTCGTCGCCCTCCAGGCCGTCCACACCCGCGTCGTCGCCCGTGGTCGGGTAGCGCAGGATGAAGCCGTCCGACGTCGAGAGCTCCCGCTGGATCGCCTCGATCGTGCCGATCACGCGCTTGTCGTCGGGCGGCAGGAAGCCCATCTGGGGGATGAGCAGCAGCGAGGCGTCCAGCTCCTTGGAGCCGTACGACTGCGTGAACGTGTTCCGCTCCTTGTCGTAGCCCTTCTCGCAGACGTCCCGGTGGATGTCGTCGCGCAGCTCGCGCCACTTCTCCAGGGGGCCGTCCGCGTCACCGGACTCGATGAGCTTGATCGTGCGGTCGACGGCGACCCAGACCATCACCTTGGAGTGCACGAAGTGGCGGCGCGGGCCGCGCACCTCCCAGATGCCCTCGTCCGGCTGGTCCCAGTTCGTCTCCAGGTAGCGGATCAGCTTGAGCTGGAGCAGCGAGGCGTAGTCGCTGCGGGCCAGGCCCGTCATGTGCGCCAGGTGCAGGGCCTCGGTGACCTCGCCGTACACGTCGAGCTGGAGCTGGTGGGCCGCGCCGTTGCCGGCCCGGACCGGGGTCGAGCCCTCGTACCCGGGAAGCCAGTCCAGTTCGGCCTCGCCGAGCTCGCGCTCGCCCGCGATGCCGTACATGATCTGGAGGTTCTCGGGGTCGCCCGCCACCGCCCGCAGGAGCCACTCGCGCCAGGCGCGGGCCTCCTCGCGGTATCCGGTGCGCAGGAGCGAGGAGAGCGTGATGGCGGCGTCGCGCAGCCAGGTGTAGCGGTAGTCCCAGTTGCGGGAGCCGCCGATGTCCTCCGGCAGCGACGTCGTGGGCGCCGCGACGATGCCGCCCGTCGGGGCGTACGTCAGCGCCTTCAGCGTGATCAGCGAGCGGACCACGGCCTCGCGGTAGGGGCCGTGGTACGTGCAGTGCTCGACCCACTCCCGCCAGAAGTCCTGCGTCGCCGTGAGGGCGTTCTCGGGCTCGGCGGGTGCGGGCGGCTCCTTGTGCGAGGGCTGCCACGAGATGGTGAACGCGATCCGGTCACCGGGCGCGACCGTGAAGTCCGAGTACGTCGTGAGGTCCTTGCCGAAGGTCTCGGCCGACGTGTCGAGCCACACCGAGTCGGGGCCCGCGACGGCCACCGTGCGGCCGTCGACCTTGTGCACCCAGGGCACCACGCGGCCGTAGCTGAAACGCATCCGCAGGGCGGAGCGCATCGGCACCCGGCCGCTGACACCCTCGACGATCCGCACCAGCTGCGGGGCGTCCGTGTCGCGCGGGGGCATGAAATCGGTCACGCGGACCGTGCCGCGCGGGGTGTCCCACTCCGATTCCAGGATCAGCGAGTCGCCGCGGTACGTGCGCCGCGCGGCGGTCGGCGGTGGTGCGTCGGGGCTGTGAGCGGGCCCGAGGCGCCAGAATCCGTGCTCCTCCGTGCCGAGCAATCCGGCGAAGATGGCGTGCGAGTCGAAGCGGGGCAGGCACAGCCAGTCGACTGTGCCGTCCCGGCAGACCAGGGCAGCGGTCTGCATGTCTCCGATGAGTGCGTAATCCTCGATGCGCCCGGCCACGTGCATCTCCAGTCAAACGGCCACGTCGCCCTCTCGGGGGCGCTCGCTCTACGGTCAAGGCTTCGCTGTAAAACGAACTGCACGAGCCTCTTGTTCCTGGGAACGGACGGGGGTGGTTGCCGTTAGTCGGACCGGCTCGGCAGCGAGTGTCCGAGCAGGATACGACGCACCTCCCTGATCTGCGCGCCGCTCCCGGCAACGGGCCTGCGCCGAACGGGTGAGCACCAGGTGAGGGAGGTGTGACGGGAGTGCCCCAGCGTGGCCGGAAGCAGCCTCCTCCCGTCGCTGATACCCTGGTAGCCCGTGAGCCGGTGGTCATTGAACCCCCGAACCGCAGCGACGGCAGCTCCTCCGGAAACCTGAGGACGACGCCGGTACGCACCCTCCAGACCGCGACCACGGGAGCCCCCTCTTGGCCATGCAGCCAAAGTCCACGACGACCAAGCACATCTTCGTCACCGGGGGTGTCGCCTCTTCCCTCGGCAAGGGTCTGACTGCCTCGAGCCTGGGTGCGCTCCTCAAGGCGCGCGGCCTGCGCGTCACCATGCAGAAGCTCGACCCGTACCTGAACGTCGACCCGGGCACGATGAACCCCTTCCAGCACGGTGAGGTGTTCGTCACGAACGACGGCGCCGAGACCGACCTGGACATCGGGCACTACGAGCGCTTCCTGGACGTCGACCTCGACGGCACGGCCAACGTCACCACCGGCCAGGTGTACTCGCAGGTCATCGCCAAGGAGCGGCGCGGCGAGTACCTCGGCGACACCGTCCAGGTCATCCCGCACATCACGAACGAGATCAAGCACCGCATCCGCCGCATGGCCACCGACGACGTCGACGTGGTCATCACGGAGGTCGGCGGCACGGTCGGCGACATCGAGTCCCTGCCCTTCCTGGAGACGGTCCGTCAGGTCCGCCACGAGGTCGGCCGCGACAACGTCTTCGTCGTGCACATCTCGCTCCTTCCCTACATCGGCCCGTCCGGTGAGCTGAAGACCAAGCCGACCCAGCACTCGGTCGCGGCCCTGCGCAACATCGGTATCCAGCCGGACGCCATCGTGCTGCGCGCCGACCGCGACGTACCGACCGCCATCAAGCGCAAGATCTCGCTGATGTGCGACGTCGACGAGGACGCGGTCGTCGCGTGTGTCGACGCCAAGTCGATCTACGACATCCCGAAGGTCCTGCACACCGAGGGCCTCGACGCCTACGTGGTGCGCAAGCTCGACCTGCCGTTCCGCGACGTCAACTGGACCCAGTGGGAGGACCTCCTGGACCGGGTGCACAACCCGAACCACGAGGTCACCATCGCGCTGGTCGGCAAGTACATCGACCTGCCCGACGCCTACCTCTCGGTGACCGAGGCGCTGCGCGCGGGCGGCTTCGCCAACCGCGCCCGCGTCAAGGTCAAGTGGGTCACCTCCGACGACTGCAAGACCCCGGCGGGCGCCGCCAAGCAGCTCGCCGACGTGGACGCGATCTGCATCCCGGGCGGCTTCGGCGACCGCGGCGTGACCGGCAAGGTCGGCGCCATCACCTTCGCCCGCGAGAACAAGATCCCGCTGCTCGGCCTCTGCCTTGGCCTGCAGTGCATCGTGATCGAGGCCGCCCGCAACCTCGCGGACATCCCCGACGCCAACTCCACGGAGTTCGACGCCGCGACCGCCCACCCGGTCATCTCGACCATGGCGGAGCAGCTGGACATCGTCGCGGGCGAGGGCGACATGGGCGGCACGATGCGCCTGGGCATGTACCCGGCGAAGCTCGCCGAGGGCTCCATCGCCCGCGAGGTGTACGACGGCAAGGAGTACGTCGAGGAGCGCCACCGTCACCGCTACGAGGTGAACAACTCCTACCGCGCCGAGCTCGAGAAGAAGGCCGGCATCCTCTTCTCCGGCACGTCCCCGGACGGCAAGCTCGTCGAGTACGTCGAGTACCCCCGTGAGGTCCACCCCTACCTGGTCGCCACCCAGGCGCACCCTGAGCTGCGCTCGCGCCCGACGCGTCCGCACCCGCTCTTCGCCGGCCTGGTGAAGGCCGCGGTGGAGCGTCAGACGGGTAAGTAACACAAGAGCGATACGGTTGCCGGGGTACGAGCCTTGTGAGGCTGGTGCCCCGGTTTCTGTTTGCACGTGTGGGAGGACAGGGCGACATGACGATCAAGGACACCGCCGAGGAGTGGCAGGTCACGGCCACGGAGACCCCCTTCGTGGGGAACAAGACCTCCGTGCGCACCGACGACGTGGTCATGCCCGACGGGACCGTCGTCCACCGTGACTACCAGGTGCACCCCGGCTCGGTCGCCGTGCTCGCCCTGGACGACGTGGGCCGCGTCCTGGTCCTGCGCCAGTACCGCCACCCCGTCCGCCACAAGCTCTGGGAGATCCCGGCCGGGCTGCTCGACATCCCCGGCGAGAACCCCCTGCACGCCGCCCAGCGCGAGCTCTACGAAGAGGCGCACGTCAAGGCCGAGAACTGGCGCGTCCTCGCCGACGTCTACACCACGCCCGGCGGCTGCGACGAGGCCGTGCGCATCTTCCTGGCCCGCGACCTCTCCGAGGCCGACGGCGAGCGCTTCGAGGTCTCCGAGGAGGAGGCCGACATGGAGCTGGCCCGCGTACCGCTCGAAGAGCTCGTACGCGGTGTGCTCGCCGGGGAGCTGCACAACAACTGCCTGGTCGTGGGCGCCCTTTCGCTGGCCGCCGCGCTGAGCGGTGACGGCGTCGACGCGCTGCGCCCGGCCGACGCGCC
Source organism: Streptomyces sp. NPDC055243 (assembly GCF_044544025.1). Lineage (NCBI taxonomy): Bacteria > Bacillati > Actinomycetota > Actinomycetes > Kitasatosporales > Streptomycetaceae > Streptomyces > Streptomyces sp. NPDC055243. The sequence goes on from NZ_JBITWR010000018.1 coordinate 27,259, forward strand.
CTGGCCCGCGCGCCCCTTCGAGGCCTGAGAGGCGTTCGCGGTGGCCCCCGGGGAAGCGCCCAGGGGGCCATTGGAGTCCTCCGGTGTGACGATCTACTGATCCGATCGGGGGACTTGCGCGCGCCGCGGGGCGGGGGAGGCGGCAGGGCCTGAACTAGGCTCTGGAAGCGTCCCGACCGGAGTCCCGGCGGGTTCGCGCGCAGTCGGACGGAGCATGGCCCGTGACGGATCAGGCAGTCGACACGGACGGATCGGCAGCGGGCGGCGCGGTGCCGCGGCCCGCGGTGGCCCAGACCTCCGCGGGCGGTCAATTCGTCGGCCGGCGCCGGGAGTTGAAAGAGCTCCGCGCGGACATCGACCGCGCGGGCCTTGACACCATCTCGGGCCGCAAGGCGCCACGCGCCCGCGTGCTGCTCATCGCGGGCCGCCCCGGCTCGGGCCGCACCGCACTCGCCGAGGAACTCGCGCGGCAGATCGCCGACGACTACCCCGACGGGGTGCTCCGCGCCCACCTCACCGAACCCGACGGCACCCGCGTGCCCACCGAACGCACCGCACGGGAACTGCTTGACGCCCTCGGCGTCCCCGCGCCCCCGGGAGCCGACGAGGACGAGCTCGCCGAAGTCCTCCGGGATGCGCTCTCGGGCCGCAGGGCCCTGCTCCTCCTGGACGGTGCCGCGGACGCCGATCAGGTCGACCCGCTGCTCCCGGACGCGCCCGAGTGCCTGGCCGTGGCCGTCTCGGAGGGCCCGCTCACCGGCATCCCGGACGTGCGGCCGTGCACGCTGGGCGGCCTGGACTCGGCGGCCGCGGTCGAACTGCTCTCCCGTGCGGCGGGCCCGGTGCGCATCACCGTCGACCCGCGCTCCGCGGAGAGCCTGGTCGAGGCCTGCGCCGCGCACCCCGCCGCCCTCGTGCTGGCGGGCGGCTGGCTCTCCGTGCGGCCCAAGGCGGCCGTCGCCGACCTGGCCAAGCAGGTGCACGACCGGCCCGAGGAGGGCTCCGCGCTCACGCGCGTCTTCCGGCACACCTACGCCTCGCTGCCGTCGACGGCGGCGCGGATACTGCGCTTCCTCTCCCTCGCCCCCGCGGGCCACGTCGACCCGCACACCGCGTCCGCGCTCGCGGGCTGCTCGGTCTCCGCCGCCCGCACGACCCTGGACGACTTCGTGAAGCTCGGCCTGGTCAGGGCCGTCCCGTCGCCCCTGCCGCAGTACGAGCTGCCCAGCTGCCTGATGCCGCTGCTGCGCACGCTCACCGAGACCTTGGACCGGCCCGCCGAGGTGCAGCTCGCGCGGGCCAGGATGCTGGAGCGGACCGTGCGCCTGCTCCAGTCCTGCCGGGCGATCACGGAGCCGGACGGCTCGGCGGCCCGCAAGAAGCTCGCCGGGATGCCGCGCGCCCTGCGCTTCCCCAGCCCCGGCGCCGCCTCCGAGTGGCTGCGCATCCGCCGGCCCGCGCTGCTCGCCGCCGCCCGCCTCGCGGTCGCCGACGGGGAGCTCGACACCCTCGCGCGACGCCTGATGGCGGCCCTGACGCGGGCCCTGGTCGCCCATCGGGGCACGGAGGAAGCGGCCCCCGACCTGTACGGCATCCACCGCCTCGTCCTCGATGTCGCCGAGCGCCGGCACCTGCCCCGCGAACAGGCGGCAGCCCTGCTGAATCTCGCGGACCTGGACGCCAGGACGGGACGTACGCAGGAGGCACTGGTGCGCTACCGGCTGGCTCTGGACGCCGGACGGGAGGCAAATGATCCGTACGCGACCGGCCGGGCGATGGAATCCGTAGGCAGTGCCTACCAGGAGCTGGGGGACTGGTCGCGGGCCTCGGACTGGTTCGGGCGCGCCCTCGCCCATCGGCTCGCGCGCGACGAGCGCACCGACGCCGCCCGGCTCTACGGCCGGATCGCGGCGGTGCACACCTACGCGGGCCGCTACGGCGAGGCGCTGCGCAACTGGAGCTCGGCCGTCACCGGGCACCGCAAGACCGGCGATGTGGCGGGCCAGGCAAGGGCGTTGAGCGAGCTGGCGCGGGTGCAGGAGTACGCGGGGCGGCCCGAGGAGTCGCTGCGCACCTGCCAGGAGGCCGTCGAGTGGGCGCGGCAGGCCGACGACGTACGTCTGCAGGCGGCGCTCCAGCTCAGGCTCGCCGACACCCTGGACCGGCTCGGGGACCCGGCGGCCGCCCGGCTGCACCGCGGTGCGGCCGAGCGCATGCTGGGAACGGGGCTCGAGGAGGTCACAGGGCCTGCATCGAAGGATTCCAAGGATGGAGCAGGGGCTTCCGCCTACGAAATCCGTAGCGCTTCCGCAGAAGATTGATGCATTGAAAGGCTAGACAGCGAGAAGTCCTTCATTAGACTGGCTCCGCCGCGTACTTCCGTGGTGTCTCCGATGCGCCCTCTTGTGTATCGGTATGTAGTGCATTGCCCGAAAAACCCCTGAGCCAAGAGGACCGTGATCGACGTGAAGGTCGGCATCCCCCGCGAGGTCAAGAACAACGAGTTCCGGGTGGCCATCACCCCCGCCGGTGTGCACGAGCTGGTGCGCCACGGCCACCAGGTCGTCATCGAGCGGAACGCCGGTGTCGGCTCCTCGATCACGGACGCGGAGTACGTCTCCGCGGGCGCGGTCATCCTGGACACCGCCGACGAGGTCTGGGCCACCGCCGACCTCCTCCTGAAGGTCAAGGAGCCGGTCGCCGAGGAGTACCACCGCCTCCGCAAGGACCAGACCCTCTTCACCTACCTGCACCTGGCCGCCTCCAAGGAGTGCACGGACGCGCTCCTGGAGTCCGGCACCACCGCCATCGCCTACGAGACGGTCGAGACCGCCAACCGCGCGCTCCCGCTGCTCGCCCCGATGTCCGAGGTCGCGGGCCGCCTGGCCCCGCAGGTCGGCGCCTACCACCTGATGGCCGCCCAGGGCGGCCGCGGTGTCCTGCCCGGCGGTGTCCCGGGTGTCGCGGCCGGCAAGGCCGTCGTCATCGGCGGCGGCGTCTCCGGCTGGAACGCCGCGCAGATCGCCATCGGCATGGGCTTCCACGTGACCCTGCTCGACAAGGACATCAACAAGCTCAAGGAGGCGGACAAGATCTTCGGCACGAAGATCCAGACCGTCGTCTCCAACGCCTTCGAGCTCGAGAAGGCCTGCCTCGACGCCGACCTCGTCATCGGCGCCGTCCTCATCCCGGGCGCCAAGGCCCCCAAGCTCGTCACCAACGAGCTCGTGTCGCGGATGAAGCCGGGAAGTGTCCTTGTCGACATCGCGATCGACCAGGGCGGCTGCTTCGAGGACTCGCATCCGACGACGCACGCCGAGCCGACCTTCCCGGTCCACAACTCGGTGTTCTACTGCGTCGCCAACATGCCCGGCGCGGTGCCCAACACCTCGACGTACGCGCTGACCAACGCGACGATGCCGTACATCGTCGAGCTGGCGAACCGCGGCTGGGTCGAGGCCCTGCGCCGTGACCACGCGCTCGCCCTGGGCCTCAACACCCATGACGGCAAGGTGGTTTACAAGGAGGTCGCGGAGTCGCACGGCCTCGAGCACGTCGAGCTGGAGACGCTCCTCGGCTGAACCTGACCGCTTTCGTCAACGAAAGTCGTCAATCTCACGCCCACGGCCGGACCTTGAGAGGGGTCCGGCCGTATGCGTATGTCCGTGGACATGGTCAACTCGCCTTGAACGTAACCCTTTAACCGATTCGCGCACCCCGGAAATGTGCCAATGGCACCCCGCGCGCCCTTGACATGGGGGCGTTCGATTGCCGACACATCGGGCCGGGTCCGGCGGATTGTGTTGCTGCGGACCGGTGACACGCCATAGAGTCGCCAACCGTCGGCATGGTGCCACGCTGACCTATCGAGAAATTTCCTGGTCACCAAGGAGGTAAGACGACTTGTGAATGAGTCGACATTTGCTCCCGGGGGTGGTCAACCAGGAACCTCTGAGCGGGGCCAAGGACCCGTGGGGCTCGAGGCTGTCGGCTCCGTCGCTGTCCGCACCTTCGCAGCCCGCCAGAACCCCCAGCAGGCACAGCCGACTGGGGCGACCCAGTCGACATCGTCTGCACCCCAGAGCATGGATGGCCATCACGTGAACGCCATGGCCGGCGACCGGAGTGGCGAGAACACCACCCACACCCAACTCGCCGACTACGAGGAACTGCCCCAGGGGCACTTCTACGACCCTGACGCCGAGTACGAGCCCGATCCCGAGTACGCGGCCACGCTGGCCCCGGACGCGGCCCGTCAGCGCCGTGAGCGCATCGGTCCCACCGGTCGCCCGCTGCCGTACTTCCCGATTCCGGGTCCGTTGACCGATCACGGCCCCGCGAAGATCATCGCGATGTGCAACCAGAAGGGCGGCGTGGGCAAGACGACGTCGACCATCAACCTGGGTGCCGCGCTCGCGGAGTACGGACGCCGGGTCCTGCTGGTCGACTTCGACCCGCAGGGCGCGCTCTCCGTGGGCCTCGGGGTGAACCCGATGGAGCTGGACCTGACGGTCTACAACCTGCTCATGGAGCGGGGCATGTCGGCCGACGAGGTGCTGCTGAAGACGGCGGTCCCGAACATGGACCTGCTGCCCAGCAACATCGACCTGTCGGCCGCCGAAGTGCAGCTGGTGAGCGAGGTCGCGCGCGAGTCCACGCTGCAGCGGGCGTTGAAGCCGCTGATGCAGGACTACGACTACATCGTGATCGACTGTCAGCCCTCGCTCGGCCTGCTCACCGTGAACGCCCTGACGGCGGCTCACAAGGTGATCGTGCCGCTCGAGTGCGAGTTCTTCGCGCTGCGCGGTGTGGCCCTGCTGACGGAGACCATCGAGAAGGTCCAGGAGCGGCTCAACCCCGACCTGGAGCTCGACGGCATCCTGGCCACCATGTACGACTCCCGCACGGTGCACAGCCGTGAGGTGCTCGCACGGGTGGTCGAGGCCTTCGACGATCACGTGTACCACACGGTGATCGGACGCACGGTCCGCTTCCCGGAGACCACGGTCGCCGGTGAGCCGATCACGACGTACGCATCGAACTCGGTCGGCGCGGCCGCTTATCGCCAGCTCGCCAGGGAGGTGCTCGCCCGGTGTCACGCCGAGTGAGTCTGCCGGGGGCCGACGAACTGTTCCGTACGACCGGGGGGATGGCGCTGCAGTCGTCGTCCCCGCGACGCCAGGCGAACGGCGAGACGCGGGTGCCCGCACCCGCGGGCGAGAGCGACGAGACCGCTGCCGGTGACGGACACGGCGGCGGCGCGGGGGACGGCGGTGACGCCGCCGAACACGGCGCCGCCGACGCGGAGTCGGGCGAGTCCCGCAGCCGGTCGGCCGGTGGCGAGGGCGAGCGGGACGGACGCCGTCCCGCCCAGGGCCAGGAGGGCGCCGCCGCACAGGGCGGCGGCCGGTCCGCGAACTCCTCCTCCACGGCACAGGCGCGGCGCCGCGCACGGGCGGCCAACCGGCGGCCCAGCGGGCGCGAGCGGCACGACGAGAAGATCACCGTGTATGTGTCCGCCGAGGAGCTGATGGACCTCGAGCACGCGCGCCTCGTCCTGCGGGGCGAGCACGGCCTCGCGGTCGACCGCGGGCGGATCGTCCGTGAGGCGGTGGCCGTGGTTCTCGCGGATCTCGAGTCCCGCGGGGACGCGAGCATTCTCGTACGACGGTTGCGCGGGCGGTAGCGGTAGCGTTCCCGCTTGATGGCCACGACTGACGACTCCGCGCAGCCTGCCCCGCGCCGCGCCCTGGGGCGGGGCCCGGGGGTGGCTCCGGCGGAGCCCGAACCGGCGCCCGAACCGGCGCCGGAGCCGGTCCAGGAGTCGGTCCAGGAGCCCTCGGAACCGGCGCCGGAGCCGGCCCCGGTGGCCGCGCCGGACGACGGGCGGTTCAAGGTCCGCCTCGCCAACTTCGAGGGCCCCTTCGATCTGCTGCTCCAGCTCATCTCGAAGCACAAGATGGACGTCACCGAAGTAGCGCTGTCCACCGTGACCGATGAGTTCATGGCGCACATCCGGGCCATGGGGCCCGACTGGGACCTGGATCAGACCACCGAGTTCCTCGTGGTCGCCGCCACCCTGCTCGACCTCAAGGCGGCCCGGCTGCTGCCTTCCGCCGAGGTCGAGGACGAGGCGGATCTCGCGCTGCTCGAAGCGCGGGACCTGCTCTTCGCGCGGCTGCTGCAGTACCGCGCGTACAAACAGATCGCCGACATCTTCAGCGGGCGCCTGGAGTCCGAGGCGCGCCGCTATCCGCGCACCGTGGGGCTCGAGGCCCACCACGCCGAGCTGCTGCCCGAGGTCGTCATCAGCATCGGCGCCGCTGGGTTCGCCGCGCTCGCCGTGAAGGCGATGCAGCCCCGTGCGAAGCCCCAGGTGTACGTCGACCACATCCATGCCCCGCTGGTGTCCGTGCAGGAGCAGGCAGGGCTCGTCGTGGCCCGGCTCCGGGAGCGGGGCGAGGTCAGCTTCCAGGTGCTCGTCGAGGACGCGGGGGACACCCTCACCGTCGTCGCCCGGTTCCTGGCGCTCCTGGAGCTGTACCGCGAGAAGGCCGTGGAGCTGGACCAGGAGGAGGCCCTGGGCGAGCTGATGGTGCGGTGGACCGGTGGGGAAGGCGACGGGGAGCCGACGGTGACCGACGAATTCGACCGGCCGCCCGAGACGACGAGTGAGGGAACGGTCACATGAGCCACGTGAGCGACGCGGGTCCCGCGGGGGACCTGGCGGGCGCCGTAGCCGACCTGGAGCTGCGGCCCGCCCTGGAGGCCGTGCTCATGGTCGTCGACGAACCGGCCACCGAGGAGCACCTCGCCAAGATCCTGGACCGCCCCCGGCGGCAGGTCGCCGACGCGCTGCGGGAGCTGGCCGACGAGTACACCGTGCAGCGCAGGGGCTTCGAGCTGCGGCTCGTGGCGGGCGGCTGGCGGTTCTACACGCGGCCCGAGTACTCCGCGGCCGTCGAGCGCTTCGTCCTCGACGGGCAGCAGGCGCGGCTCACCCAGGCGGCCCTGGAGACCCTCGCGGTCGTCGCGTACCGCCAGCCGGTCAGCCGGTCGAGGGTGTCCGCGGTGCGCGGAGTGAACTGTGACGGCGTGATGCGGACGCTTCTCCAGAGGGGTCTGGTGGGGGAGGCGGGCGCGGAACCCGAAACAGGTGCGATCCTGTATAGGACGACGAACTACTTTCTGGAGCGGATGGGCCTGCGTGGCCTGGACGAGCTCCCGGAGCTCGCGCCCTTCCTCCCCGAGGCGGAGGCGATCGAGGCCGAGACGCTGGAAGGCGCTTTGTCGTTCGACCCGGACGCACCCGATGCGCCGGGGTACGAGTACACCCAGGACACAGCCGACTAACGGAAATTTGATGCGAAGCAGCAACGGCAGGAACAGCAGCGGAAACAACGGCGGGAGCCGTGGTGGCAACAGCGGCAGCCGTGGCAGCAGCGGTGGGCGCCCGACCGGCGGCGGTCGCGGGAGCGGCGGTGGCCGCCCGACCGGCGGTGGCCGTGGCAGCGGTGGCGGCGCAGGCCGCGGCGGCAGCGGTGGCGGCCGCGACTTCCGGGGTTCCGGCAACAGCCCCGACCGGCAGGGCCGCGGCGCCGGTGGCGCGCGCGACGACCAGGCCGCGCCGAAGCGGGAGAGCAGGCCCCGTCCCGAGGAGCGCCGTTACGACGTAGGCGGCGACGCCTCGAAGAAGGGCCGTGGCGCGGCGGCGCGCGGCGGCGCCAAGGGCGGCCCCAGGGCGCCTCAGGGCTCGGACCGGGGTACCCGGCGCGGCGCGGGTGCTCCCGCGACGTCCCGTGAGTACGACGCGCGGCAGGAAGAGCGCAACCGCGAGCGGTACGCGGGCAAGCCGAAGGTCAGCCCGCCCAAGACCTTCCCGGGCGCCGAGCAGGAGGGCGAGCGGCTGCAGAAGGTCCTCGCCCGCGCGGGCTACGGCTCGCGCCGTGCCTGCGAGGAGCTGGTCGAGCAGTCCCGTGTCGAGGTCAACGGCGAGATCGTGATCGAGCAGGGCATGCGGGTCCAGCCCGAGCGGGACGAGATCAAGGTCGACGGCCTGACGGTCGCCACCCAGTCGTACCAGTTCTTCGCCCTGAACAAGCCCGCCGGTGTCGTCTCCACCATGGAGGACACCGAGGGCCGCCAGTGCCTGGGTGACTACGTGACCAACCGGGAGACGCGGCTTTTCCACGTGGGCCGTCTGGACACGGAGACCGAGGGCGTCATCCTGCTCACCAACCACGGTGAGCTGGCCCACCGCCTCACGCACCCGAAGTACGGCGTGAAGAAGGTCTACCTCGCGCACATCGTGGGCCCGATCCCGCGCGACCTGGGCAAGCAGCTCAAGGACGGCATCCAGCTCGAGGACGGGTACGCCCGCGCGGACCACTTCCGCGTCGTCGAGCAGACCGGCAAGAACTACCTGGTCGAGGTGACGCTGCACGAGGGCCGCAAGCACATCGTGCGCCGCATGCTCGCGGAGGCCGGCTTCCCGGTCGACAAGCTGGTGCGGACGTCCTTCGGGCCGATCGCGCTGGGCGACCAGAAGTCGGGGTGGCTGCGCAGGATGTCCAACACCGAGGTCGGCATGCTGATGCAGGAAGTCGACCTCTAGGCAGTACGAAGATCCCGAGGCTCCGGCCCCGAGATCGGTGAAGGCGGCCGGTCCCTGCGCACGCAGGGGCCGGCCGCCTTTCTTCGTGTCTTGCGGGCCGGCCCCCACACCTTTATAGTCTCAGTGACCATAAAGAAAAGGGGGTGGGGAGTCGTGCAGGGCTACGACAAGTACGCCTTCGAGCCGTTCGCCGTCACCGTCGACCTCGCCGTCTTCACCGTCCGCGCGGGCCGCCTGCACGTGCTGCTCGTGGAGCGCGGCCAGGAGCCGTACGCGGGCCGCTGGGCACTGCCCGGCGGATTCGTGCTGCCCGAGGAGTCGGCCGAGACCGCGGCGGAACGAGAGCTCGCCGAGGAGACCGGCCTCGCGGACAGCGGCGGGCTCCACCTGGAGCAGCTGCGGACGTACAGCGAACCGGACCGCGACCCGCGGATGCGCGTCGTCTCCGTCGCCTTCGCGGCGCTCGTCCCCGACCCGCCCGCGGTGCGCGCGGGCAGCGACGCGGCCCGCGCGGAGTGGCTGCCCCACGGCGCCCAGGGGCCGCTCGCCTTCGACCACGACCGCATCCTCGCCGACGCCCACGACCGCGTCCGCGCCAAGCTCGAGTACACCGGCCTCGCCACGGCCTTCTGCCCGCCCGAGTTCACGCTCGGCGAGCTGCGCCAGGTCTACCAGACGGTGTGGGGCGCCGAACTCGACCCGGCCAACTTCCGGCGCAAGGTGCTCGGCACGTCCGGCTTCGTCGAGGCCGTCCCCGGGGCGGCGCGCCTGACGGGCGGCCGGGGCAAACCGGCGGCCCTGTACCGCGCCGGTCCTGCCACCTCCCTGCACCCGCCCCTGCTCCGCCCCACGGTCACCCCCTCGGAAGGACAGCCCTCATGAAGCGTGCCGCCACCGGATCCCTCATAGGCCTCGCCCTGGGGGACGCGCTCGGCTTCCCGACCGAGTTCAACGACGTACCGTCGATCCTCGCCAAGTGCGGGCCCTGGCGGGAGATGGAGCTGCCGAGGCCCGCGATCGTCACGGACGACACGCAGATGACGCTGGCGCTGGGCCGCGGCCTGCGGACCGCCATGGACCGGGGACCGCTCGGGCCGAAGCGGATGGAGCGGCCGGTGCGCGAGGAGTTCGTGGACTGGTACCAGTCGCCGGAGAACAACCGCGCGCCCGGCAACACCTGCCTGAAGGCCTGCTACCTGCTCAAGACCGGCAAGCCGTGGGAGGAGGCCAGCCAGGTGCACTCCAAGGGCTGCGGCGCCAACATGCGCGTCGCGCCCATCGGACTGGCCCCCGGCCTGAGCGACGAGCAGCGTTCGGGCGCGGCCCAGTTGCAGTCCGCGCTCACCCACGGTCACCCCACCGCGCTCGCCGCGTCGGACCTCACGGCGCACGCCGTACGTCTCCTTGCGCAGGGCGCCGAGCCGACGGGGCTCGTCGGGCTGCTGCGCTCCTACGCGTACGAGAACCGCGAGACGTACCGCGCGCAGTGGCTCGGCGAGCTGTGGACGCGCGCGGACGATCCGACGCCCGAGGCGTTCATGGCCCGCGGCTGGGACGAGTGCCTGGCCGTCCTGGAGCGCCTCGAAGCCGCGCTGAAGCACACCAACCCGGAGACGGACCCCTGCCTGGCCACGGGGGAGGGCTGGATCGCCGAAGAGGCGCTCGCCACGGCGCTGCTGTGCTTCCTGCAGTTCGTGGACGAGCCCCTCACCGCCCTGCGCAGGGCCGCCTGCACCTCCGGCGACTCCGACTCGATCGCCTGCCTGACAGGCGCCTTCGCAGGCGCTCACCTGGGCGCCGACGCCTGGCCCGCCGAGTGGGCCGAGCGGATCGAGTACCGGCAGGAGCTGCTGGAGCTCGGCGCGCTCTGGGACGGGGACGGCCGAGTCGCCTAGGCCGCTGCCGCCGATTCGCGGCGCACGCGGAACAGGAAGTCCTCGACCCGGCGGCGGTCAGGCTCGGGCGGCAGGGACGTGTGCGAGGCCGCCTCTTCCGCCTCTTCCGCGAGGCGTCGCATCCAGGACTCGATCTCCCGCCAGGGCACCTCGCCCCGCTTGACCGCGAGCAGCGGCTCGCGCTGGTCGCCGACGTCGATGGTCAGCTCGCCCGTGCGCAGCAGGTCGCGGCAGCTGGTGAGGAGGCGCAGGAGGTGCATGGCGTGCTTCCAGCGGGGCGCGCCGTGCAGGCGTACGTCGGCCTCCAGCTTCTTGTGCTGGCCGAGCGCGTAGCCGGCGAAGGTGACGCGGGCCCGGCGGGAGAGGAACGCGTCGCGCAGGGCGACGAGCTCGCGGCCCGTGTCCGTCACGTGTTCCACGAGCGGCGAGTGCAGGCACTCCAGGATGTTCGGGTTGGCGCGCAGGGCCAGTTCGCAGAAGCGTTCCAGCTCCCAGCTGAACTGTTCCTCCGCCGGGCCCTCCACGTGCGTGGGCGGCTTGTCGAAGTGCCAGAAGAGCGGGGTGGGGGCCAGGAAGACGCCCCTGCGGTCGGTGTCGCTGCCGTCCGTGGCCAGGCCGAAGGCGCGCGAGCCCATCACGCAGGCGTAGACGGTGTGGTCGCGTACGAGATCCAGATCGGGGCCCGGGGCCTTGGGGCTGTGCATGCGGGGAGCGTACGGCCAGGAGCTAGCCGAGGGTGATCGAATTTCCGGTGACCTTGATGTTCTGCGGGGGCAGCGGGCGCGGCGCAGGGCCGTCCGCCACCGAGGCGTCGGCCACGCGGTACTTGCTGCCGTGGCAGGCGCAGTTGATCGTGCCGTCCGACACCTCGCTGACGATGCAGCCCGAGTGCGTGCAGACCGCGGAGAAGGCCTTGAAGTCGCCCTTCTCCGGCTGGGTCACCACGACCTTCTTGTCCTTGACGACCTTGCCGCCGCCGACCGGGATGTCGGAGGTCTTGGCCAACTCCTCTGCCTTGGGAGGTGGTTGATCCTTGTCGCCCGGCTTCGACGCCGAGGGCGATGCCGTCGGCGGCTGCGACTTCGGCGCCTCCGGTTCCGCGCCCTCGTCCCCGTACTTGGTGCACCCGGCAGTCAGCGCGACCACGCCGCCCGCGGCGATGACGGTGCGCCGTGAGGGGCGTGCGCCGCTCATGTCGTCACCCCGAACGTACGGAAGAACCACAGCGCCGACGTCCACCAGACCACCGTGAGGACCGCGAAGACCAGGCCGCCGATCACCGGCAGCAGCCAGCCGGGCAGCTTCTCCGAGCGGAGCAGCAGCATCTTGGCGCTGAACGCGCCGAAGAAGAAGCAGCCGAGCAGCGAGTGCCACATCACCCGGCTCGAGTACGTCTGGTAGCCCAGCGCGTAGAGGCAGTGGACCGCCACGGGGACCGACACCAGGAACGCGATCCGGCCCGACCAGCGGTGCAGCGCCGACGACCAGGACGGTCCCGGCAGGCGCCCGTACACCATGAGCGCCGACACGATCTGGACCAGCGCGAAGGCGAACGCCGTCGTGCCCAGCCAGGCCTTGACCGCGCTCGTGCTGCTGAACCCGGCGAGGTTGAAGGCCGTGCCCTCGGGGTCGTGCGTCTTGCCGTACACGCCGAGACCGACGGCGACCGCGGCGGCGACCAAGGCGGGGACGAGGTAGCGGGCGGGGTGCGGGCGGCGGTGGTCGCCCGCCGCCGGGGGCGGGCCGAAGCCGCCCTGTGTCGCGGCGTTCGGATCGACGCTCATGGCGGCTCCCTGGTCGGGGCGGAGCGGGGTCAGGGCACGACGGGACGGGCGGTGAGCTCACCGCCGTCGAACGGGACGGTGCCGGTCTCCGGGTCGAGGCGCGGGGCCTTCTGCGGCTTGCCGTCCTGCTTGAGGATCCCGACCTGCCGCCCGTCGGGCAGGACGATCCAGCCGCCGTCGATCTCGGCGCCGCGCACCTCGGTCGTCGCGCGGTACAGACCGGAGGGCTTCTTCGCCCTGGCGGCGGTGAAGTCCCGCGGCTTCTTGTCGATCTCGACCTTGCCGCGCACCGCGTTGTCGGCGAGCGTGGCCTCCAGCTTCGCGCCGTGCTTGCCGGTCAGCCGCATGGAGCCGTCGTCCTCGACGTCGCCCTTCAGCCAGGACTCCGCGTCGCGGCCGTTGCAGTAGTACGCGATGGCCTTGTCGTCGCGGATCGAGATGGAGATCGCGGCGGCGTCGTCAGCGGTGCGGCCCGCGTACTCGGACTTCCCGGGAGGCCTCTTCGAGGGGCTCTTCGAAGGGCTGTCGGTGGGCTTGGCGGACGGGGCGTCCTCGGTGGGTTTCGCGGAGGTGGGCTCCGCGGACGTGGGCGCGGGCGACGCGGCGCCGGGCGCGTCCCCTCCGTACGACGTGTTGCCCGTCCCTGTCGTCGCGTTGAGCGACAGCATGAACAGGGCCAGCAGCAGCCCCCCGAGGAGCGTGTAGAGCGGTCCGGAGCGCTTCATGCGGGCCTCCCCCGAGGCGTGGCCTTGACGGCCCCTCCATGCAAGCGGACCCGTGCCCCCGGCGTCCATAGTTGAACGGCCACCAATCGGGCCAAGTGGCGACAGGGGGCGATTAGGGCGACATTGGCATGGTCCGAGGTCCGCGCCCGTTCGAGGCGCCGGCCCGGCCCCTCACTCGAAAGGCGCGACCATGGCGGGTAACGATCTGGGAAGCCTTCTCGGCGGTCTCCTCGGCGGCGGACAGGGCGGCCAAGGCGGCGCGGCCGGAGGCTCCGGAGGCGGCAACGTCCTCGGCTCGCTGCTCGGCGGACTGCTCGGCGGCGGCGCGGGTGGCGCGGGCGGCGCCCAGGGCGGCGCCGGCGGGAACAACCCGCTGGGCGGCCTGATGGACATGATCACGAAGTCCGGCCTGGTCAGCCAGGACCAGCTCGACTCCTGGGTCGGCAAGGGCGACAACCAGCCGCTGAGCCCGGACCAGGTCAAGCAGGCCGTCCCCGACGAGACCCTGGACAAGGTCGCCACCGACGCGGGCGTCAGCCGTGACGAGGCCGCGGACCAGATCGCCCGGCAGCTGCCCCAGGCCGTCGACAAGCTGACCCCGGAGGGGCAGGTCCCGACGGGCTCGCTGGAGGACATCATCAAGGAGCAGAAGCTCTGACCCCACCCCGGTGAGGCAACGCGGCGTCCGTCTCGGCAGGCGGGCGCCGCGCACTCGTCCCCGGGGCCCTGACTACCCTTGTCGGTACATCGGTCATACGTACGCGAGCGAGGAGCAGCACTGTGGCGGTACGAGCGGTCCGGGGCGCCGTCCAACTGGAGCGGGACGCGGCCGACCACATGGACGAGCAGGTCGGCGAGCTGCTCACCGCCATCCTCGAGCGGAACGCGCTGACGCAGGAGGACCTGATCAGCATCTGGTTCACCGCGACGCCCGACCTGCACAGCGACTTCCCCGCGGCGGCGGCCCGCAGGCTGGGCATCGTGGACGTCCCGCTGATCTGCGCGCAGGAACTGCAGATCGAGGGCGCCATGCCGCGGGTCGTCCGCGTCCTCGCACACATAGAGTCCCCCAAGCCCCGTTCCGAGATCACGCACGTCTACCTCGGCGCCGCGGCCACCCTGCGCAAGGACATCGCCCAGTGAGAACCGCCCTCGTCATCGGCACCGGCCTGATCGGCACCTCCGCCGCCCTGGCCCTCGCATCGCGCGGCGTGAGCGTGCACCTCGCCGACCACGACCCCGGACAGGCGCGCACGGCGGCCGCGCTCGGCGCGGGCACCGACGAAGCCCCCGAGGGCCGTGTCGACCTGTGCGTCGTCGCCGTGCCGCCCGCGCACGTCGCGTCGACGCTGGCCGACGTGATGCGGCGCGAGGTGGCCCGCGGCTACCTCGACGTGGCCAGCGTCAAGGGCGGCCCGCGCCGTGAGCTCGAGGCGCTCGGCATCGACCTCACCCCGTACATCGGCACGCACCCCATGTCGGGACGCGAGCGCAGCGGGCCCCTCGCCGCCACCGCCGACCTCTTCGAGGGACGGCCCTGGGTGCTCACGCCCACCCGCGACACCGACACCGAGGTCCTCAATCTCGCCCTGGAGCTCGTCGCCCTGTGCCGTGCCGTGCCGGTCGTCATGGACGCCGACGCGCACGACCGCGCGGTCGCCCTCGTCTCGCACATGCCGCACCTGGTCTCCAGCATGGTCGCGGCACGGCTGGAGAACGCCGAGGAGACGGCGGTGCGCCTGTGCGGACAGGGCATCCGCGACGTCACGCGCATCGCGGCCTCGGACCCGCGGATGTGGATCGACATCCTGTCGGCCAACCCGGGCCCCGTCGCCGATCTGCTGTCCGCCGTCGCCACCGATCTCGACGAGACGGTGACGGCGCTGCGGGCGCTCCAGTCGGCCGACGACGGGAAGCGGCGCGAGGGCGCCGCCGGGGTCGAGAACGTGCTGCGGCGGGGCAACGCGGGACAGGTCAGGGTGCCCGGCAAGCACGGTGCGGCGCCGGCCGTGTACGAGGTCGTCGCGGTGCTCATCAACGACCAGCCGGGGCAGCTGGCGAAGATCTTCGCCGACGCGGAGCGGGCCGGGGTGAACATCGAGGACGTACGCATCGAGCACGCGACGGGTCAGCAGGCGGGTCTCATGCAGCTGATGGTGGAGCCGAAGGCGGTCCCGGTGCTCACCGCGGCACTGCGGGAGCGGGGCTGGGCCATCCGGCAGTGAAGAGCTGGGGCATCCGGCAGTAAGAGGTGCGCGCGGGAGCCAGTAACCTTGTGCGGGGCGTGTCCGCGCCCCGCTACCCTCCCCCCGCGTCCTGAGAAAGGTGTCCGCACCCCGTGGAAACCGTGGAAACCGCCGGTTCGGCGCCCGCAGCAGTGATCGTCGCCATCGACGGGCCCTCCGGCACGGGCAAGTCGAGCACCTCCAAGGCCGTCGCCGCCCAGCTCGGCCTCAGCTACCTGGACACCGGTGCCCAGTACCGTGCGATCACCTGGTGGATGGTGCACAACGGCATCGAGCTGACGGACCCGACCGCCATCGCCGCGGTCGCGGGCAAGCCCGAGATCATCTCCGGCACCGACCCGCTGGCCCCGACCATCACGGTCGACGGCACGGACGTCGCCGGGCCGATCCGTACCACCGAGGTCACCTCCAAGGTCAGCGCCGTCAGCGCCGTCCCCGAGGTGCGCGCCCGCATCACGGAGCTGCAGCGCACCATCGCCGCCTCCGCCGAGAAGGGCATCGTCGTCGAGGGGCGTGACATCGGTACGACCGTCCTGCCCGACGCCGACCTGAAGATCTTCCTGACGGCTTCGCCCGAGGCCCGCGCCGCGCGCCGCAGCGGCGAGATCAAGGGCTCGGACGTCGCCGCCACGCGTGAGGCGCTCATCAAGCGGGACACGGCCGACTCCAGCCGCAAGACGTCCCCGCTGGCCAAGGCCGACGACGCCGTCGAGGTGGACACCACCGAGCTCACGCTGCAGCAGGTCATCGAGTGCGTCGTCACCCTCGTCGAGGAGAAGCGGGCAGCGAAGTGACGGCGGCGCCATCGGAACGGGGTGCGGAGGTCGGCCGCCGCATCGGCGTCGGCCTCATGTACGGCCTGTGGAAGCCCCGCGTCCTCGGCGCCTGGAAGGTCCCCGCGACCGGCCCGGTGATCCTGGCCGTGAACCACTCCCACAACGTCGACGGCCCGATGGTGATGGGCACGGCGCCCCGGCCGACCCACTTCCTCATCAAGAAGGAAGCGTTCATCGGCCCCCTGGACCGCTTCCTGCGCGGCATCGGGCAGGTGAAGGTGGACCGTGAGATCGCCGACCGCACGGCGATCACCCGGGCCCTTGGCGTGCTCGACGACGGCGGCGTCCTCGGGATCTTCCCCGAGGGCACCCGGGGCGAGGGAGACTTCGCCTCGCTGCGCGCGGGCCTGGCCTACTTCGCCGTACGCAGCGGGGCGCCGATCGTCCCGGTGGCCGTACTGGGAAGCACGGAGAAGCGCGGACGGTTGATAAAGGGGCTGCCCCCGCTGCGCAGCCGGGTCGACGTCGTCTTCGGCGACCCCTTCGAAGCGGGCGACGGCAGCGGACGGCGCACGCGCACGGCCCTCGACGAGGCGACCGTGCGCATCCAGCAGCGGCTCACCGCTCACCTGGACAATGCCAGGCGCCTGACCGGGCACTGAGCGAGACTTTCAGTAGTGGCCCGTCGCGAGGCGGTCCACCGATCACGAATACGACAGAGGTACGGACTTCATGAACGACCAGATCCAGCCCGAAGGCTCGGCTGCACACGAGCACGGGGCGCTTGGCGATGCCGAGTACGCGGAGTTCATGGAGCTCGCCGCGGAAGAGGGCTTCGACCCCGAGACCGTCGAAGGCGCGATCGGCGAGGCGGGCCACGGCCCGCTGCCCGCCCTCGCGGTCATCGGCCGCCCGAACGTCGGCAAGTCGACCCTCGTCAACCGCATCATCGGCCGCCGCGAGGCCGTCGTCGAGGACCGCCCCGGCGTGACCCGCGACCGCGTGACGTACGAGGCCGAGTGGGCGGGCCGCCGCTTCAAGCTCGTCGACACCGGCGGCTGGGAGCAGGACGTCCTCGGCATCGACGCCTCCGTGGCCGCCCAGGCCGAGTACGCGATCGAGGCGGCCGACGCGGTCGTCTTCGTCGTGGACGCCACGGTCGGCGCCACCGACACGGACGAGGCGGTCGTACGTCTCCTTCGCAAGTCGGGCAAGCCCGTCGTGCTGTGCGCGAACAAGGTCGACGGCCAGTCCGGCGAGGCCGACGCCACCGCCCTGTGGGCCCTGGGCCTCGGCGAGCCGCACCCCGTCTCCGCGCTGCACGGCCGCGGTACCGGCGACATGCTGGACGCCGTCCTGGACGCGCTGCCCGAGGCGCCCGCCCAGACCTTCGGCACCGCGCTCGGCGGCCCGCGCCGCATCGCGCTCATCGGCCGTCCGAACGTGGGCAAGTCGTCCCTGCTCAACAAGGTGGCGGACGAGGACCGCGTGGTCGTGAACGAGGTCGCGGGCACCACCCGTGACCCGGTCGACGAGCTCATCGAGCTCGGCGGCATCGTCTGGAAGTTCGTGGACACCGCGGGCATCCGCAAGCGCGTCCACCTCCAGCAGGGCGCCGACTACTACGCGTCGCTGCGTACGGCGGCCGCCGTCGAGAAGGCGGAGGTCGCGGTCATCCTGATCGACGCCAGCGAGTCGATCAGCGTCCAGGACCAGCGCATCGTCACCATGGCCGTCGAGGCGGGCCGCGCCATCGTCGTCGCCTTCAACAAGTGGGACATCCTCGACGAGGAGCGCCGCTACTACCTGGAGCGGGAGATCGAGACCGAGCTCCTCCAGGTCGCGTGGGCCCCGCGGGTCAACGTCTCCGCCGAGACCGGCCGCCACATGGAGAAGCTCGTCCCGGCGATCGAGACGGCCCTCGCGGGCTGGGAGACGCGTGTGCCGACCGGTCGGCTCAACGCCTTCCTCGGCGAGCTCGTGGCCTCGCACCCGCACCCGATCCGGGGCGGCAAGCAGCCCCGCATCCTCTTCGGCACGCAGGCGGGCACGAAGCCGCCGCGGTTCGTGCTCTTCTCCTCCGGCTTCATCGAGCACGGCTACCGCCGCTTCGTGGAGCGCAGGCTCCGTGAGGAGTTCGGCTTCGAGGGCACGCCGATCCACATCTCGGTGCGGGTGCGCGAGAAGCGCGGCCGCAACAAGTAGGCACCGCGACGCGTCAGCGCGGACAGACCGATGGGCCGGGCCCCGCCTTCTTCGTGAAGGCGGGGCCCGGCCCGTTCGCGACGGCGCCTCAGCGCTCCCTGCGCGGCCCCGGCGGCAGCGCCGCGGGGAACTGCTGGTACCCCGTGCCGTGCTGATCGTGGCCGCCGTAGCGGGTGACGTGCAGCTGGCTGAAGGTGTTGTGCCGGGGGTCGTACCGGTCGCCGGCACGGTGCATGCCGTAGGGCGAGCCGCCGAACGACGTGAAGCCCAGATCCTCCTCGCCGGTCCGGTCACCCGGAAGGGCCTTGAACGACCTGCGGTACTCCGAGTAGAGCGCGTCGTAGATCGGTGTGGCCGAGTGGTCGGCCCCCGTCTCCTGCGCGGAGCGCATGGAGGGGATGGGGGTCTGGTACGCCGGCCGGGGGCGGGAGGGGTCGTATGTGTGCACGTATGTGCCAACGACCCTGTCCGCGTACGGATGCGGGGGCCGCGCCGCTTTCACGGGGCGCCGGGAGTGTGACCGGCGCAGTCGGGATGCGGAGCGCGGTGGCGGCGCGGCCCCTGGGGGCTCAGGTGCCGGCGAGCGGCATCGACGCCGCGACCAGCCGCCCGTGCACCGCCGCCTTGTCCAGGGCCCCGCGCAGCAGGTCCTCGCGGGGCTGGCGGCCGATGGAGCCGACCGGCGCCGCGAACAGGAGCACCGTCTGCAGCTTGTTGGCCGCGGACCGCCAGGCCTCGGTGACCTGGAGCGGGTGGTGGGCCTGCCACCAGGCGACGGGGGAGCCGCCTGTGCCGGGCTGGAGCACGGCGTGCAGCTGGCCCGCGGCGAGCAGCACCGACCAGCCGTGCAGCGCCGGTGGCACGGCGTCCAGCGAGGCGATCGGGTGGAAGCCCTGCTCGACCAGGAGCTGGAGGAAGTCGTCGCCGCCGCCGGGCGCGGTGCCGGGGCGCGCGATGGCGCCGGTCGGCTCGACGACGAGCGCGGGCCGCAGCTCGCCCTCGATCAGGACGAGACCGCTGGTCACGCCCAGGACCGCCTGGTCGGGCACTCCCTCGCCGGGAGCGGGGGCGGGGACCCCGGCGAGGCCGGTGCCGTCCTCGCCGGTGATCGAGCGCACGGCACCCTGCAGCTGCTCCTCGGAGACCTGGACGATCTGGGAGGGCAGGCAGGTGGCGTGGGCGAAGGCGAGTACGGCGGTTTCGTCGCCGATGAACAGGACCGTGCTGGTGCGTTCCTGCTCCGTGTCGCCGGGAGTGCGGCAGGAGGTGCAGTCGTAACTGCCCGGGGCGTTCTCTCCGGCGAGCAGCCGGTCGGCTTCTTCGTCGCCGATCTCGGCGCGGACGTCGTCGCCGACGTCGAGCATGCGCGGCACGGGTGGCTCCTCGGAATCGTTGCGTACGGACCGGGGGTGCCCGGCTCATAAGAAGACAACGGGCGATCAGTGGCACAGGTCACGCGTGAAGGCGAACGGAATCGAACCATCCGCAGCGGAGGGTGAGTTGTCCGGCGGAATTCGTCACTGAGCGCCAACGTCTTCTGCGTACAGGGAAGTTGGTGCGGTGAGCTGAGTCACAGATCACCAGGTCGACCGGTCGACAAATCATGAAATCAGTGAATTAAGTGGCTGGCTCGAATTCGCCGATACTCCGGGTAACGGCCAACTGGCCTGGAATGACAAGGAGTTGGTTGATATCGGGGCGAGCAGGCACCTAGATTCCACCGCCGTGTGCAGCGAGCACCGCTCGGGTACGTCCGCCGGCCGCACCAGCCAGCTCAAGCACCGCGGCACAGGAGTGCCGCACTCCGGCGGACGGGGTGAGCGGACCTCCGGCGTCAGATGCGCGAGGAGGTCCGGGACACCTGGGGGACCCCGGGCCCTTCGAGAGGGATATTCATGTCCGCACGTCCCAAGTGCGTTCGCAGGACAGCAGTGATCGGCGGAGCGGCGTTGCTCGCCCCGCTGGGACTGCTCACCGCCACCGGCCAGGCGTCGGCGGCGGACGGCGGAGTGTGGGATCGCATCGCTCAGTGCGAGAGCGGCGGAAACTGGCAGATCAACACCGGGAACGGCTACTACGGAGGGCTCCAGTTCTCCGCGTCCACCTGGCGCGCGTACGGCGGAGGAGCCTATGCGGCGACCGCCGACAAGGCGTCCAAGGCGCAGCAGATCGCTGTCGCCACGAAGGTCCAGCGTGCTCAGGGGTGGGGCGCTTGGCCCAGCTGTTCGGCGCGTGCGGGTGCGTCCGGCAGCGCGCCGGGGGCGGCGGCCGCTCCCGCGGCCCCCAAGGCGGCCAAGGCACCCCGGGCTCCCAAGGCGGCGCAGGCTCCGAAGGCGGCGAAGCAGCGGCCCGCCACGCCGCGGCAGCACGTGCCGAGCCATGCCGACCGGGGCTCGGGGCGCGGTGACTACACCGTTCGGCAGGGGGACACCCTGAGCCGGATCGCGGCGGCGCACGGCGTCAGCTGGCAGAAGGTGTACGCCGCCAACAAGGCGGTCATCGGCGGGGACCCGAACGTGATCCTGCCCGGGCAGCGGCTCGACCTCTGAGTTCCGGCCGTTCAGGGGCGCGGTCCCGCCCGGTCGTCCGACCGGGTGGGGCCGCGCCCGTGGCGGCGCGGCACGGCTCCGCGCCGCGGGGGCGCTGCCTAGCGTGGGCGGATGTATCCGATGCCGATCAAGAGTCTCCGCTCGTCGTGGCCCGCTGGTCTGGTCATCGTCGCCGCCGGCTCACTGCTGCTGCCCGGGTCCGCGAACGCGGCTCCGACCCCGCCGCGGCCCCTTCCGGGGCCGGGGGCCGGTCTTGCCGCGTACGACTGCTCCCGCACCGCGGGGCGCTGGGAGTGCCTCGCGGAGTGCGAGAGCACCAGCCGGTGGCATGTGAACACGGGGAACGGCTTCTACGGAGGGCTGCAGTTCAAGCAGTCCACCTGGGAGGAGTTCGGCGGGCTCAAGTACGCGCGGCGCGCCGACCTCGCCACCAAGGCGGAGCAGATCAAGGTCGCCGAGGCGGTGCTGCGGGTCCAGGGCTGGAAGGCCTGGCCCGTGTGCTCCAAGAGGATTCCCCGGGAGATCCGGGAGGGCTGGGGCGTCGTGCACGTCGTCAAGGCGGGGGAGACGCTGAGTTCCATCGCCCGCCGATACGACGTCAAGGGCGGATGGGAAGTCCTGTATCGAGCCAATCGCAAGGAGGTCGGGAGCAGCCCCGACAGGCTGGCGGTCGGCACGAAGCTGGTCATCCCGAAGAAGACGGCCAAGGCGCCGCCTGAGCCGGGGAAGCAGTCCAAGCCGGGTAAGCAGTCCAAGCCGGGCAAGCCCGTGGAGCCGGGGGAGTCGGCGAAGCCCTCCAAGTCCGCGAAGCCTTCCAAGCCCGCCGAGTCGGCGAAGCCCTCCCAGTCCGCCAAGCCCGCCGAGTCGGCGAAGCCTGCCGAGTCGCCTGAGCCCGCCGGGTCGGTCAAGCCTGGCGCATCGCCGGAGTCTGCCGGGTCGGCGAAGCCCGCTGAGTCCGCGAAGCCTGACGAGGCGTCTAAGCCTGCCGAGTCGGCGAAGCCCGCCGGGTCGGTCAAGCCGGACGCATTGCCCGAGCCTGCCGGGTCGGCGAAGCCGAAGCCTTAGGCGTCGGTCAAGCCTGAGGCTTCGGTTCCGGCGAGTTCGGCTGCCTCGCCGCTGAACACGACTGCGCCACGGCGCAGTTCGTGCACCACCACTGCCGTCCGGCCGCCCGCGTGCTCGCGCCGCAGGCCGGGCGGCAGGCGTTGTTCCGCGGTGAGGACGCAGGTGGGGGTGGTGCGCGCGCTCAGGCCGACGAGGAGGTCGTACGTCCGGGATGCGACGGCGGGGGACATGCCCTGGGTGGGTTCGTCGATGAGGATCACGCGGGCGTGGGGTGTGAGGAGGGCGCGGGAGAGGGCGAGCATGCGCTGCTCGCCGCCGGAGAGGGTGCCTGCCGGGCGGGGGAGGAGCGGGCGCAGCTCGGGGTACGCGTCCAGGGCCGGGGTGATGTCGGCCTTCCGGCCGGGGCCGGAGAGGCCGAGGTTCTCGGCGACGGTGAGGTGGCCGAACACCGCTTGTCCGTCCGGTACGAAGCACAGGCCGCGCCGTGCGCGTGCGTGGGCGGGGAGCCGGGTGACGTCGGTGCCGTCCCAGGTGACGGTGCCGCTGGTGAGGGGGGCCGTGCCGGCCAGGGCGCGCAGTGTGGTGGTGCGGCCCGAGCCGTTGCGGCCGAGGAGGACGGTGAGGCCGGGGGCGGGGGCGGCGAGGGTCACGCCGTGCAGGGCCTCCAGGGGGCCGTAGCGGACGCGGGCTTCGTGGAGTTCGATGCCGGTTCTCATGGGGCTGTCCTGTGGAGGACTTCGGTCGGGGGGCCGGATGTGACGATGCGGCCCGCGGCCATGACGTGCACGGTGTCGGCGAGGTCCGCCACCAGGTCGATGTCGTGCTCGACCACGAGGAGCGCCATGCCGTCGGCCGCGAGGGCGCGCAGGACGCGGGCCAGTGCGGCCACTTCGGCGGTGTCCAGGCCTGCTGCCGGTTCGTCCAGGAGGAGGGTGTGGGGTTGGCCTGCGAGGGCTCGGGCCAGTTCTACGCGGCGGAGGGTGCCGGTGGGGAGGTCCGCGGCGGGGTGGTGGCGGGTGGCGTCGTCGTGGAGGGAGAAGAGGCGAAGGGCTTGGGCGGTGGCTTGAGGGTGGGTGAGTCTTCCCTGCTCTGTGCCCACTTGGACGTTCTCCATGATGGTCAGGGACGGGAAGACCGCCAGCTGCTGGAACGTGCGGGCCAGGCCCAGGCGGGTGCGGGCGTGAGCGGGTGTGCCGGTGATGTCCTTGCCGTCGAAGGTGATGCGTCCGGAGTCGGGGCGGAGGGTGCCGGCCAGGCAGTGGAAGAGGGTGCTTTTGCCTGCGCCGTTGGGGCCTACTACGGCGGTGATGTGGCCGGGGGGTACGGAGAGGTCGACGCGGTCCAGGGCGGTGAAGCCGTCGTAGGTGGCGGTGATTCCGTGGGCTGTCAGGGGGTGGGGGGCTTTGCGGTGGGGGTGACGGGGGGTGGGGGGCAGGGCTTCGTCGTTGGGGTGGCTGGGGTGTGGGGCTGTTTCGTGGTGGGGTTGAGGGGGGTGCGGGGCTTCGCGGTGTGGGTGACCGGGGGGCAGGGCTTCGTCGTTGGGGTGGCTGGGGTGTGGGGCTGTTTCGTGGTGGGGTTGAGGGGGGTGCGGGGCCTCGCGGTGTGGGTGACCGGGGGGCAGGGATTTGTCGCTCGGGCGGCCGGGGTGTGGGGCTGTTTCGTGGTCTGGTTGAGCGCGGGGCGGGGTTTCGCGGCGGGGGCGATCGGGGGGCGGGGCCGCGTCGGTATGTCCGTCCTCGCTATCGTCCGGTGGCCGTGTAGCTGCTTCGGCGCCGGAGCGCCGCGAACCGTGCTCCGGGCGGACATACCGACCCGTCCCCTCGGGCCGGACCGGCGTCTGCGGCCCGGTGCTGCTCTCCCGCGCTCGCGCGCCACCACTTTCACCGTCCGGCTGTCCGTCGCGGGCGGGAGGCCGGGTGGAGCCCCTCTGCTCGCCGCGGGGCGGCCGGGCGGGGCCTTGCCACCAACGGCGTGACGGAGTGGAGTTCGTCTGTTCGTTGCGGCGCGGTCGGGCGGGGCCCAGTCGCCATCGGCGCGGTCGGGCGGGGGGCGTCGGCTTGCTGCGGGCCGATCGAGGGGCGCCCACCCACCATCGGCGTGACCGGGTGCGTCCTGCCCGCTTGCTGCGGGGCGGTTGTGTGGGGCTGAGCCGCCATCGGCGCGGTTGTGTGGGGTCTGTCGGCTCGCTGCGGGGTGTTCGAGGGGCGCCCACCCACCACCGGGGCGGCCGGGCGGGGCCCGCCCGCCATGGGCGCCATCGGGCGAGGCGCGCCCGCGCACTGTGGTGCCATCGGGCGAGGTCCGGTCGGGTGTTGTGGGGTGATCGGGTAGGTGGGTGGGGAGGTTTGTTCGTGGTGGGTGGGGTGCGGGGGGATCGGGTGGCTGGGTGGGAGAGCGGGGCCGGGTAGGGGTGGATGTGGGGGGTGTGGAGGGGTGGGGGCAGGGTGGTGCGCGTCCGGTGGGCCAGGGGGGTCAGGGAGCGGCGGCGGGGCCGGCCGGCGGGGGGCGGCACGCGGGTCAGCAGGACCGCGAGGACGCCGATCAGGGCCGCCGCCACACCGCCCCGCGTCCCCGCGTCAAGCCCCACCAGCAGCGCCGCCGCGAGCAGCGCGCCCAGGAGGCTGTCCGCGCCGAGGACCACCACCGCCGCGAACCAGAGGAGCCCGCGCACGGGGTCGTACGCGGCCGGGTCGAAGGCCCGCAGCCCCATGCCCAGCATCCCCCCGCCCAGCGCGGCCAGCGCCGCACCGGCCACGAAGGCCGTGAGCTTCAGGGTGCGGACCGGCACGCCCGCGGCCGCCGCCCCCGCCTCGTGGTCCCGCATCGCGGCAAGCGCGCGCCCCATGCGGCCCCGGCGCATGCTGCTCGCGAAGAGCAACGCCGCGGCGAGCAGGAGGAGTTCGAGGACGTAGTACGCGCGGTCGCTGTCGAAGCCCGCGGGGCGGTCCAGGGTGAGCCCCGACGTCGCGTACGGCTGGGCGAAGACGAAGCGGCTCACGCCGACGCCCACCGCGAACGTCGCAAGGGCCAGCGCGAGCCCCCGGCGGCTGATCGCGGGCCAGCCGGTCAGGAGGCCGAGGGGGGCCACCAGGAGGACGGCCACGGCCAGGGCCGGGAGGTGGGGCAGCTCGGGCAGGCCCGGGAAGCGGCCCGCCGTCAGGAGTGCCGTGAAGAGCGCGCCCAGACCCGCGTACGCCGCCTGGCCCAGGGAGATCTGGCCGCCGCGCCCCGTCACGATCACCAGGGAGAGGAGGATCACCGCCAGCGCCGGGACCTGGACCGATGTCGTCAGGTCCGAGCCCGCGAAGCCCAGCGGGATCAGGAAGAGCACCGCCGCCACTATCCACGCGCCCGGCGGCGTCGGCACCCGTGCCGTCACCGCGCGCGGCAGCGTGTTCCGCGAGCCGATGCCCGGGAGCACCAGGGCCGCGACGAGGAGGGCCACCACGAAGAGGTTCGCGCCCAGTGCCTGGATCAGGGGCTCCGCCCAGCCCGACGGGTGCAGGCGGGTCAGCTGGCTCTGGGCCACGCCAAGGCCCAGGGCCACCACCACCGCGATGGACAGGCTGCGCATGCGGGCCGCCACCGCCACCGCCACCACCTCCATGACCAGGAGGGGCATGCCGTAGGGGTCGAGGCGTACGAAGGGGGCGAGCAGCGCGCCGGTCAGGCCCGCCGTGAAGGCGCCGAACGCCCAGCCCACCGACGCCACCCGGTCCGCGTCGATGCCGCTGAGGACCGCGAGCGGGCGGTTGTCGACCACCGCCCGCAGTTCGCCGCCGAAGCGGGTCCAGCGGGTGGTGGCCCAGACCGCGGTGGCGAGGGCGACCGTCGCGGCCAGGGGGACCCAGGGGTCCGTCGACACGAGGGCGGGGGCGTCCGCCTTCGCTCCCGGGCCCCAGATCAGGGCGGCGCCTCCCACCAGGAGGATGAAGACGCCGATGGACGCCACCAGGGTCTGGGCCGGGTCGCTGCCCAGGACCGCCAAGGGGCGGAAGACCGCCTTCTCCAGGAGCAGGCCGATGGCCGGGGCGATCAGGAGGAGCGTGACCGCCGTGGCCAGGGGCAGCGGCCAGTGCCACTCCACCGTCAGTTGGCGCAGGACGTACGCGCAGACCATCGCGATCGCGCCGTGCGCGAAGTTGAGGACACCGGTCGCGCGGTACGTGACGATCAGGCCGATGCCGGTGAGGGCCGCCGCGCTGCCCACCGCGAGCCCGGCCAGCGTCAGGTCGTAGCTCAGGGAGGCCACCGGGTCATCGCTCCGGGGGAGCGGCGGCGGGCCGTGGTTCGCAGATGGGGCAGGGGCTCAGATCGCCGGTCGCGAGGATGTGGGCGTCCGCGGGGACGGCCTGCGGTTTCCCCGCCACCAGGGGGCAGTCCGCGCGGTGCCAGAGGGTTCCGCCGGGGATCATCAGCGATGCGCCGCTGGTCGCCACCGCCGGGGCCGGCCGCTCCGCCGCGGCGTCCGGCGTGCCCGCCGTCACCAGGAGCTCGTACAGCTCCTCCACGCGGGCCGTGGCCAGCGTGCTCCTGCCGTGGGTGAGGAGCACCGCCCCGGCGATGATCAGCGCGGCGCCCGGCACCGTGCACGACGCCAGATACGGGAGCTGCCGCTCGGCGAAGCGCTCGCCGGAGATGCCGTACCAGCCGACCACGCAGAGCACGGCGCCGGTGGCGAGGGCGGCGAAGGCCACCCAGAGGAGGGGGCGCACGGCGCGGAGCCGCGCCGAACGAGCCGTCCGATCCGATTGAGCCGCCCGCATCTGCGCCCCCTGGGACACGTTCGTAGCGTCGGTGGGCTGTCCATGTCAGCCGATGGCTTGCACTATGCCTTCTGCAAGCTGACCCTGAAAGCACCGGGCCCTGATGGCCCGGACCGACACCCGGTGGTGAGCCAGATGGTGCTCTGGACAAGCCCCAAGCGGGGGAGCGATCTCAGGCGGGGCAGGGTGAGGAGCGCGGCGCTGGCGGCAGCCGCGGTCCTGCTGGTCGCTCCGGCCGCCGTGGCATGCGGTGACGACAGCGGCGGTGGCGGCGACAGCGATCCGCCCAAGCCGTCCGCCGAGACGTCGACCCCGGACACGCCTTCGGAGGACGCCCCCTCGGAGGACGCTCCTTCGGAGGACGCGAGCGCGCCCGCGGATCCGGCGGCGGCCGAGAAAGAGGTCAAGGAGAACTTCGAGAAGTTCTTCGATCCCGCCGTCTCCATGAAGGAGAAGGAGGCCGTCCTCGAGGACGGGCCGAAGATGCGCGCCGTCCTGAAGAGCTTCAGCGGCGACGAGCGCGGCAAGCAGGTCAGCGCCGACGTGAACAAGGTCGAGTTCAGCTCGGCGACCGAGGCGGACGTGACGTACGCCCTGACCCTGAAGGGTGCCACCGCGCTGCCCGACGCCTCGGGCACCTCCGTCAACCAGGACGACACCTGGAAGGTGTCCGTCAAGACTCTCTGCGCCCTGGTGAAGCTGAGCGGCAATGAGTCGCCCGGTCCGGGCTGTTGAGGCCCTTGCCGTAGCCGCGCTGCTCGTGGCGGTGGCGGGGTGCGGCAGCCGGCTCCCCGAGAGCGACTTCGAGGGCAGGAGCAGGGCGCCCGCCCCGTCGGGGGCGCCGATCCGGGTCGGCGTCATCACCAGCGCGACCAGCCCGGTCGGCGGCTCCGCGTTCACCGGGCCCCGGGACGGGGCCAAGGCGTACTTCGAGCGCCTGAACGCCCGGGGCGGCATCGAGGGGCGCAAGGTCGAGGTGCGTACGTGCGACGACGGCGGCAGCGGTGTCGGCAACAGTGAATGCGTGGACAAGCTGGTCGACGAGGAGCGCGTCGTCGCGCTCGTCGCGACCAGTTCGCTGGACTACGCCGGGGCCTCCCGGGTCTCCCGCGCACGGGTGCCCGACGTCGGGGGCCAGCCGATCGGGTCCGCGTACGACACCTATCCACATCTGTACGGGATCTACGGCAGCGTCGCCCCGCGGAACGGGAAGCCGGGCTGGGACGGCAAGCTGATCGGCGGGACCGAGGTCTACCGCTACTTCAAGCGGGAGCAGGGGGCACGCACCGCCGGCGTCGTCTCCTACAACCAGGCCGCGTCCGCCGCGTACGCCCGACTCGTCGCCCGGGGCCTGAAGGCCGAGGGGTATGAGGTGGTCACCGAGCAGGTCGACTTCGCGCTGCCCAACTTCCGCGCGGCGGCGGCCGACCTGAAGGAGCAGGGCGTCGACCTCGTCTTCGACGCGATGGACACCCATGGCAACGCCCAGCTGTGCGAGGCGATGGACGAGGTGGGGGCGGAGGTCACCGCCAAGGTCACCAACGTGCAGAACTGGACCTCGTCGGTGGCCGAGGACTACAAGGACGCACCGCGCTGCCGCAACGCCCTGTGGGCCACCGGCGCGAGCCGCAACTACGAGGACACCGGTCAGCCGGCCGTCCGCGAGTTCCGCGACGCCATGAAGGGGCACAAGGACCTCTCCCAGTGGCAGCTGGAGGGCTGGGCAGCCGCCATGTGGTTCACGGACGCGGCGACGTCGTGCCGGGGTGATGTCACGCGCGCATGCGTCGACCGCTTTATGAACCGGGGCAAGTCGTACACCGCGCGGGGGCTGCTGCTTCCGGTGACGTACGAGGAGCGGGCCGATCCGCCCGAGACCCGTATGACCTGTGTGTCGGTGGCCCGCTGGAAGGACAGTGAGGGCTGGGTCACACAGGGAGACATGAACGACAACTGCTTCGACGTGCCGCAGCTCTCCTACCAGCCATGATGCGTGTACCTAGCAGGAAAGTTCCCGGAACCGGATACCAATGGCACAACTGTTCAGGAACAAGATGATGATGGAGCCCAACCCTGAGGCCGTAATCCCCGTCTAACCCTGCGGTAGGCGGACGAGAAGGACTGTCCGCGGGGAAGCGTGGGATACGGGGACGCATGCACATCTCTTTCCTGATTCACAACGCGTACGGAATCGGCGGGACGATCCGGACGACGTACAACTTGGCGAACACACTCGCCGAGCACCACGACGTCGAGATCGTCTCCGTCTTCCGGCACCGTGACGAACCCGTCTTCTCGCCCGACTCCCGCGTCGGGCTCCGTCACCTTGTCGACATGCGCAAGGAAAGCCCCGGCTACGAGGGGGAGACCCCCGAGGCCCTGCGGCCCGCCCGCACGTTCCCCGGCGCGGAAGGCCGCTACGACCAGTACAGCGCCCTGACCGACCGGCGCATCGCCGCGCACCTCTCCTCGCTCGACTCCGACGTGGTGGTCGGCACGCGGCCGGGCCTGAACGTGCACATCGCCCGCGAGGCGGCGCGCGGCCCGCTGCGGGTCGGCCAGGAGCACCTCACGCTCGACAGCCACTCCAAGGAACTGCGCCGACAGCTGCGCAGCGTCTACCCCCGCCTCGACGTCCTGACCACGACGACCGAGGCCGACGCCCGCGCCTATCGCCGCATGATGCGCCTGCCCGGAGTCCACGTCCAGGCCGTGCCCAACCCCGTGCCCGCGCCCGGCATAGAGCCCGCCGACGGCAACCAGAAGTGGGTCGTCGCGGCAGGGCGGCTCGCCCCCGTCAAGCGGTACGACCTGCTGATACGGGCCTTCGACCAGGTGCGCGCCGAGCGCCCCGACTGGCGGCTTCGGATATACGGCGGCGGCAAGCAGAAGGACAAGCTGCGCGCCCTGATCGACGAACTCGGCCTCTACAACCACGTCTTCCTGATGGGCCCCGCCCACCCCATCGAGCCCGAGTGGGCCAAGGGCTCCATCGCGGCCGTCACCTCCAGCCTGGAGTCCTTCGGCATGACGATCGTCGAGGCGATGCGCTGCGGTCTGCCCGTGGTGGCCACCGACTGCCCGCACGGTCCCGGCGAGATCATCGACAACGGTGTCGACGGGCGCCTGGTCGAGGTCGGCAACCCCGACGCGATCGCGGGCGGACTGCTCGAACTGATCAACAACGACACACTGCGCCGACGGATGGCGGGCGCCGCGCTCCACGACTCCGAGCGCTTCGACCCGGCCCGCATCGCCGAGCGCTACGACGCGATGTTCACCGGGATGCTGGCCCGCGGCAGCTCCTTCGGCGGCCGGATGCGCGGCTCACTGCACCGCACCCGCGGCGCGCTGCTCGGCGGCGCGTACGCGCTGCGGGACATCGGACACGGGGTACCGACCAGCGGCATACAGACGAAGGGATCCACCGCATGACGGCCTTGGCCACCTCGGACGCCTCATCGCCCTGCGACGCCGGTGTCGATCACGACGTCGCCGCCGCACCGCGCGCGGACTGCATAGCCGACTCCGCCGGCGGCCTCACCTTCGACGTCACCGACCCCGGCGGCAAGGGCGCGGCCTACCTTCTGCTGCGCCGCCGCGACGCCGCGTCCGCCGACGAGGACGTACGCCTGCCGCTGTCCCCGGCGGCCGACGGCAGGCTGCGGGCCGCACTGCCCAGCAGCGTCCAGCTGGCCGAGGGGCGCTGGAACGCCTACGCGGAGGTCGGCGGCGGCACCCCGCGCCGCCTCGCGCCCGGCGTCAACGACCTGCGCTCGCTGGTCGACCGCGCCCCCAGCGGGGCCCGCGGCCACATCGCCGTCCGCATCCCGTACGCGACCAAGCAGGGCAACCTCTCCGTACGCAGCTGGCTGCGCGCCCCGCACGCGGAGATCGGCGAGCTGCGGATCTCCGGCCCCGCGGTGACCGCCCAGGGCCGCGTCTACGGCACCGTGCTGACCGGCGCCGCCTACGCCGAGGCGTCCCGCCGTGCCGAGCCCGACCGCGTCGAGCGCTCCGAACTGACCGCGGACGGAGTGGAGTTCAGCTTCGGCCTGCACTGCGACGTGCTCGCCGACAGCGGCCCGGGACCCTGGGACCTCTGGCTGCGCCCGGCGGGGGAGAGCGGGCCGCGCATCCGGCTCGCGAGGCTCCTGGACGACGTGCCGGACAAGAAGCAGATCTTCACCTACCCGGTGGTGCGGCTCGACACCGCGGCGCACGGACCGCTCGACGCGGGGCCGTACTACACGAACGACAACGACCTCTCGGTGCGGATCCGCGAGGCGGACGCGATCGACGGCTGACCTCGTCGAGAGGCTGAATGCCATCGGTGGCCGACGCCGTCGCGGACCGTGGCTGTCCGCGACGCCGGGCACAATCGGCCCCATGCTGGAGACCTCCGCACGACTGCTCCGCCTGCTCTCGCTGCTGCAGGCCCACCGCGACTGGTCGGGCGCCGACCTCGCCGACCGGCTCGGCGTCACCCCGCGCACCGTGCGGCGTGACGTGGACCGGCTGCGCGAGCTCGGCTACCCCGTCAACGCGAGCCCCGGCACGGGCGGCGGCTACCAGCTGGGCGCGGGCGCGGAGCTGCCGCCGCTGCTCCTGGACGACGACGAGGCGGTCGCGGTGGCCGTCGGCCTGCGCACCGCCGCCGGGCAGGGCATCGAGGGCATCGGTGAGACCTCCGTACGCGCCCTGGCCAAGCTGGAGCAGGTCCTGCCGAGCAGGCTGCGGCGCCGGGTCGGCGCGCTCACCGCGTTCACCGTGCCGATGCTCAGGACCCCGCAGCGGCAGGCCGTCGACCCCTCGGTCCTGACCGAACTCGCCCACGCCTGCCGGGACTCCGAGCGGCTGCGCTTCGACTACCGCGACCACCAGGGCAGTTCGACCCGCCGCACGGTCGAACCGCACCGCATCGTCTGCACCGAGCGCCGCTGGTACCTGGTCGCCTGGGACGTCGAGCGCGAGGACTGGCGCACCTTCCGCGCGGACCGCATCACCCCGAGGCCGCCGCACGGCCCCCGCTTCGGTCCGCGCGCCGCGCCCGCCGAGGACCTGGCCGCGTACGTCGCCAGGGGCGTCTCCACGCGCGCGTACGCCGCCCAGGCGGTGTTCCGGCTCCTGGTGCCCCTGGAGGAGGCGGCCCAGCGGGTCTCCCCGTCCGACGGCACGCTGGAGGCCGAGACCGAGAGCAGCTGCCTGTTGCGCACGGGTGCCACGAGCCTGGACGTCCTGGTGATCCACGTGCTGATGATGGGCTTCGAGTTCGAGGTCGTCGAACCGGCCGGCCTCACCGAGCGGCTCAGCTCGGCGAGGGGCCTCCTGAGCCGGGCCCTGGACCGGGGTGCTCGGTCTGCGGGTCCGGGTACTGCGCCTGGGGCGGATGGAACGCCGCGAACTCCGGATGGTGCAGATCGAAGGCCGGGGACTCCGAGCGGATCCGGGGCAGCGTGACGAAGTTGTGGCGCGGCGCCGGGCAGGCGGTGGCCCACTCCAGGGAGCGGCCGAAGCCCCAGGGGTCGTCGAGGTCGACCTTCTTGCCGTACTTGGCGGTCTTCCAGACGTTGTAGAGGAACGGCAGCGTGGAGAGGCCGAGCAGGAACGCGCCGATGGACGAGACGGTGTTGAGCGCCGTGAAGCCGTCCGCCGCCAGATAGTCCGCGTAACGCCGGGGCATGCCCTCCGCGCCCAGCCAGTGCTGGACGAGGAACGTCACGTGGAAGCCGACGAAGAGCGTCCAGAAGTGGATCTTGCCGAGCCTCTCGTCGAGCATCTTCCCGGTGAGCTTCGGCCACCAGAAGTAGAAGCCGCCGAAGGTCGCGAAGACGACGGTGCCGAACACCACGTAGTGGAAGTGCGCGACGACGAAGTACGAGTCGGTGACGTGGAAGTCCAGCGGTGGCGAGGCCAGGATGACGCCGGTGAGCCCGCCGAACAGGAAGCTCACCAGGAAGCCGACGGCCCACAGCATCGGTGTCTCGAACGACAGCGAGCCCTTGAGCATCGTCCCCGTCCAGTTGAAGAACTTCACGCCCGTGGGGACCGCGATGAGGAAGGACATGAAGGAGAAGAAGGGCAGGAGCACCGCGCCCGTCGCGAACATGTGGTGCGCCCACACGACGACCGAGAGCCCGGTGATGGCCATCGTCGCGCCGATCAGGGGCAGATAGCCGAAGATCGGCTTCCTGCTGAACACCGGGATGATCTCGGAGATGATCCCGAAGAACGGCAGCGCGATGATGTAGACCTCCGGATGCCCGAAGAACCAGAAGAGGTGCTGCCACAGCAGCGCGCCTCCGTTCTCCGAGGCGAAGACCATGGAGTGGAAGCGCCGGTCGGCCTCCAGGACGAGCAGCGCGGCGGCGAGCACGGGGAACGCGAGCAGGACCAGGATCGAGGTGAACAGGACGTTCCAGGTGAAGACGGGCATCCGGAACATCGTCATCCCCGGTGCCCGCATCCCGATGATGGTCGTCAGGAAGTTCACCGAGCCCAGGATCGTGCCGAACCCGGAGAGCGCGAGCCCCATGATCCACAGGTCGGCGCCGATCCCCGGCGACCGCTCCAGGCTGTTGAGCGGCGCGTAGGCGAACCAGCCGAACGCGGCGGGGCCGCCGGGCACCAGGAACGAGCCGAGCACCATCAGGCCGCCGAAGAGGAACAGCCAGTACGACAGCATGTTGAGCCGCGGGAAGGCGACGTCGGGCGCGCCGATCTGCAGCGGCATGATCTCGTTGGCGAAGCCGGCGAAGGTCGGCGTCGCGAAGAGCAGCAGCATGATCGTGCCGTGCATGGTGAACATCTGGTTGAACTCGTCGTTCGTCATCAGCTGCAAGCCGGGACGGGCGAGTTCGGCCCGCATCATCAGGGCCATCAGGCCCGCGGCGAGGAAGAACACGAAGGACGTGATCAGGTACAGGTGGCCGATCTTCTTGTGGTCGGTGGTGGTCAGCCAGTCCACGAGGACCCGGCCCGAACTCTTGTGCCGGACCGGTGGTGCGGCCTCGGTCGCGGTCTCAGTCCCCATCGCTCGCCCCTTCGCCGTCGCGCCGCTGGGCCTGCCTGAAGCACCCGCCATGATGCTCGCGTCCCACCCGGCTCCGACAGGGGGCGTACGAGACCGCTGTGCTGGAACCTTGAATTCCCTATGCGGCGTCACATCCCCCGGAGCGTCCGGGATTCGGGAATTGGGTGGGGTGTGTAAAGGCGCCTCGTCCACTTTTCGGCCGTGCTAATACGGTCGTTTCTGGGCGCGGTGGGGAACCCCGCGGGAAATCCGGGAATCACGTCGGAACAACTCCGGAACCGCCCGTACGTGTGACGGAGTTAAGGCGAAACGCCGGTCGTGATGCTGTGACAAAAGCGTGACCGGAGGGGGACCGGTGACGCATGGTGTCCGGCTACGGCCTTCCCCGGCCGGGCCGCGCCGCCTAACGTGGCGGCCATGGCACCTATTCCGACCCCTCCCGCCCAACCCCAGGAACCCCAGGACAGCATCGACGCCTACGTGGGCCTCGCGGCCGACGGCGCCGAGCAGCAGGCCCGCGAGCGCGGCTGGTCCACGGTCAGGTCGTTGCCGCCGGGCGCGATCATCACCATGGAGTACCTCGCGGGGCGGCTCAACTTCGAGGTCAAGGAAGGCGTCGTGATCCGCTGCTGGAAGGGCTGACCGCGCCCCCGGCGACCCACGACGACCCGTGACGGCGTGCGGCGAGGCAGCACGCGGCACGGCGAAAGGCCCCGGTTCCTGGACGGAACCGGGGCCTTCGCGATGCGGGGGATGGGTTGTGCGTACCGACCCCCGCTGTCCGGGGCTAGCCGCCCGCCACCGGGCGGGGCGACGTGGCGGCGCGTGAGGCGCGCTCGGAGTGCGGCGGGCGGCGGCTGCCCGCCGGGGTGACCGGGCTGCGCTCGGAGCGCGGTGTGTGCGGGCCCGGCGCGAGGTAGGCCGGGGCGCGGGAGGGGCGTGAGGCGCCGACCGGCTCGCGGACCTGGGGCTCGTCGGCCGGTGCGGCTGCGGGCCGTGGCAGCGTCGCCGGGACCGGGGCGACCGGGGCCGGGAGGCCGGCGCCGGCGCGGCGCTCGCGCCAGAGGTCCCGCAGGCTGAAGATCCAGCCCTCGACCCGGGTGAGCAGCGGCTCCACCCAGGGCAGCGCGAGCAGGACGAGCAGACCCGCGGCCCAGCCGAGGAAGACGTCGCTCAGCCAGTGCGTGCCCAGGTACACGGTGGTCAGGCCGACGCTGAGGGAGACCACCGCCGAGAGCGCCGAGAGATAGCGGCGGGTGCGCGGGGTGGAGGCCATGTAGGCCAGGATTCCCCAGGTCACCACGGCGTTGGCGGTGTGACCGGAGGGGAATATATCGCCGCCGAGCCACATCTCGTTGGCGCCGATCGTGGTGGCGTAGTGCGGGCCGAGGCGGCCCATGCCGATCTTGGCGGCGCCGACCGTGACGTTCAGGAGCAGCAGGGCCGCGCCGAACGTCAGGAGCGGGCGGATCGTGTGCTGACGCCAGGAGCGCCAGCCCAGCCAGGCCGCGACCATCACCGCGGTCGGACCGCGCTGGCCGAGGACCACCCAGTAGTCGAGGAAGGCGTGGATCTCGGGCCACTGCTGGTAGGGCCGGAAGAACATGACCTGCCAGTCGAACCGCACCAGCCACGAGGTGGCAAGGACGGCGACCACGATGGCGAGGTAGAAGGCGAGGGTCGCGCTGAAGAGCACGATCCGGTGCCTGCTCATCCTCGGCACATCGAGGCCGGCCGGTCGTTCCGGCTCACGGTCAAGACGGGCGAAGACCCGGTCCAGACGGGTGAGGTTTCGTTCGGTACGCACCCAATCGACGTTACAGCGAGTGAGTGCACGACTAGGCCGAATCAGTGGCTTTGTGATGACGATGTGATGTGGCATTGATCTCAGGCGGGGGTTTATTCCGGCGGCCCCGCTATTCCGCGACGAGCCCCTTACTGAATTGGTTGATCATTAGTGCGACCGTTTTATGGCGCTTATGAATTCGTTCACCGGGGTCTGGTGTGGAATTTGCCCGGCGCTCACCGCGGGACCCGGAAATGATCATGGCGGACCCGAGCCGTTCAGCCAGAACGCCCCGTACACCGCGCTCGCCGCCGCCACACCCCCCAGGACCAGCGCCGACCTGGACGTACGCAGCCCGGCGAGCCCCACCGCGAGGGGCAGGAGCAGCGGGAAGGCGGGCAGCAGGAGGCGCGGCTTCGAGCCGAAATAGCCCGCCGCGCACAGGGCGAGCGCCACGACGATCCCGCAGTAGACGAGCAGCGGCAGCGGCTGCCTCTGCCGTACGCCGATGACGTACAGCCAGACCACCAGGGCGACCCCGACGATCAGGCCGACGCCCGCGAGGGCCGCGGGGAAGGCGGTGAACTTGTCGCCGACGAAGCGGGCGAAGGCGTAGCCGAAGTCGAAGCCGTTGCCCCACCCGGCCTGGACGTCGAGATAGCCGAGGAGGCCGTCCCCGGTGCGGTGGCCGACCCACAGGACATAGCCCGCGGCGCCGAGCGGTGCCAGGAGCACGCCGAGGACCATGCGCCGGTCGGCGCCGCGCTCCCGGCGCACCTGGACCGCCGCCGTCACCCACAGTGCCGCGACGACCGCGGCGCCCACGGGACGGGTCAGGCCCGCGAAGGAGGCCAGCACGCCCGCCCACACCCAGCGTCCGGTGAGCACCGCGTACAGCGACCAGGCCGCGAGCGCCGTGAAGAGCGACTCGCTGTACGCCATCGACTGCACGATCCCCACGGGCAGGACCGCCCAGAGGGCGACCGCGCAGATCCCGGCACGTCGCCCGTAGAGGTGATCGGCGATCGCGAAGATCCCCGCGGCGGCGCAGAGCGAGGCGAGCCAGCTCACCACCAGTCCTGCGTCGGCGTACGACAAGGGGGTGATCGCCGAGACGAGGCGTTCCAGCCAGGGCAGCAGCGGGAAGAACGCGAGGTTCGAGTGGACGCTGCCGTCCGGGAGCGTCACCTCCCAGCCGTAGCCGTGCTCGGCGACGCGGGTGTACCAGAGCGAGTCCCAGCGGGCGGTGAGCAGCGTGTGCGGGCTCTTGCCCGCCGCCGCGCTCCAGGCCGCGAGCACCGCGACCCCCAGGGCGCGCACCCCGGCGTAGGCGAGGAGCGCGGGCGCCGCGCGGCGCAGGGCGGCGCCCGCACGGGCTCCGTACGAGGGCGGCGGGCGTTGATCCAGGTCGGTCACGGGGTCGATTATCGGCGTCGGCGGGAACCGGCCCCCCGCCCGGGGGCGTGGTCCATGGGTGGGCAGCGTGGCGTACGCCACACCCTCTCCGCTCAACCATGAGAGGTCCGCCACGCGCCACAGCCGTGAACTCGCGTACTCTGACGGCTCACTCGCCTTTCGCCGCCGCCAGCTGGGAGATCACGTCCCGCGGGGCCGCCGATGCGAGGGACCACTGGGAGGTATCGCACATGTCGGGTTCAACCACGGCCACCGCTCCTTCCGGCCGTCGGGTACCCGGGTCGCAGGGTGGCGCCAACCGCTGGCTGGTGCTCGTCGTTCTCTGTGTAAGCCTGTTGCTCGTCGCCGTCGACGCCACCGTTCTGCACGTCGCGGTGCCCGCCGTCACGGAAGACCTCAAGCCCGGCGGCATCGAGCTGCTGTGGATCGTGGACGTCTATCCACTGGTCTGCGCCTCGCTGCTCATCCTCTTCGGCACCCTCGGTGACCGGGTCGGCCGCAGACGCGTGCTGCTGCTCGGTTACGCCCTCTTCGGCGTGGCCTCGGCCGTGGCGGCCATGGCCGACAACGCCCAGGTCCTGATCGCGGCCCGCGCCCTGCTCGGCGTCGGCGGCGCGATGATCATGCCCGCGACCCTCTCGATCCTCCGCCAGGTCTTCCCCGACCGGCGTGAGCGCGCCGTCGCCATCGGCGTGTGGAGCGCGGTGGCCGGAATCGGCGCGGCGGGCGGACCGCTGCTCGGCGGCTTCCTCCTGGAGCACTTCTGGTGGGGCTCGGTCTTCCTGATAAACATCCCGCTGATGCTGGTCAGCCTGCCCATCGGGCGGCTGCTCCTTCCCGAGTCGACGGGTGACCGCGACGGCCCGTGGGACGTGGTCGGCGCGCTGATGGCCGCGGGCGGCCTCTTCGGCCTCGTGTTCGCGGTGAAGCGGGCCGGTGGCGGAGAGTCGCCGTTCGGCATGACGACCCTCCTCTCCTTCTTCATCGGCGGGGCCCTCCTGATCGGCTTCGTCCGCAGGCAGCGGCGGCGCAAGCACCCGCTCATCGATCTGTCGATGTTCGCGCGGCCCGCGTTCAGCACCTCGCTGGGCTGCATCGTGCTCGCGATGCTCGCCCTGGTGGGCCTCGAACTGGTCGCCGCGCAGTATCTCCAGCTGGTGCTCGGCCTCTCCCCGCTGGAGACCGGCATGCGGCTCGTGCCGCTCACCGTCGCCGCGATGGTGGCAGGCCTCGCCGGATCGAAGTTCCTGCACCGCTTCGGCCCGCGGGTGATGGTCGCCTCCGGCTTCACCCTGACCGCGGTGGCCGTGGTGGTGCTCACCGGGATGGGCGACCAGCTCAACGACCCGTTGATGATCACCAGCTTCGTGCTGCTCGGCCTCGGTCTGCAGACCACCCTCTTCGGCTCGTACGAGTCGATGCTCAGCGAGGCGCCGCAGTCGCAGGCGGGCGGCGCCGCCGCGATCGGCGAGACCTCCTACCAGCTGGGCGCGGGCATCGGCATCGCGCTGCTGGGCAGCGTCATGAACGCGGCGTACGCGCCGGGCCTCTCGTCCGTGCGGGGCGTTCCCGCCAAAGAGAGCGCCGCCGCAAGCCACTCGCTGGGCGAGGCGTACGAAGTCGCTTCCGGCCTCGGTGGCGCTGCGGGCGCGGCGTTGCGCAGCGCCGCGCGGGAGTCCTTCGTGCACGGGCTGCACGTGACCTTGCTGGTCAGCGCGGGGCTGCTGCTGCTCGGTGCGCTGATGGCGCTGAAGCTGCCGCGGACCATGGAATGCGGGGCGCCCGCGGCGCTGCCTGAGCAGGGGGCTTGCGAGCAGGGGGTACCGGCACCCCGTGGCGAGGCCGGAGTTCCCGCGGAGTCCGTCCGCTGACGTGATTCCGGCCTTCGGCCGGGGAATTCTCCCACCCGCCCGCCCTTGTTCCTGCGCGACCCCGCGTCGTAACGTCAGCGCGAGCCGTAGTAACTACCACTGCTAGTTTTTGCGCCGCCGGAGGCCCGAGATGTCCGCACGCAGCCGTACGCCCCTGCCGCCCTTCGACCCCACCGACCCCCTCGGCATCGACGACCTCCTGGAGCCGGAGGACCTCGCGATCCGCGAGACCGTCCGCGGCTGGGCCGCCGACCGCGTCCTGCCGCACATCGCCGACTGGTACGAGAAGGGCGAACTGCCCGGCATCCGCGATCTCGCCCGCGAGCTCGGCTCGATCGGCGCGCTCGGCATGTCCCTGGAGGGCTACGGCTGCGCCGGCGCCAGCTCCGTCCAGTACGGCCTGGCCTGTCTGGAGCTGGAGGCCGCCGACTCCGGCATCCGCTCGCTCGTCTCCGTGCAGGGCTCCCTGGCCATGTACGCCATCCACCGCTTCGGCTCCGAGGAGCAGAAGCAGCGCTGGCTGCCCGGCATGGCCGCGGGCGAGATCATCGGCTGCTTCGGCCTGACCGAGCCCGACCACGGCTCCGACCCGGCCTCCATGCGCACCTTCGCGAAGAAGGACGGCACCGACTGGGTGCTCACCGGACGCAAGATGTGGATCACCAATGGTTCGGTGGCCGGTGTCGCCGTGGTCTGGGCGCACACCGACGACGGGATCAGGGGCTTCGTCGTCCCCACCGAAACGCCCGGCTTCTCGGCCCCCGAGATCAAGCACAAGTGGTCGCTGCGCGCGAGCGTCACCAGTGAGCTGGTCCTCGACGAGGTGCGGCTGCCGGCCGACGCGGTGCTTCCCGAGGTCACCGGGCTCAAGGGCCCCCTGAGCTGTCTCTCCCACGCGCGCTACGGCATCGTCTGGGGAGCCATGGGCGCCGCCCGCTCCTCCTTCGAGGCCGCCGTCGAGTACTCCAAGACCCGCGAGCAGTTCGGCAGGCCCATCGGCGGCTTCCAGCTCACCCAGGCCAAGCTCGCCGACATGGCGGTCGAGCTGCACAAGGGCATCCTGCTCGCCCACCACCTCGGCCGGCGTCTCGACGCGGGCAGGCTCCGCCCCGAACAGGTCAGCTTCGGCAAGCTCAACAACGTACGAGAAGCGATCGAGATCTGCCGCACGTCCCGGACGATCCTGGGCGCGAACGGGATCTCGCTTGAGTACCCCGTGATGCGGCACGCCACGAACCTCGAGTCGGTGCTCACCTATGAGGGCACCGTCGAGATGCATCAACTCGTGTTGGGCAAGGCGCTCACCGGCCTCGACGCCTTCCGGTGAGCGGCCTCGCCCGCTAGCTCTGGTTGAAGAAGCCGTCCGACGGACGGCTCGTGGCCTCCCCGTTGACAATCTGCGTGTTGGCGGGGGTGAGCAGGAAGACCCGCGTCGCCACGCGCTCGATGGAGCCACGCAGACCGAAGGTCAGGCCCGCCGCGAAGTCCACGACGCGCTTGGCGTCGCCGGGCTCCATCGACGTGAGGTTGATGATGACCGGGACACCGTCCCGGAAGAGCTCGCCGATGCCGCGCGCGTCCCGGAAGCTGTCCGGGGTCACGGTCCCGATGCGGCGCCCTTCCTCTTCGGCGGCCTCGGCCACCACCCGCACCCGCGGGTCGGTCACCCAGGCATCGCCGGGCCCCTCGGCTCCGTCGTCGTCGTAGCCGTCGTAGTAACGCTCGTCATTGTTGTTGTCGTCGACGAGGCCAAGCCAGGCACTCGCCTTGCGTACCGATCCCATGGACGCCTCCTCTCACAGCGGGCTTTCTGCGTTCCGCATCCCCATGTTCGTCCATGATGCGGATAGTGCGCCAAGTGGATAGTCGCCGCGCGGGGTTTTCGTGACGGTACTGGTGCAGAGTCAACACGGTGTTTCACGTGGTTCCCCAAGGGTCCTGCTGTGTACGGCTGCTGACAGTGAGTGAAATATGATTCTTCACGGCGTATGGGTGACGACCGGTGCGTCCGGGTGAACGGACCCCTCGATACGATGCCCCAGTTGATCGAAAACAGGCTCACGGGGGAGTCGCATGTTCGGAATCGTCAGGCCCTGCACCCATCGTCTGGGCGAGGGGCTGAAGGCGCAGTGGATGGCGCACCTGTGCGGCCTCTGCCTCGCGCTGCGCGGTGATCACGGGCAGTTCGCCCGGGTCGTGACCAACTACGACGGCCTGATCATCTCGGTTCTGACGGAGGCTCAGGCCGCCAAGTCGCCCGGCCGGCGGCGCACCGCGGGGCCCTGTCCGCTGCGCGGCATGCGCACCGCGTCCGTCGCGCAGGGCGAGGGGGCGCGGCTCGCCGCCGCCGTCTCGCTGGTGCTCGCGTCGGCGAAGGTGCGCGACCACGTGGTCGACGGGGACGGCTTCTTGGCGCGCAGGCCGGTGGCGGCCGCCGCCCGGAAGGTCGCACGGAGCTGGGACCGGGCGGGCGCGCGCACCGGCGCCGATGTGGGCTTCGACACGGCGGTCCTGCTCGACGCCGTCGAACGGCAGGTCGGCATCGAGGGCTTGGCGGGCCCCGGCACGCCCCTGCTCGCGGTCACCGAGCCGACCGAGACCGCGACCGCCGCGGCCTTCGCGCACACCGCCGTCATCGCGGGCAGGCCCGGCAACGCCGAGCCGCTCGCCGAGGCCGGGCGGCTTTTCGGCAGGCTCGCGCATCTCCTGGATGCCGTGGAGGACAAGGAAGCTGACGCCGCGTCGGGTGCCTGGAACCCGCTGACGGCCACGGGCACCGGCCTCGCCGAGGCCCGGCGCCTGGCCGACGACGCGCTGCACGGCATCCGCCTCGCGCTGCGCGAGGTCGAATTCACCGACGGCAAGCTCGCCCACATGCTGCTCGCGCACGAGCTGGGGCGCTCGGTGGACCGCGCCTTCGGTACCGACGCCTGCGGGCACACCCACGAGGTGACGGCTCATCAGGGCGGCACCTTCGGACCGCCCCCGGAGCAGGGCGGACCGTACGGACCTCCCTCCAGCGGTCCGTACGGCCCGCAGTCCCCGTACGGGGGTGGCAATCCGTACGGAGGCGGGGTGCCCGGCGGTCCCGGTGGACCTGGGGGCGGCGGGCCCGGGTTCGAGCCGCAGCCGCCGCCGAAGCCGGGCAAGCGGGGGTTCTGGGCGGGGTGCGCGGTCGCCATCGGGCTCTGCTGCACCTGCAAGCTGTGCTGCGCCGATTCGTACGAGGGCCCCTGGTCCCGCAAGAAGCGCGAGGGCTGCTGCAACAACTGCGGCGACAGCGGGTGCTGCGGCTGTTGCGAGTGCTGCCAGTGCTGCGACTGCGGGCTCTAGGCTCCGCCCTGAGCGTCCGTCAGTCCTTGATCTCCGGGGGTGAGATCCGGGACTCGTCGATCGCCGAGTCCCGGGTGCCCCACTTCTTCAGGATGCGGTCGTACGTCCCGTCCTCGATCAGGTGGTTCACCGCCGCCCGGAAGGCGGGCGCCAGCTTCGTGCCCTTCTTGAAGGCGAAGCCGACGTCGAGACGGTGGTACTCGCCGAGGAACTTCAGGCCCTCCTGGTGGTCGACCGCGTAGCGCAGACCGTTGATGGTCGACATCACCACATCGGTGCGGCCCTGCTGGAGCGAGCCCCAGATCGCGCCCTGCTCGGCGTACGTCTTGACGCTGTACGGCTTCTTGCCCGCGTCCTCGCACACGTGCTTGTTGTCCTCCAGGGTGACCTCGAAGGTGGTGCCCGCGCCGGTCGCCACGTTCAGGCCGCACAGCTGCCGGAAGTCGGTGACCTTCTTCAGCTCGCTGTCCTCGCGGACGGCGAAGCCCTGGCCGTCGTTGATGTACGTGACGAAGTCGATGGTCTTGCGCCGCTCCTCGGTCACGCCGAAGTTTCCGGTGCCCAGGTCGTACTTACCGCTGTCCAGCGCCGGCAGGATCGCCTCGAAGCTCGCCGCCTCGCGCTTCAGCTTCAGGCCCAGCGCCTTGGCGACGGCTTCCGCGAAGTCGGCGTCCTGGCCGACGATCGTCTTCCCGTCCTCCAGATAGGTGTTGCCGGGTGGGCTGCCGCCGACGGCGGTCGCGAGAGCGAGGGTGCCCCGCTCGCGTACGTCCGCCGGCAGGAGTTCGGCTGCCGCCGCGTTCTTCTCGACGGAGGAGACCACGTCCTGGGTGGGGATCTTGTCGCTCTTGCCCGCGGGCGCCGCGCCGCCCGTGGTGTCGGCGGAGCCGCCGGAGCCGCAGGCGGTGAGCGTCAGGGTGGCGGCGGTGATCAGGGCGAAGGCCGCCGGGATGCGACGGGAGTGCGACACGCTGCGGGAGTGCGGGGCGCGGCGGGAATGCGGGTACGTGCTCATGGCGTGACGTTCTCCATCAGGCAGCAGGGCAGGGCGAAGCGGACGTACGAGGGAGGGGTGCCGTCGCGCAGAGCGGTGCGATGGCGGAGTACGCGTGTGAAGGCGAGGTCAACGGCGCGCGGGCGCACGGGAGATGCGAGGCGGGAGAGACCCGGGAGAAGAAGGGCTCAACGCGCAGGGGGGCGGCTCAGAGAGTCGTCGAACACGACGCCGACCACACTCGACCGAAGTCGATGTGGGAGCGCGTGACCAGCCACTGCTGCGGATGCATGGGGCAAGTGGAGCAGGCATCCGTTTCCGCGTCAACTGCCGTGAGACGTAACGCTCATATCCTGGACAGCCTTGACAGCGGGCCGAAAGCGC
The DNA here is from genome assembly GCF_044544025.1 of Streptomyces sp. NPDC055243. Taxonomy (NCBI): domain Bacteria; kingdom Bacillati; phylum Actinomycetota; class Actinomycetes; order Kitasatosporales; family Streptomycetaceae; genus Streptomyces; species Streptomyces sp. NPDC055243. Next base: position 70,701 of record NZ_JBITWR010000018.1, read on the forward strand.
CCCGTACTCTCAAGGCGGATCGTTGCTGAGGGGCTCGGTCCGTGTGAAGGCACCACCCGTATCCACGGAGCCTTCGCCATGTCTTCCGACACGCTCGCCAAAGCCGCACCCGCCCCTCCCCAGGACCCGCCCCCCGATGTCCCGCGCATCGTGCCGCAGCGTCGCGCCGGGCAGTGGGTGGCCGCCGCGGCGGTCCTGGTCCTCCTCGCCATCGCCGTCAACTCCGTCGTCCGCAACGACGCGTTCCAGTGGGACGTGGTCGGCGACTACTTCACCTCCGCGTCCGTGCTGCGCGGCCTGTGGCTCACGCTCTGGCTGACCGCCGTCGTCATGGTGCTCGGCTTCGCGCTCGGCGCGGTGCTCGCCCTGGGGCGGCTCTCGTCCAACCCCGTGCTGCGCGCGGTCAGTTGGGGCTACGTCTGGCTCTTCAGGTCGATGCCGATCCTGGTGCAGCTGCTGTTCTGGTTCAACATCGGGGCGCTGTACCCGTACCTCTTCGGCGTGAAGACGGTGAACCTCCTCGGGCCCATCACCATCGCCGTCATCGGGCTCACCCTGCACGAGGCCGCGTACGCCGCCGAGGTGGTGCGCGGCGGCATCCTCTCCGTCGACCGCGGGCAGATCGAGGCCGCGCAGGCGCTCGGCCTCAGCCGGTGGCGCAGATGGCGGCGGATCGTCCTGCCGCAGGCCATGCGCTCCATCGTGCCGCCCGCCGGGAACATGCTGATCGGCACGCTCAAGGGCACGTCGATCGTCAGCGTGATCGCGGTGCAGGACCTCCTCTACTCCGTGCAGCTCGTCTACCACCGCACCTACCAGGTCATCCCGCTGCTCCTGGTCGCCACCATCTGGTATGTCGTGATCACCTCGCTGCTCAGTGTCGGCCAGTACTACGTGGAGCGGCACTACGCGCGCGGTTCGGAGCGCACCCGATGAGCGTGACGGAGCGCAAGCCGGCCAGTGACATCGCCAAGGACGACTTCGGCGCGCTGAAGGTCGTCCCGGTGCGCCATCCCTGGCGCTGGGCCGCCGTCGTCGCGACGGCCGTCCTCGTGGCCCAGTTCGCGCACGGCCTGGCCACCAACTCCGGCTGGGAATGGGAGGTGTTCGCCGAGTTCTTCACCGCCGACGTGATCCTCAAGGCGGTCTGGGTCACCCTCCAGCTCACCTTCTACGGCACGGCGCTCGGCTTCGCGCTCGGTGTCGTGATCGCCTTCATGCGGCTCTCGGCGAGCCCCTTCCTGCGGGCGGTCGCCTTCGCCTACATCTGGGCGTTCCGTTCGATCCCGCTCATCGTGCAGCTGCTGTTCTGGTTCAATCTCGCCTATCTCTACAAGGAGTTGCAGTTCGGCATCCCGTTCGGGCCCGGCTTCCTCACCTTCGACACGATGGGGCTCGTCGGCGCGATGAGCGCGGCGGTCCTCGGGCTCGCCCTGCACCAGGCCGCGTACGCCGCCGAGATCGTGCGCGCGGGCGTACTGAGCGTCGACAGCGGCCAGTTGGAGGCCGCGGCGGCGCTCGGCATCCCCCGGCTGCGGCAGATCCGCCGCATCGTCCTGCCGCAGGCGATGCGCTCGATCCTGCCCAACGCGGCCAACGAGATCATCTCCCTCTTCAAGGGCACATCGATCGTCTCCGTGATGGCGATCGGCGAGCTCTTCTACCAGGTGCAGGTCATCTACGGCCGCAACGGCCGCGTCGTGCCGCTCCTGATGGTCGCCACCGCCTGGTACGTCCTGCTCACCAGCGCCCTCTCCGTCCTCCAGCACTACGTCGAACGTCACTTCTCTAAGGGGGCATCGCGATGAGCGCGATGGTCGAACTCCGCGCCGTACACAAGTCCTTCGGACCCCTGGAGGTCCTGCGGGGCCTTGATCTGGAGGTGCGCAAGGGCGAGGTCACCGTCATCCTCGGGCCCTCCGGGTCCGGCAAGTCCACGCTCCTGCGTGCCATCAACCACCTGGAGAAGGTGGACAAGGGCTGGATCAGCGTCGACGGCGCGCTCGTCGGCTACCGGCGCTCCGGCGACAAGCTGTACGAGCTGCGCGAACGCGAGGTGCTCAAGCAGCGCACCCAGATCGGCTTCGTCTTCCAGAACTTCCATCTCTTCCCGCACCTGACCGTCCTGGAGAACGTCGTCGAGGCGCCCATCTCGGCCCTCAAGCGCCCGCGCAAGGAAGCCGTCGCCCAGGCCGGGGCCCTGCTCGCCCGGGTCGGGCTCGCCGACAAGGCGGACGCCTACCCCAAGCAGCTCTCCGGCGGTCAGCAGCAGCGCGTGGCCATCGCCCGCGCGCTCGCCCTGGAGCCGAAGCTGCTGCTCTTCGACGAGCCGACGTCGGCGCTCGACCCCGAGCTGGTCGGTGAAGTCCTCGACGTCATCAAGGACTTGGCGAGCCAGGGCACCACGATGATCGTCGTCACCCATGAGATCGGCTTCGCGCGCGAGGTGGCCGACACGGTCGTCTTCATGGACGAGGGGCTCATCGTCGAGCAGGGCGCGCCCGGCGACGTACTCGACCGGCCGCGGCACGACCGCACCCGCGCGTTCCTCTCCAAGGTCCTCTAGCCCTCTCTCATCCCGTCCCGCCCATTCCCGTCCGTTCCCGTCCGTCCCCGTCCAGTCCCCTCCAGTTCTCCAGGAGCTCCCGCATGCTTTCCCGACGTACCCGCCGACGCACCGTCTCCGTCTCCGTCGCCGCCCTGGCCATCGCGCCCCTGCTGAGCGCCTGCGGCGGGGACAGCGACGCCGCGACCGGCGGCGGCGAGCCCGGCACCAAGAAGGTCGGCGGCATCAACATCGGGCCCGACCAGAACCGCGTACGCGGCAAGAAGGTCGAGGCGATCGCGAAGCTCCTGCCCGCGAAGGTGCGCGAGCGCGGCACGCTGCGGCTCGGCGGCAGCGCCGACTCGGTCGCGCCGCTCGGCTTCTACGCCACCGACGACAAGACGCGCATCGGCTCCGAGGTCGACATCGCGAGCCTGGTCGCCGACACGCTCGGCCTCAAGCCGAAGTTCGAGCAGGTCTCCTGGGAGAACCTCTTCGTCGGCCTGGACAGCGGGAAGTTCGACGGCGTCTTCTCGAACGTCACGGTGACCGAGGAGCGCAAGGAGAAGTACGACTTCGCGACCTACCGCCACGACAACATCGCCTTCGAGGCCCGCAAGGACGCGAAGTGGACGGCGAAGAAGCCCGCGGACGTGGCGGGCAAGTCGATCGCGGTCTCCTCCGGCACCAACCAGGAGAAGATCCTCGTCGACTGGAGCGAGCGGAACGAGAAGGCCGGCCGCGAGCCGGTGGACATCAAGTACTTCCAGAAGGACTCCGACTACTACCTCGCCCTCCAGTCGGGACGCATCGACGCCTACCTCGGGCCGAACCCGTCGGCCGCCTACCACGTCGCGTCGTCCGGACAGACGAAGATCATTGGGACGCTCTCGGGCGGCGGCCCCAGCATCCAGGGCGAGATCGCCGCCACCACGAAGAAGGACAGCGGGCTCGTCGACGCGTACGCCGCCGCGCTCAACCACGTGATCAAGGACGGCAGTTACGCCAAGGTCCTGGGGCGCTGGGACCTGACGAGTGAGGCCGTGAAGGAGTCGCAGATCAACCCCAAGGGGCTGCCCAAGCCGTAGGGGAGCGTCAGCAAGCGTCAGCGGAAAGCCGCAAGGGGACACCGCATGCGGCACATACCGGTATGAAAGGGTTGGCACATGACGACGGACGCATCGACGGACGGCACGACGGACGCTTCCCGCGACTGGAAGCACTGGCACGAGCAGCGGACGGAGACGGTGTCCGCGCCCTACGGCCCGCTCTCCCTCACGGGCACGCACTGGCTCGCGGACTACCCGGAAGGGTCGCTTCCGGACATCCCCGGGCGCTGGACCGAGGCGGGCGACGAGATCGTCCTGACCGCGGAAGCCGGTGACGGGCTCACCCTCGACGGGCAGCTCTTCGACGGAGAGGCCCGGCTCGGCGCCGACCCCGGCCCGGTCGCCGCGGCCCGCGTCGGGCACGGCGAGCGCCGCCTGGTCGTGCTGCGGCGCGAAGGGCTCTGGGCGGTACGCGACTTCGACCCGGAGTCCGCCACGCGCCGCGCCTTCCGGGGCATCGAGGCCACCGAGTACGACGCGCGCTGGGCGGTGGAGGGGCGCTTCACTCCGTACGCCGCCGAGAGCACCACCGACGGGGTGCGCACCGTGCGGGTCGGCAACGCGGACGGGGTGGAGCGGGGGCTCGGCCTCGGGGGTGAGCTGGCCTTCAGCCTGGCCGGAAAGGACCACACGCTCCAGGTGTCGGTGGAGGGCGACGGGTCGCTCTGGGCGGTGTTCGCCGACGCGACCAGCGGGGTGTCCAGCTACCGGTTCCGCTTCCTGCGGCCCGCCGCGCCGGACGCCGAGGGGCGCACGACGGTGGACTTCAACCGGGCGCTGCTTCCGCCGTGCGCCTTCGCCGACCACTTCATCTGCCCCTTCCCGCCTCCGGGCAACACCCTCGGCGCCGAGATCGCCGCGGGGGAGCGGAACCTCATCGGCAGCTGACACGTCAGAAGCAGAGCCGATGACCCAAGCCCCGGCGGCGTACGACAGGTACGACAGCCGCCGGGGCCGGTCGCCGTATCCGGCTGACGGCCGAAAGGCGCCCTTGTGCGCGGTGTCCCCGGCCCGAATACTCCCGAGCAGCGCTTGTCAGGAGCACGGCGTATCCGGAATCCGGCCTGCCTCTTGCTCATTGGCTGCGCCTCACGGGCCCCAACCCACGCGGCCCACTGACTTCCCCCCGGGAGGAACAACAAGTGAGGATCAAGCGCACCACCCCCCGCAGCGGCATAGCGAGACACACTCGTCTGCTCGCCGTGGCCACCGGACTTGTGGCCGTCGGCGCGCTCGCCGTCCCCGCTGCGAACGCCAATGACGTCACCACCTTCAGCTCGGCGCAGCTCACCAAGGCGAGCGACGCGGTGCTCGACGCGGATGTCGCAGGCACCGCATGGAGCGTCGACAAGGCGACGAACCGTCTGGTCGTCACCGCCGACAGCACCGTCTCCAAGGCCGAGATCGCCAAGATCAAGAAGGCGGCGGGCAGCAACGCGGACGCCCTCAAGGTCGAGCGCACTCCCGGCAAGTTCAGCAAGCTGATCTCCGGCGGCGACGCGATCTACGCGTCCAGCTGGCGCTGCTCGCTCGGCTTCAACGTCCGCAGCGGCAGCACCTACTACTTCCTCACCGCCGGTCACTGCACCGACGGTGCGGGCACCTGGTGGGCCAACTCGGCGAAGACCACGGTCCTCGGGTCCACGACGGGATCGAGCTTCCCGACCAACGACTACGGCATCGTCAAGTACTCCAACTCGTCGATCACCAAGTCCGGCACGGTCGGCAGCCAGGACATCACCAGCGCGGGCAACGCCACCGTGGGTCAGAACGTCACGCGGCGTGGCTCGACCACCGGTACCCACAGCGGCAGGGTCACCGGCCTGAACGCGACCGTCAACTACGGCGGCGGTGACATCGTCTACGGCATGATCAAGACCACGGTCTGCGCCGAGCCCGGCGACAGCGGCGGCCCGCTCTACGCGGGGACCAAGGCGCTGGGTCTCACCTCGGGCGGCAGCGGAAACTGCTCCTCGGGCGGCACGACCTTCTTCCAGCCGGTCACCGAGGCGCTGAGCGCGTACGGCGTGAGCGTCTACTGATCCGGGTAACGGACCAGTCTGCAGCCAGCAGCAGGAGAGCCCCCGCCCGGAGTCCGGGCGGGGGCTCTCCCCTGTCTCCCGTCTCCCTTTGCGCGCCGTGCGGCGCTACCTTCGAAGTGCACGCCCAACACGCCCAATTCGGACCCTGGGGGGCCGGCATGGTCGAGGAGCTGGTGACGGCGGGAGTGGCCGTCGGGGCTGTCGGAGCGGTCTATGCGATGGCTGCGGCGCGTGTCATCAAACAGTACGAGCGGGGCGTGGTGCTCCGGCTCGGGCGACTCCAGCGCTCGGTGCGGGGGCCCGGGTTCACGATGATCGTGCCGTTCGTGGACCGGCTCCGTAAGGTGAACATGCAGATCGTGACGATGCCGGTCCCGGCGCAGGACGGCATCACCCGGGACAACGTCACGGTGCGGGTGGACGCGGTCATCTACTTCAAGGTGATCGACGCCTCCGAGGCCGTCGTCCAGGTGGAGGACTACCGTTTCGCGGTCTCGCAGATGGCGCAGACGTCGCTGCGTTCGATCATCGGCAAGAGCGACCTGGACGATCTGCTCTCCAACCGCGAAAAACTCAACCAGGGCCTGGAGTTGATGATCGACTCTCCCGCGGTCGGGTGGGGCGTGCAGATCGACCGGGTGGAGATCAAGGACGTGTCGCTCCCGGAGACGATGAAACGCTCGATGGCCCGGCAGGCCGAGGCCGACCGCGAGCGGCGGGCCCGCGTGATCAACGCGGACGCCGAGCTGCAGGCTTCCAAGAAGCTGGCCGAGGCCGCGCACGAGATGGCGGACGAGCCGGCCGCGCTCCAGCTGCGGCTGCTTCAGACGGTGGTGGCGGTCGCCGCCGAGAAGAACTCCACCCTCGTCCTGCCCTTCCCCGTGGAGCTGTTGCGCTTCCTGGAGCGGGCCCAGCAGGCGCAGCCGCAGCCGCCCGCCGCCGTGTCCGAGTCACCCGCGGCCGGGTCCGGGCCGCCCGCCGTCGAGCTGCCGGATTTCGGTACGGCGGATTCGGAAGCCGGAGTGCCGGACGCGCCAGGAGCGTCGAGAACCGGACAGGACTAGTCCTTACCCGCTGCCGATCACTCGCTCGCACGCGGTGTTTGCAGCGGGAACCGACGTGGTGAGACCGGCGCCGGTGAAGACATGTGGGGCGCACGGTGATTGTCGCGTGCGCGTCCTGAAGTAGACCTTGTGTGCTACCAGGCGGGATCGGGATAGTGGGCCGCACCCTTTGGCATGGACGCGGCTTTCGCAGCGTGTGCGACTCCGTGCCGGTACGCCTTCCGGTCCCCAGGTCCCCACACCGAACGGGCCGACCCCCCACAGGAGGACGTGACTTGAAGCACCGACGCATATCCAAGCGACGTGCAGCCGTGGCAGGTGCGGGCATCACCGCACTGATCGCCGCCGGAATCACCTTCCAGACTGCGAACGCGAGTGAGAGTGCCCCGACCCCCACGCCGGACACCCTCTCGGTCGCGAAGGCCGGAAAGCTCGCCTCGTCCCTCGGCAAGGACCTCGGTCCGGACGCGGCAGGTACGTACTACGACGCCAAGGCCAAGAACCTCGTCGTGAACGTCCTCGACAAGAGTGCGGCGGACGCCGTCGAGTCGGCGGGCGCCAAGGCGAGAATCGTCGAGAACTCCCTCGCCGAGCTGAAGAGCGCGCGCACCACCCTCACCGACAAGGCGTCCATCCCCGGCACCTCGTGGGCGGTCGACCCGGCCACCAACAAGGTCGTCGTCACGGCGGACCGCACGGTCAAGGGCGCCCAGCTCGACAAGCTCGGCGCGGTCGTGAAGGGGCTCGGCTCCAAGGCCGAACTCCATCGCAGCAAGGGGGAGTTCAAGCCCTTCATCGCGGGTGGCGACGCCATCTGGGGCGGCGGCGGCCGCTGCTCGCTCGGTTTCAACGTGGTCAAGGACGGTGCGCCGCACTTCCTGACCGCGGGCCACTGCACCGAGTCGATCACGAGCTGGTCCGAGGAGCAGGGCGGACCGGTCATCGGTGAGAACGCGGGCTCCAGCTTCCCGGACAACGACTACGGCATCGTCAAGTACAGCGGCGACACCGCGCACCCGAGCGAGGTGAACCTCTACAACGGTTCGACGCAGGCCATCACCAAGGCCGGCGACGCGACCGTGGGCCAGAAGGTGCAGCGCAGCGGCTCGACCACGCAGCTGCACGACGGCTCGGTCACCGGTCTCGACGCCACCGTGAACTACGGCAACGGCGACATCGTCAACGGGCTCATCCAGACCGACGTCTGCGCCGAGCCCGGTGACAGCGGCGGCGCGCTCTTCGCGGGCGACACCGCCCTTGGCCTGACCTCGGGCGGCAGCGGTGACTGCGGCTCCGGCGGGGAGACGTTCTTCCAGCCGGTTCCCGAGGCGCTCTCCGCCTTCGGTGCGGAGATCGGCTGACGTAGGCCCGGGGCCGGTCCGCCACGGCGGACCGGCCCCTTCGCCCGTCCCCTTGTGAAATCCTTCACAAGGGGACCTTCGGCCTGCCCGGAGGGGTCTTTCTCGGCCCCTGCGGGGCTGTGCGCAGGTGTGCAATGGAGGCACGAGCGAAAAGGTCTCAGCTGAAGGAGCCCTGTCATGGCGGCCAAGGAGATGGTGGACGGACTGGTCGAGAGGGCGCTCACCGCGCTCGGCCGGTTCACGTCGTACGACCAGGAGCAGGTCGACCACATCGTCAAGAAGGCCTCCATCGCCGCACTGGGCCGGCACGGGGAACTGGCGAAGCTGGCCGTCGAGGAGACGGGGCGCGGGCTCTTCGAGGACAAGGCCGTCAAGAACCTCTTCGCCTGCGAGCACGTCGTCAACTCGATGCGCGGCCTGAAGACCGCGGGCGTCATCTCCCGCGACGAACTGAACGGCATCACCGAGATCGCCGAACCGGTCGGCGTCGTCTGCGCCATGACCCCGGTGACCAACCCGACGTCGACGACCCTCTTCAAGGCCCTCATCGCCCTGAAGACCCGCAACCCGATCGTCTTCGCCTTCCACCCCAGCGCCCAGCGCTGCTCCGCCGAGGCCGCCCGCATCGTGCGCGACGCCGCGATCGAGGCCGGCGCCCCCGCGGACTGCGTGCAGTGGATCGAGGAGCCCTCGATGGAGGCGACCGGTCTGCTCATGAACCACGACGGCGTCTCCACCATCCTCGCCACCGGCGGCAACGCCATGGTCAAGTCCGCCTACTCCTGCGGCAAGCCCGCGCTCGGCGTCGGCGCGGGCAACGTACCCGCGTATGTCACGCGCAGCGGCAAGCTGCGCCGCGCGGTGCACGACATCGTGCTCTCCAAGGCCTTCGACCACGGCATGATCTGCGCGTCCGAGCAGGCCGTGATCCTCGACAAGGAGATCTACGACGCGGGGATCGCGGAGTTCGAACGGCTCGGCGCGTACGTCGTCACGGCGGCCGAGAAGACCAAGCTGGAGGAGTTCGTCTTCGGCGCCACGGCGTTCGGCGCGAACTGCTCGGGCGCGAAGCTGAACGCGTCCGTCGTCGGCAGGTCACCGCGGTGGATCGCCGAACAGGCCGGGTTCGAGGTCCCTTCGGGTACGTCGGTCATCGTCGCCGAGTGCGCGGAGGTCGGCGACGCCGAGCCGCTGACCCGCGAGAAGCTCTCCCCGGTCCTCGCCGCCCTGAAGGCCGACTCCACCGAGCAGGGCCTGGAACTGGCCGCCCGGATGGTCGAGTTCGACGGCCTCGGGCACAGCGCCGCCGTCCACACCGAGGACGAGGAGCTCGCCGAGGAGTTCGGCAGGCGCGTCAAGGCGGTGCGCGTCATCGTCAACGCGCCCTCCACCTTCGGCGGCATCGGCGACGTCTACAACGCCTTCCTGCCCTCGCTCACCCTCGGCTGCGGCTCCTACGGGCACAACTCGGTGTCGAACAACGTCTCCGCGGTCAACCTGATCAACGTCAAGCGGATCGGACGGCGCAACACCAACATGCAGTGGTTCAAGGTCCCGCCGAAGATCTACTTCGAGCGCAACTCCCTGCGGTACCTGGGCGAGATGGACGGCATCGGGCGCGTCTCGATCGTGACGGACAAGACGATGTCGCAGCTCGGCTTCGTCGCCCGGGTGACCGACATCCTCGCCGCGCGCCCCGACGCCGTCACCGTCCAGGTCATCGACGACGTCGAACCCAACCCGGAGCTGGCGACCGTGCGGGCCGGGGCCGCGCGCATGCGGGAGTTCCGGCCGGACACGATCATCGGGCTCGGCGGCGGCTCGCCGATGGACGCGGCCAAGATCATGTGGCTGATGTACGAACACCCGGAGATCGAGTTCGCGGACACCAAGGAGAAGTTCTTCGACATCCGCAAGCGCGCCTTCACGTTCCCGGGCCTCGGCGAGAAGGCGCGGATGGTGGCCGTCCCGACGACCTCCGGAACGGGTTCTGAGGTCACCCCCTTCGCGGTCATCTCCGACCCGAAGGCCGCGCGGAAGTACCCCCTCGCCGACTACGCGCTCACCCCGAACGTCGCCATCGTCGACCCGGTGCTGCCGATGAGGCTGCCCGCGACGGTCACCGCCGACTCCGGCTTCGACGCGCTGACCCACGCCACCGAGGCGTACGTGTCGGTGTACGCGAACGACTACACCGACGGGCTCTGCCTCCAGGCCATCAAGCTCATCTTCGAGAACCTGGAGCGGTGCGTGGTGAACGGGGCCGACGACCCCGAGGCGCGCGAGAAGATGCACAACGCCTCGACCGTGGCGGGCATGGCCTTCGCCAACGCCTTCCTGGGCCTGGTGCACGCGATGGCGCACACCCTCGGCAACACCTTCCACGTCTCGCACGGCCGCACCAACGCGCTGCTCCTGCCGCACGTCATCCGGCACAACGGCACGGTGTCGGCCAAGGCGACGCCTTGGCCGAAGGCCGAGGTCTACCGGGCCCCGGAGCGGTTCCAGGAGATCGCGCGCATGCTGGGCCTCGCGGCGGCTTCCCCGGAGCAGGGGGTGGAGTCCTACGCCTCCGCCGTCGAGGAGTTGCGCGCGAAGTGTGGCCTTCCCGCCTCCTTCCAGGAGGAGGGCGTGGACGAGGCCGCCTTCATCGAGGCCCTGCCGGAGCAGGCGATGAACGCGTACGCGGACCAGTGCGCGCCGGCCAACCCCCGGATGCCGATGCTCGATGAGATGCGGGAGTTGATGAGGCGGGCGTACTACGGGGGCGAGCCCCGTAGGGGCGCGGGGAACCGCGCGACCAGCCGCTGACGGCCCGCAGTCGAGATCAGCGCTTCGGCCAGTACCACAGCGGCTCGTCCAGGAGGCTCTCGCGGCCCGCCACCGTCGCCTCCCCCGACTCCTTCACCAGTTCTATGGAGTTGACGTCCACCCGGTGGCGCACCGCCCCCTTGGCCACGGCTTCGGCGAGAGGGCGGGCATGGGTCACCAGGACGACCTGCGTGTCCTTCGTGGCGGTGAGGATCAGATCCGCGAGGGGGCGCAGGAGGTCGGGGTGCAGGCTCGTCTCCGGTTCGTTCAGGACCAGGAGCGAGGGCGGCCGGGGGGTGAGGAGGGCCGCCGCCCACAGCAGATAGCGCAGAGTGCCGTCGGACAGCTCGGCGGCTCCGAGGGGGCGGGTCAGTCCGCGCTGGTGCAGCTGGAGCTCGAACCGTCCGCCGTGCTCGACGACGCCCACCCGGCTGCCGGGGAAGGCGTCGTCCACCGCGTCGTCCAGGGCGGCCGGATCGCCGATCTCGCGGATGGTCTGCAGGGCCGCGGCCAGGTCGGCGCCGTCATGGCCGAGGACCGGGGTGCGGGTGCCGATGCGGGCGGCTCTCGCGGGGGCTCCGGCATCCGTACGGACGTGGTCGTAGAACCGCCAGGACCTGATCAGCTCGCGCAGCCGCAGCAGGTCGGGGGCGAGCTGCGGGTCGGCGAGCTCGCTCAGCATGCTGTCGTACGGACGGATGCCCTGGGTGCGGTGCCAGCCGCCGTCGGCGGTGCGGGTGCGCACGGCCGGGCCCGCACGGTCGCAGAGCAGTGCGGCGGGGCGCAGCACAGGGCCCGCCCAGGTGCACTCGCGCTTGATCTCCGGGTCGAGATTGAAGAGGGAGGGCTCGGCGCCGGCGCCCGAGGTGGGGGCCGGGTGCCCGAAGTCGACCGCGTACCCGAAATCGTCGCCCGCGAAGCCGAGGCGCAGGCTGGTCGGCTCCGCCTTCGCGGGGCCCGCCCACAGCGCGGAGGGCAGCCCGCCCTCGCGGGCCAGGGCCGAGACGGCGCCGCCCCGCGCGGAGTCGGCGAGCAGCCGCAGCGCGCGGTACAGGCTCGACTTGCCGGTGCCGTTCGCGCCCGTCACGACGTTCAGCCGGTCCAGGGGGACGATCAGTTTGCGCAGGGAGCGGTAGTTCTCGACCGCCAGGGTGGTGATCATTGCTCAAGACTCGCACCCGGGTCTGACAATCGCCCCGGGCCGCCGCTCGGGCTCACCCGCGGTGGGCGCCGGTGTCCGTGTCCGTCTCCTGCATCGCGGGCTTCTGGCCCGGCTGGCGGTCCCCGCGCAGCGAGGACATGACCAGGGTGACGGCGGTGCCCACGACCGCCCAGGCGGCGAGCACCAGCATCGGTCCGGTGATCGCGTTGCCCTTGAAGTACGCGATCGAACGCGCCACCCAGGTGCCCGCGCCCGGCGGCAGCCAGGGGCCGATCTCCTTCCAGAACGGCGGCAGCATCGGCAGCGGGAAGGCGCCGCCCGCGCTCGGGTTGCCCGCGATCACGACGAGCAGGACGGCGAGGCCGATGCCCACGATGCCGGTGAGCGACTGCAGGGCGAGCGTGATCATGCCGACCCCGAAGACGACGAGGGAGCCCAGGCCCCACAGGCCCATGATGCTGCCGGGCAGGGCACCCAGGATCGGCCCGATGATGATCGCGCCGCCCAGGCCGCCCGCGATCGAGTAGAGCGCCATGACGCCGGTCCTGATCAGCGCGCGGCGGCCGTTGGCGGCCCGGGACCCCGCGCTGATCGCCAGGATCGAGGCGCACAGGTAGCCGCCGACGCACCAGCCGACGACCAGGTAGAAGGACGAGAGCCCGTCGAAGTCCTTGCTGGAGGCGGGGGCCACGTCCACGGTCTTGACCGTCCGCTTCTGGGCCCCGTCGACCTCGGTGGCGATCTTCTCCAGTGCGGTGGCGAGGACGGTGCCGCCGCCGGAGCCGACCAGAAGGGTGTCGGTGGTGCCGCGGGGGTCGACGATCAGGGCGCCGTCGATGTCGCGGTTCATGATCTGGTGCCGGGCCGCGGCCTCGTCCTCGACCACGCGCGGGTCGAGCGGTTCACCGGGGAGTTTCCCGAGCTTGTCGGAGGTCTCCTTGGCCGCGGGGCCCGGAGCGACGACTCCGAAGGGCACGTCTTTCGGCTTCGGGTCGTGCAGGGCCCCTACGTAGGAGGCGATGAACAGCAGCTGCAGGGCCAGTACACCGATGACCAGCAGGGCTGCTCGCGGGGTGACGGCGCTCTTCAACTCATCGGTGAAACTCATGCCCCCACGCTCCGTGGCCCCTGCCGTTCCCGCAGGTGGGCGGGGCCGAATGGGCGAAGCGGGGTGCGGTTCGACTCGGGTGTCGCACATGCGTTCGAAACTTGGTCTATGGTGGAGGCGGGGGATGTGAGGTCGGATCGGTTCAGGGTTTCAGGAGGTGCGTGTGCCGGGGTTCACGCATCTGCACACCGTCTCCGGGTTCTCCCCGCGCTACGGCGCCTCGCACCCGGAGCGGCTGGCCGAGCGCGCCGCCGAGCGGGGCATGGACGCCCTCGCGCTCACCGACCGGGACACCCTCGCGGGCACCGTCCGGTTCGCCAAGGCCTGCGCGAAGGCGGGGGTGCGGCCGCTGTTCGGCACCGAGCTCGCGGTGGGGGAGCCCGCGTCGGCGAGCGGTGCGCGGCGGCGGACTCCGGTGCGCGGAGGTGCCTTCATCGACGAGTCGACCCCGCGTGTCACCTTCCTCGCCCGTGACGGCGCCACCGGCTGGGCCTCGCTGTGCCGCCTGATCACCGCAGCGCACCGCGGCGGCGAGGGGCAGCCCGTGCTGCCGTGGGAGGAGAACCACGGCGACGGCATGACCGTGCTGCTCGGGCCCGCGTCCGACGTGGGGCGCGCGCTCGCCGCCGGACGCCCCGACCGGGCCGTCCGGCTCCTGGCCCCCTGGCGCGAGCGCTACGGGGACGCGCTGCGCCTGGAGTCCGTCTGGCACGGCCGCGAAGGCACCGGACCCGGTTCGCTCCGCCTCGCCGCCCGCACCGTCGGCTTCGCCGCCGAGCAGGGTGTGCGCCCCGTCCTGACCAACGCCGTCCGCTACGCCGACGCGGGGCTCGGCCCGGTCGCCGACGTGCTCGATGCCGCGCGCCGCCTCGTCCCCGTCGACCCGAGCAAGGAACTCGACAGCGGGGAGCGGTGGTTGAAGGGCGCCGACGCCATGCTGGGCAACGCCGAGCGCATCGTGGAGGCGGCGGGATTCCGCCGCGACACCGCCCAGCGCCTCGTCGAGCAGACGCAGACGGCCGCCGCCGAGTGCCTCGTCGACCCCGAGGACGACATCGGCATCGGCTCCGTGCGCTTCCCCGAGCCGCACCTCGTCGGCGCGGGCCGCCGCACCGCCCAGCGCGTGCTCGCGTCCCGGGCGGCCGCGGGGATGGTGCTGCGGGGCTATGACAGGCACCGCGAGTACTGGGAGCGGATGCACCACGAGCTGGACATCATCGCGTACCACGGCTTCGCCTCCTACTTCCTGACTGTGGCCCAAGTGGTCGACGACGTACGCGACTTGGGCATCCGGGTCGCGGCGCGCGGCTCCGGCGCCGGGTCCCTGGTCAACCACCTCATCGGCATCGCGCACGCCGACCCCGTCGAGCACGGCCTGCTCATGGAGCGGTTCCTGTCGACGCGGCGGTCCGTCCTGCCGGACATCGACATCGACGTGGAGTCGGCCCGCCGCCTGGAGGTCTACCGCGCGATCATCGGCCGCTTCGGCACCGAGCGGGTCGCGACCGTCTCCATGCCCGAGACCTACCGGGTCCGCCACGCCATCCGCGACGTGGGCGCCGCCCTCTCCATGGACCCGGCCGAGATCGACAAGATCGCCAAGTCCTTCCCGCACATCCGCGCGCGCGACGCCCGCTCGGCGATGGAGGAACTGCCCGAACTGCGCGAGGTCGCGGGGGACGTGGACAAGCACGGCCGTCTGTGGGAGCTGGTCGAGGCCCTGGACGCGCTGCCGCGCGGGGTCGCCATGCACCCGTGCGGGGTGCTGCTCTCCGACGCCTCGCTGCTCGCGCGTACGCCCGTCGTGCCCACCAGCGGCGAGGGCTTTCCCATGTCCCAGTTCGACAAGGAGGACGTCGAGGACCTCGGGCTGCTCAAGCTCGATGTGCTCGGCGTGCGGATGCAGTCGGCGCTGGCGTACGCGGTGGGGGAGGTCGAGCGGGCCACGGGTGAGCGGGTGGACGTGGACGCGGTGGAGCCGGGGGACCCGGCGACGTACCGGCTCATCCAGTCGACCGAGACGTTGGGCTGCTTCCAGATCGAGTCGCCGGGCCAGCGCGACCTGGTCGGACGCCTTCAGCCCGCGACCTTCCACGACCTGGTCGTCGACATCTCGCTCTTCCGGCCAGGGCCGGTCGCCGCCGACATGGTGCGGCCCTTCATCGAGGCGAGGCACGGCCGCGCGCCCATCCGCTATCCGCATCCGGACCTGGCGAGGCCGCTCAAGGAGACGTACGGCGTCGTCGTCTTCCACGAGCAGATCATCGAGATCGTGGACATCATGACCGGCTGCGGGCGCGACGAGGCGGACCGGGTGCGGCGCGGGCTCTCCGACCCCGATTCACAGGGGCGGATCCGGTTCTGGTTCGCGCAGCAGGCGGCGGCGAAGGGGTACGACGCCGAGACGATCGGCCGGACCTGGGAGATCATCGAGGCCTTCGGTTCGTACGGCTTCTGCAAGGCGCACGCGGTGGCCTTCGCCGTGCCCACCTACCAGTCGGCGTGGCTGAAGGCCCATCATCCGGCCGCCTTCTACGCGGGGTTGCTCACGCACGACCCCGGCATGTACCCGAAGCGGCTGCTGCTCGCGGACGCGCGGCGGCGCGGGGTGCCGATCCTGCCGCTGGACGTGAACCGGTCCGCGGTCGCTCACCGTATCGAACTGGTGTCCGGTTCCGGCTCGGCTCCGGACCGATGGGGCCTGCGCCTCGCGCTCTGTGACGTCCACGGCATCAGCGAGGCCGAGGCCGCGCGGATCGCGGACGGGCAGCCCTACGCCTCGCTCCTCGACTTCTGGGAGCGGGCCAGGCCCGGCAAACCGGTCGCCCAGCGCCTCGCGCAGGTCGGCGCGCTCGACGCGTTCGGCGCCAACCGCCGCGACCTGCAACTGCACCTGACGGAGCTGCGGCGCGGCTCCCGAGGCGCATCCGGGGGCCAACTCCCCTTGTCCGGCGGGCGCGAGACGGCCCCCGCCGGGCTGCCCGACCTGGACGACGCCGAGCGGCTCAGCGCCGAGCTCGGCGTCCTGGGCATGGACTCCTCGCGCCATCTCATGAGCGACCACGCGCGGTTCCTCCGGGAGCTCGGCGTCCTGACGGCCCGGCGCCTGCGGGAGGCCGAACACGGGGCGACCGTCCTGGTCGCGGGCGCCAAGGCGGCCACCCAGACCCCGCCGATCCGCTCCGGCAAGCGGGTCATCTTCACCACCCTGGACGACGGCACGGGCCTGGTCGACCTGGCCTTCTTCGACGACGCCCACGAACGGTGCGCGCACACCGTCTTCCACTCCTGGCTGCTCCTGGTCCGCGGAGTGGTGCAGCGGCGCGGCCCGCGCAGCCTCAGCGTGGTCGGCGCCGCCGCGTGGAACCTGGCGGAACTGGTGGAGCTGCGGCGGGAGGGCGGGCTCGACGCGGTGGGCGCGCGCCTCGCCGAACCGGGGCCGGGGCCAGGGCCGGGTCCGGCGTCGGCATCGGAGGGGGAGTCCGACGGCGCCCCGGCGGACGCCGGCCGTCGCATCCGCATGTCCACGGGGTACGAGATGCACCCCTGGGCCGACCTCCAGCCACCCGGCGAACGGGCGGCGACAGGGCGGAAGCTGTGGCACCAGAGCCCGGGGAGCGCGGGATGAGCACCCTCTGCGTACGGTTCCTCCTGCCACCGATGTACGAGGCCGCCATGCCCCGACTGCTGGCGCTGCTCGGCGAGTTCAGCCCGGTCGTCGAGGCCCTGCCGCCCGACGGCGCGCTCGTCGACGTGCGCGGGGCGATGCGTTACTTCGGGTGGGACGCCGTAGAGATCGCCTCGGTGATCCGGGTACGGGCGCTCGCCCACTGCGGGGTGGACTGCGTGATCGGCGCAGGGCCCGGCCCGATGCTGGCGCGGATGGCCGTGCGGGAGGCCGCGCCGGGGGTGACCCGGGTCGTGGGCCCGGACCCTGACGCCGTCGCGGAGTTCCTCGGGGCGAAGCCGGTCGCCGAGCTGCCGGGGGTCGGCCGCGCCACCGCCCGCACCCTCTGCTCGTACGGGCTCGACTCCGTCGGCAAGGTGGCCGCGGCGCCGCTGTCCACGCTGCAGCGCCTCGTCGGCGCCCGCACCGGCCGCGAACTGCGCGAGAAGGCGGGCGGTGTCGACCGCGCGCGCGTCGTGCCGAACGCCGCCGCCCGCTCCCTCGGTTCCGAACGGCCCTTCCCGCGCGACGAGTTGGACCCCGCGCGACACCGCAGGGCGCTGCTCTCGCTCACCGAGGAACTCGGTGCGCGGATGCGCGACGAGGGCCAGGTGTGCCGCTCCCTGACCCTCACCGTGCGGTACGCGGACCGCTCCACGACGACCCGCACGCGTACGCTGCCCGAGCCGACCGCGCACTCCAGCGCGCTGACCGGATCCGCGTACCGGATGTACGAGGCGCTCGGCCTCCAGCGGGCCCGGGTGCGCGGCATATCGCTGCGCGCCGAAGGGCTCGGCCCCGCCGAACACGCCGCCCACCAGCTGATGTTCGACCCGGTGGACGACAAGGCCCGCCGCATCGAGGCGGTGGCCGACCGGGCGCGGGCGAAGTTCGGCCCCGGCGCGATCGTGCCGGGAACGCTGGCGGCGTAACCGCCGCGGCGGCTGCGGGTCGCTCCGGTAGCCCCTGGGCGTACGACCGCGGGCCAATATCCCCGCGAGGAAAGGGCACATACGATCGGCGCATGGACATCGAGCCAGGTCAGCCGCTGCCCGGGGAGGGCCGGAGCCGGCTTGCGCCCGGACGGCTGTGGCCACCCGTGCGCACGGGCCTGGCCTGGAGCGGAGCCGTCGTCTACCCGTTCGTCACGTACGTGACCTTCGACCACGGGCGGCAGGGCTTCGACACCCTGATGGTCCTCGCGTCGATCGCCCTGACGGCCGTGGTCGCCTCGCTCCTGCGGCGCAGACCGCTGCCGGCGCTCGCCTTCCTCCTCCTGGGCGCGGTGGCGGCGACGATGGAGATGCGCAAGACGGAGGTCAGCTATCTGCAGACGCTGGCCGGGGCCTGTGCCATCGGCTATCTCGCCGCCACCCGTCCGCGCCGCACCTCGGTCGTCGCCGCCGTCATGGCCTTCGCGACCCAGGCCGTCACCCTCTTCGCCTTCCCGCCCGACGGCGACTGCCACCCCCCGTACCAGGCGGGCGGCTGCCCGTCCTCCGGCTGGGCGAGCAACAACGGCGAGACCGTGGCGTTCGTCGCCGTCGCCCTCATCGCCGCCTGGACGACGGGCAGTTCGGCCCGCGAGCGCCGTACGCACGCCGACGCGCTGCGCGCCCAGGCCACGGCGCGGGCCGTCACCGCCGAACGGCTGCGCATCGCGCGGGAGTTGCACGACATGATCGCGCACAGCATCGGCGTCATCGCCATCCAGGCGGGCGTGGGCAGCAGGGTCATCGACACCCAGCCCGCGGAGGCGCGCAACGCGCTCACCACCATCGAGGCCACCAGCAGGGAGACGCTCGCGGGCCTTCGCCGCACGCTGGTCGCCCTGCGCAGGCCCGAGTCGGGGCCCGAGCCGGAGCGGGGGGCCGTCGACGGCACGGCGCACTCCGTCCGCGAGGCGTCCGCGCCGCCCCGCGAACCCGCCCCCGGCCTCGCCGACGTCGAGCGCCTCGCCGCCTCGGCGCGGGACGCCGGAGTCCGTGCGGAGGTCCGCTGGCGCGGGGAGCGCGGGCCGCTGCCCGCCGACATCGACCTGGCCGCGTTCCGCATCCTCCAGGAGGCCCTCACCAATGTCGTACGGCACGCGGGAACGGACACCTGCCGGGTGACCGTCGAACGGCGGGACGGCGAACTGTCCCTCGACATAGAGGACGACGGCCGCGGCGGCCTGCCCGCGGGCACCGGGTTCGGCCTCGTCGGCATGCGCGAGCGGGTCGCCCTGCTGCACGGCCGGTTCACCGCGGGCCCGCGCCCCGAAGGCGGCTTCCGGGTGACGGCCCTGCTGCCCCTGCCGGAGGCGCCCCTGCGGGAGGCGGCCCGATGACCGGCCCCACCGTCCGCGTCGTACTCGCCGACGACCAGCCCCTCGTCCGCGCGGGCCTGCGCGTCCTGATGGCCGACACCCCCGACATCGAGGTCGTGGGGGAGGCGGGGACGGGCGCCGAAGCGGTCCGACTGGTCCGCGCCGTACGCCCCGACGTCGTCGTGATGGACATCCGCATGCCCGGCATGGACGGCATCGAGGCCACCCGCCTGATCACGGCGGAGGCCGAGGCGACGCGGGTCCTGGTCCTCACCACCTTCGACGACGACGACTACGTGTACGGCGCGCTCCGCGCGGGCGCGAGCGGGTTCCTCGTCAAGGACATGGCGCTGGAGGACATCCTCGCGGCGATCCACGTGGTGGCCGCCGGGGACGGCCTGATCGCGCCGAGCGTCACCCGGCGCCTGATCGCGGAGTTCGCCGCGCGGCCCGATCCGAGACCGCGGGCCCGGCGGACGGTGAACGGCATCACCGACCGCGAGTGCGAGGTGCTCACGCTGGTCGGCCGCGGCCTGTCCAACGCGGAGATCGCGGCCGAGCTGTTCATCACCGTGGCCACGGTGAAGGCGCACGTGGCGCGGCTCTTCACCAAGCTCGACTCCCGTGACCGGGTCCAACTGGTCATCATCGCGTACGAGTCGGGGCTTGTCTCTCCGCCGCGGTGAGGCGGCGACCGCGCCAGTGGTTACTGGAAGTTTTTACTGACGCGTAACTTCACACTTCCACGGCCCGCCCCTAATTTGTCGTGTGCACGGCATCCTCGTGATCCGGATCACAGGGCTCACCCATCGCAACTCCCTTGAGCCGCAAGGAGATCACACGATGCTGCCCTGGAGACGAGCGCTCAGAGCGTTCACCGCCGCCCTGCTCATGACGGGCGCGCTCACCCTCACCCCCACCGCCACGGCGACCGCCGGCACCGCTTCGTCCGCAGCCTCCGCGGCCTCGTCACGGGGCTGGAACGACTACGACTGCAAGCCGTCCGCAGCCCACCCGCGCCCCGTGGTCCTCGTGCACGGCACCTACGGCAACTCCGTCGACAACTGGCTCGTCCTGGCGCCCTACTTGGTGCGGCGCGGCTACTGCGTCTACTCCCTGGACTACGGCCAGCTGCCCGGCGTGCCGTTCTTCAACGGGCTCGGCCCGATCGACAAGTCGGCCGAGCAGCTCGACGGCTTCGTCGACAAGGTGCTCGCCGCCACGGGCGCAGCCGAAGCGGACCTCGTGGGCCACTCGCAGGGCGGCATGATGCCCCGCTACTACCTGAAGTTCCTCGGCGGCGCCCAGAAGGTGAACGCCCTGGTCGGCCTCGCGCCCGACAACCACGGCACCACCCTGCTCGGCCTGACCAGGCTGCTGCCCCACTTCCCCGGCATCGAGGACCTGCTCACCACCAAGACCCCGAGCCTCGCCGACCAGGTGGCCGGATCGCCGTTCCTGACCAAACTCAACGAAGGCGGCGACACCGTCCCCGGCGTGCGCTACACCGTCATCGCCACCAAGTACGACGAGGTGGTCACCCCGTACCGCACGCAATTCCTGAACGGCCCTGACGTACGCAACGTGACCATCCAGGACCTCTGCCCCGTGGACCTGTCGGAGCACGTGGCGATAGGCATCCTCGACCGGGTCGCGCACCACGAGGTCGCCAACGCGCTGGACCCGGCGCACGCGACGCCGAGCACCTGCTTCTCCTGAACCGAGACCGGAACCGAGAGCAGCCGCTGACCGAGGTCAGCGGCTGCTCCGTACGTCAGCGGAAGTTCAGCTCAGGCTCAGCGGCCGTGGCGCGCCGTGCGGCGGCGGGCCGTGCCGAACATGGCCGCGGCACCGACGGCCAGGGCGGCGGCGCCGCCGATCGCGATGTACGGGGTGGTGCTGTCGCCGCCGGTCTCGGCGAGGTTCTCGTTCGTGGCCGCGACGGGCTTCTCGGCGCCGCCGTTCACCTCGGGCTCGTTCGCGGCGGCGTCGTCACCCGGCGCCGCGCCGTCACCCGCGGCCGGGGCCGCCTCGGAGGCTTCGGCGCCCGTCTTCGCGTCGCTGTCGCCGTGGCCGTGGTGCTCGACGGTGGACTTCTCCGCGCCCGCGGCGATGTCCTTCTCGGAGGGCGCGGAGGCGGCCGGGGCCGGAGCAGCCGCCGAGCCGCCGCTGTCCTTGCCGAAGACGACGTCGGAGCAGGTGTAGAAGGCCTCGGGGGAGTCCGAGCGCTGCCAGACCGAGTAGATCAGGTGGCGGCCCGACTTGGCCGGGACCTTGCCGTCGAAGACGTAGTCGCCGTTCTCCATCTTCGGGTCGGCGACGTCGACGAAGGGCTTCTCCTCCAGGTCCGACCACTTCAGGGGCTTGGTCGGGTCGTACGAGTCCTTGGTGATGTACAGCTCGAAGGAGCCCTTGTGCGGGGCGGTGCCCTTGTAGCGGAAGGTGTGGTTGCCGCCGGACATCTTGCTGGACGGCCAGTCGGCGCGCGGCAGGTCGAGACCCTTGTACTTGTCGTTGCCCGCGCTGCACAGCTTGCCGTCGGGGATGATCTCCTTCGACTTGCCCGCGGCGTTGGCGATGTTCACGCCGTTCCAGTCGTAGAAGGCCTGCGCGCCACTGGCCGCGACAGCCGCCTTGCAGGCGGCGGAGGTCGGCGACTCCGGGCCCTCCTGGAAGCACGCGGAGACACGGCTCACCGGGTCCGTCATCGAACCGTGCGCGGCGGCGGGGGCGGCCGACAGGGCGGTCAGGGCGAGCGGGGCGATGCCCGCGGCGGCGATCGCGGCGACCTTGCTTCGACGTGCGGTCATGAGTGGTTCTCCTCAGCGGCGGTTCTGGGGGGGGGTGGGGGACACGAGACGGTTGCGAACGGCCGGTGCCGCCCCCCGATTGCGTGCGGCGCCGACGGTTCGTAACCGGCCCGGCGACGAGAAAACTAGCCGCTGAAATCCCCGAATTCGCCTGCTGGAAGGGGGTGATGGTGATCTTTATGGTCGACTTAAGGGAGGGCTAACCGAGGGCTGAGGCTGAGCCCCCGTGAGGGCCGGTTCGCCCAGTACGTGCGCCAGGGGACGGTCCGGGGGAGCAGGCCGTACCATCCGCGCATGCGACCAGCCAGATACAGCGACGAGGATCTAGAGCAGCACTCCCTGCGGCGCCGGGTGTCCGACGACGGACAGCGGTCCGGGTTCGAGCACGACGTGGACCGCATCCTGTACTCGACGCAGTGGCGGGCCCTCGCGGGCAAGAGCCAGGTGGTGGCCAGCGCCGAGCTCGGCGCCTACCACACACGGCTCACGCACTCGATGAAGGTGGCCCAGCTCGGCCGGCGCATGGCCGAGCGCCTGGAGCGCAAGTACGGCGGGCCGAATCCCGCGCTCGTCGAAGCGGCCTGCATGGCGCACGACATCGGCCATCCGCCCTTCGGGCACGCCGGCGAGCTGGCGCTGCGCGACACGATGGACGAACTGCACTTCGCGGACGGTGTCCTGGACAGCTTCGAGGGCAACGCGCAGACCTTGAGGGTGCTGACCTTCCTCGCCGCCCACAAGTACCCGGGCCACCGCGGACTGCACCTGACCCGCGCCTGTCTTGACGCGTCCACCAAATACCCGTGGGAGCGGGCGCCGGTCGACCGGAATCCGGCGCGGCACGTGAAGTGGGGCGTGTACGTCGCCGACCGCGAGGCGTTCGCGTGGGTGCGGGCCGATCGCACCGACACCGCCGTACCGGTCGAGGAGCAGGTCATGGACTGGGCGGACGACGTCACCTACGCCTGCCACGACGTGGAGGACTTTTACCGCACGGGCCTGATCCCGCTGGCCGCGCTGTTCCCGCCGGACGGGGCCGCGGGCGGCGACACCGAGCGCGAGACCCGCCGCTTCCTCGACTACGTACAGGCCAAGCGGGAGCGGGCGGGCGAGGCGTTCGACCGCGCCGCGGCGCTGCTCCTGATGGCGGACATCGGCAAGCGCCTCGCGGTGCACGCCCCCTACAGCGGCAGCCACGAGGACGCGGTCGCGGTCAACCGGCGCACCGCCGACCTGATCTCGTACTTCACCCGCGGCATCGAGCTGGAGGTGGGCGGCCCCGCCGCGATCCGGTACGGGGCACGCCTGGTGATCCCGGCCGAGCGGCGGGCGGCCTGCGATCTGCTCAAGGAGCTGGTGTGGTGCTACGTCATCGACCGCCCCGCGCTCGCCACCCAGCAGCACGGCAAGCGGCGCGTGGTCGGCGAGCTGCTGCGCTGGAGCCATGACGCGCCCGAGCTGCTGCCTCCCGACCGCGCCGAGGAGCTGGCGCTGCACGGCGACCGGCTGCGGGCCGCCGCCGACCACGTCGCCTCGCTCACCGAGGACCAGGCCCTGGCCCTGCACCGCCGCCTGTCCGGCACGGGCCTCGGCTCGGTCAACGACAACGTGTGGCTGTGACGCCGAAAAAGCCCTGCGGTCCGCCCGCTACCGCACCCACCGATACCGCCGCTCCGGCCGCCCCGTCCCCCCGTACCGGAGCGTCACCTCGACCCGCCCCGTGTCCGCGAAGAACTCCAGGTAACGGCGTGCGCTGACCCGCGAGAGCGTGCCCTCCTGCGCGCACTCCGAGGCGGAGAGGCCGTCCGGGTGCCCCCGCAGCGTCTGCTCGACCAGGTCCGCGGTGTGTGCCGCCAGGCCCTTCGGGAGTTCGCGGGAGCCGGGCGGGCGGGGGCCGAAGAGCTGGTCCACGTCCTCCTGGCGTGCCTCGTCCAGGCCGGCCAGGCGGGCCCGCAACGCCGCCACGTGCAGCAACTGCTCGCGCAGCGCCGCCTGGTTGAACGGCTTGATCAGGTAGTGCACCGCTCCCGCCCGCAGCGCGGCCCGCACGATCTCCGCGTCCCGCGCCGCCGTGATGAACAGCGCGTCCAGCGGCTGCCGGTCCCGGTCGCGCTCCTCGACGGCCCGCAACTCCCGTAGCACCGCGATGCCGTCCATATCGGGTAGATAGATGTCGAGGAGTACGAGATCGGGGCGCAGCCGCTCCGCCGCCGCCAGCGCCTGAGCGCCACTGTGCGCCACTCCCACCACCGAGAACCCGTCCACCGCGGACACATAACGGCTGTGCAGTTTGGCGACCATGAAGTCGTCGTCCACGACCAGCACCCTTGTCATCGCCGCAGGCTATGGGCGCGACCACAACGACCACAACGTCCGTTGATTCCGGAAGAGAGACAGCTTCTTAACGCCCAGGCAACATGTGGGCCACCTCACAGGTATCCCCGTCCCCGCGGACGGCGGCCGGGCTCCCGCCCCCACGGGGAACCCGGCCGCCGTCCATTCCCCCGTGCGACTCCGTACCGACCGCGTACGACGCCGTACGACTACGTACCGACAGGTGGTGGCACACGTGCGTCTGCGCACACCCCTTGCCCTGCTCGGGGCCGCGCTGCTCGTGCTCGCCGGCCCGCCGCTGCTCTCCACGGGCAGCGGCGCCGAGACCGGCACACAGATCCCCGGCCTGCGCTTCATGGTCCCCAACACGCCGGGCGGCGGCTACGACATCACCGCCCGCACCGCGGCGAAGAACGCCGAGGACGCCGGACTCACCCACAACATCGAGGTGTTCAACCTGCCCGGCGCCGGCGGCACCGTCGGCCTCAGCCGCCTCGTCGGCGAGCACGGCAACGGCAAGCTGGCGATGTCCATGGGCCTGGGCGTCGTGGGCGCCGCACGCTCCAACGACTCGGCCAAGACCCTCGCCGACACCACCCCGATCGCCCGCCTCACCGAAGAACCGGACGTCGTCGTGGTCGCCAAGGACTCGCCCTACAAGGACATCAAGCAGCTCGTCACCGCCTGGAAGAAGAACCCCGGCAAACTCCCCGTCGGCGGCGGCTCTTCCCCCGGCGGCCCCGACCACCTCGCCCCCATGCTCATGGCGCGCGCCGCCGGGATCGACCCGAAGAAGGTCAACTACGTTCCCTTCGACGGCGGCGGCGAACTCCTCGCCTCGATCCTCGGCAAGAAGGTCGCCTTCGGCGTCTCGGGCGTCGGCGAGTACCTCGACCAGATCAAGTCGGGCGAACTGCGCCTGCTTGCCACCACCGGACCCAAGCGGGCCAAGGGCCTGGACGGACCGACCCTCAAGGAGTCGGGCTACGACGTCGACTTCACCAACTGGCGCGGCATCGTGGCCCCGCCCGGCCTCTCCGAAGCCGAACGCAAGAAGCTCACCGGCCTGGTCAGGAAGCTCCACGACTCCCCTGAGTGGCGCAAGTCCCTCAAGACCAACGGCTGGGACGACGCCTTCCTCACCGGCGACAAGTTCGGCGACTTCCTGGCAGCCCAGGACAAGAGCGTGGTGTCCGTGCTGAAGGAGCTGGGACTGTGACGACGTCGACCCCCGAAACCGCGCCCGGCGAGCACCGGAACAGCCGCCGTGCCTGGCTGCGCGAACACTCCGAACTCGGCGTCTGCGTCATGCTGTTGGCCCTCGGCGCCCTCGTCCTCACCGACGCGCTGACCATGGACGTCGAGATCGCCCAGCGCGGCCCGATCGGCCCCAAGACGGTTCCCGTCGCCGTCGGCATCGGACTCCTGGCCGTCGCCGTGATCCTCGCCGTCGACGTCCTGCGCGGCGGCCGCGGCGAGGCCGAGGGCGGCGAGGACATCGACCTGTCCGAACCCGCCGACTGGCGCACCGTGCTGCTCCTGGCCGGGGTCTTCCTCGGCGCCGCCGTCCTCATCGAACCGCTCGGCTTCCCCATCGCGGGCGCCCTGCTCTTCTGGGGCGCCGCGTACGCCCTTGGCAGCCGCCACCTGGACCGCGATCCGCTCATCGCGGCAGGGCTCTCCCTCTTCACGTACGTCGTCTTCAACAACCTGCTCGGGGTGCCGCTCCCCGGCGGACCGCTGATGGGAGTGCTGTGACATGAACGCCTTCAACTCCCTGATGGACGGCTTCGGCACGGCCCTCACCCCCATGAACCTGCTCTGGGCCGCCGTCGGCGTGCTCCTGGGCACCGCGATCGGCGTCCTGCCCGGCATCGGCCCCGCGATGGCGGTGGCACTCCTGCTGCCCGTGACGTACGGCCTGGAGCCGACCGGCGCGTTCATCATGTTCGCCGGCATCTACTACGGAGCGATGTTCGGCGGCTCGACGACCTCCATCCTGCTCAACACACCGGGCGAGAGCGCCGCGGTGGTGGCGGCGATGGAAGGCAACCCGATGGCCAAGGCGGGGCGCGGCGCACAAGCGCTCGCGGCCGCCGCCATCGGGCACTTCGCGGGCGGCATCATCGGCACGATCCTCCTGGTGGCGCTCGCGCCGACGGTCGCCGACCTCGCGGTCGACATCGGGGCGCCCGACTACTTCGCCATCATGGTGCTCGCGTTCATCGCCGTGACCTCCGTCCTCGGCTCCTCGCGCGTACGGGGACTGGCCTCGCTCCTCATCGGCCTCACCCTCGGCCTGGTCGGCCTGGACCAGATGACCGGCCAGCAGCGCCTGACCTTCGGCTCGCTCCAACTCGCCGACGGCATCGACGTGGTGATCGTCGCGGTGGGCCTCTTCGCGATCGGCGAGGCCCTGTGGGTCGCCGCCCACCTGCGGCGCACCAGCGGCGAGGCGATCCCGGTCGGCCGCCCCTGGCTGGGCAGGGCGGACGTGAAGCGCACCTGGAAGTCCTGGCTGCGCGGCCCGCTCATCGGCTTCCCGTTCGGCGCGATCCCCGCGGGCGGCGCCGAGATCCCCACCTTCCTCTCGTACGTCACCGAGAAGCGCCTGTCCCGGCACAAGGACGAGTGGGGCAAGGGCGCGATCGAGGGAGTGGCGGGCCCCGAGTCGGCGGCATCGGCATCGGCGGCCGGAACCCTCGTCTCCATGCTGACGCTCGGCCTGCCCACGACGGCGGTGGCGGCCGTGATGCTCGCCGCCTTCCAGCAGTACGGCATCCAGCCCGGCCCGCTCCTCTTCGAGCGCGAACCGGACCTGGTGTGGGGCCTGATCGCGTCCCTCTTCGTCGGCATGGTCCTGCTCCTGGCCCTGAACCTGCCGCTGGCCCCGGTCTGGGCGAAGCTCCTTCGCATCCCCAGGCCCTACCTCTACGCGGGCATCCTCTTCTTCGCTGCGGTGGGCGCGTACGCGGTGGGCGGCGAGGCGCTCGACCTGGTGATCCTGCTGATCATCGGCCTGATCGGCTTCGGCATGCGGCGCTACGGACTGCCCATCCTGCCCGCCGTCATCGGCGTCATCCTCGGCCCGAACGCCGAGCAGCAGTTGCGCCGTGCCCTCCAGATCAGCGACGGCAGCGTCAGCGGCCTGGTCGACACGCCCTTCTCGATCACGGTGTACGTGATCATCGCGCTGATCGTGCTCTGGCCGCTCCTGAAGAAACTGCTGGTGCGGGGCGGGAGGACTGACGTAGACGTAAAGGCATGACACCCGACATCCGCCTCGCCGGCGCCGCCGACGTCCCCGCCGTGCAGGCGGTGACGTACGCGGCCTACCACCCCTACATCGAGCGCATCGGTGTCGTGCCCGTCCCCATGGAGGCGGACCACGCGGCGGAGGTGGCGGCGGGGCGGGTGTACGTCACCGGGGACCCGGTGGTGGGTGTCCTGGTCCTCGTCCCGTACGAGGACCACCTCTTCCTGGACAGCATCGCGGTCCACCCCGAGGCGGCGGGCCAAGGAGTGGGCCGCCGCCTGCTCACGTTCGTGGACGACCGGGCGCGGTCGCTCGGACTGCCCGAGGTCAGGCTCTACACGAACGCGATGATGTGGGAGAACCAGAAGATCTACCCTCGGTACGGCTACGAGATGGTGGAGCGCAGAGTGGACGGTCCGTACGACCGCTACCACTACAGGAAGCGCCTCTAGCGGTGCGCGCCCCGCGGGCGCCGGGGCTCACCCGTCCGGCCACCAGGTCCGCTGGACGTCCTTGCGGACCTCGGGGCGCTCGCGGGGCCGCTCCTCGGCCTCGAACTTCTCCCGGATCTGCCGATTGGTGGGCTTCCCGACGGTCTTGTGCACGGTCACACGGCGCATGGCTGCCTCCCTGTACTACCGATGTCCAAGGTGGGACGTCTGTAGACCTCTGCCGGGAGGGTTTCTCGTCGGAGAGGGATTGTCAGTGGCGGGTGTCACCATCGCCGGATGCGGATCGACTGGGACGCCGAGGCGGCCACCTTTGACGAAGAGCCGGACCACGGGCTGCGGGACCCGGCGGTGCGGGAGGCGTGGGCGGAGCGCCTGCGGGACTGGCTTCCGGCCACCGGCGACGTGCTTGACCTGGGCTGCGGCACCGGAAGCCTGTCTCTGCTCGCGGCCGAGGCAGGACACCGCGTCACGGCGGTGGACCTGTCCCCGGGCATGGTGGAGCGGGCCCGCGAGAAGCTGGCGGGGCACGCCGCGGAGGTGCTGGTCGGCGACGCGGGCGAGCCGCCCGTTCAGGGGCGCCGCTTCGACGCGATTCTGGTCCGGCACGTGCTGTGGACGCTGCCGGACCCGGAGGCGGCGCTGCGGCACTGGTGCGGGCTGCTGCGGCCCGGCGGCCGCCTGGTTCTCGTCGAGGGCGTCTGGGGCACGACGAACCCCTCCGGCATCCCCGCGTCCCGCCTGGTCGACGCGCTCACTCCCCTGGCCACGCACCTCCACTCCGAACGCCTGTCGGGCGACGAGCGGCTGTGGGGGAGAAGGGTGGAGGACGAGCGCTACGCGGTGGTGGCGGTCATCCCCGCCCCCAGCCGCCACAAGGAGGTGGTGGACGTCCACCTGATCCTCCGCCGCGGCGACGAGGTCCTGCTGGCCCGCCGCGCCAACACCGGTTACGGCGACGGCCTGTTCAACGTCCCCTCCGGCCACGTCGAGCCCGGCGAGGACGTCCGCACGGCGGTGATCCGTGAGGCGAAGGAGGAGATCGGCCTCGACCTGGCCCCCGAGGACGTGAGCGCCGAACTGGTCCTCCAGCACCGGGGCCCGGGCGAGGCTGCCCGCATCGGCTGGTTCTTCGAGGCGACGTACGGCACGGGCGGCGACCCCTTCAACGCGGAGCCCGAGAAGTGCGACGGACTGAGCTGGCACAGAGCGGACGCACTGCCGGACGACATGGTCGCGTACTGCAGGGCGGCACTTGAGGCGTGGCGGACGGGGCAGAGGTTCGCCCTGCACTGGCAGGAGGAGGGGGACGCGGTGCGGTACGAGAGGGGCGGGGCCGAGCGGGCGGTGGCCCTCGCACCCGCGCGGGGCGCGCACCATGTCGAGCTCTGGGTACCGGACTTCGCCGCCGCGGAGGCCTCGTGGGGCTGGCTGCTGGGGGAGTTGGGGCATGTCCGTGAGCAGCGGTGGGAGAGAGGCGGCAGCTGGCGGCGGGGTGCGACGTACGTGGTGCTGGAGCAGTCGCCGGACATGCGGGGCGAGGCGCATGACCGGCGGCTGCCCGGCCTCAATCACCTGGCGTTCCACGTGACGGGCGCGGCGGAGCTTGACCGTCTGGTGGCACGGGCCCCGGAGCACGGGTGGTCCTTGCTCTTCCCGGAGCGGCATCCGTTCGCGGGAGGGGAGGAGCACCGTGCCGCTTACCTGGAGGACGGGGCGGGGTTCGAGGTGGAGCTGGTGGTCGGAGGCTGACGCGAGTCCGCTTAGGTGAGGGGTGGAGCCGGCGAGAGGGAGCCGCCCCCGCGCGCCAGGCCCTCCAAGGCGTCGAGGGCGGCCAGGGCAGCCGAGGCGGCGGCGGGATCGCGCTCGGCGAGGCCGCTCTCGGCGAACTCGTCCTCGTCCAGGCGCAGGACCGTCCCGCCGTCCGCCGAGCACCACAGGTCCAGGTCCAGGTCCTCCACCGTGAGCGTGGCGCCGTCCCGTACCGCGGGCCGGGTCACGTCGCAGTACCAGCCCTTCAGGACGCCGGTGGACGTGCGGACCTCCTTCACGGCGTACCAGCGGTCACGCCAGTAGTGCTCCGTGAAGACGTCGCCCGGCTCGAAGCGTACGAAGCCGAAGTCCCGCACTCCGTCCGCCGCCCAGGGTGCGCGGACCGTCACCACGGTGCCGTCGTCCGCGACCACCTCCGCCGGATAGCGGATCTTCGTGCGGCCCGCCTTCGTCAGGACGACCTCCACCTTGTCGGCCGTCGACGTATCAGCCGAGGTCTCGGACATGGCGTACCTCCGTTGCGCAGATCTCGTAGCCGAACCATTTGTTGATCGCCAGCATCGGGCCGTTCCCGGCGTCGTTGCCGGTGAACGCCTCGGTGCAGCCAGCGGCCCGCGCCCGGTGCAGGGAGTCGTTCTTGGCGAGCTTGGCGAGCCCGCGTCCGCGGAACGCGCGTGCCGTGCCGGTCATGCCGCTCGCGTAGCGCGACGCGTCGTCCGTGCGGGCCAGGGTGAAGGCCGCGGGACGGCCGTCCACCATCGCCACCGAGGTCAGTTCGCGGTTCACCAAGGGGTGGTGCCAGGTCTCGGCGAGCCAGTGCTCGTAGTCCGTGAACTGAGCTGCCACATCGCCCGGTTCGTCCGCGACCGTCTCCGCGTCCAGCTCGAAGAGGGCCCGCGGGTCGTCCCCGAACTCCGCCCCCGTACGCAACTCCACGCCCGCGGGCGGCTCTTGGCGGGGCGGCAGCGCGCCGCCCGCCAGGTCGAGGCGGAGGAAGTGGGCCGAACGGCTCGCGCGGTAGCCGCGCCCGGCGGCGAAGGCGCGGTTCGCGGGCTCGTCGAAGACCCAGGAGAAGACCGTGGTGGCGTCCTGGTCCGCGAGGTACTCCTGCGCCGTCCGCAGGATCAGCGAACCGGCGCCGAGCCCGCGCCGCTCCGGGAGTACGTAGACGTTGGCGAAGCCCTGGCCGGGTTCGGGGCTGTCGTGGGCGACGCCCACCTGCGCCGTGCCGATGATCTCCCCGTCGGCCTCGGCGACCAACTGGCGGTAGTGGGAGCGGGGATGGGCGTGCGCCAGGTCGAACTGGATCGAATCGGCCGTGGCCAGCATGGCGGGTACGCAGGCGCGACGGACGGCGGCGAAGGCCTCGGCATCGGGTCTGCTGCCGGGGCGCAGGGCGCGGACTAGGACGGTCATGGTGCCGCACGCTACGCGCGGGGCGCGCCGGGATGCCTCCTATTTTCCGGGGGTGCGGGACAATCACCGCGTGACCTTGAAGATCGAGATCGACGGTGGCGGTGCGGGTGGTGTGCCGTCCTACGAGCAGGTGCGGGCCCAGATCGCCGAGCAGGCGCGCGGCGGAGTGCTGCCGGTGGGGTACAAGTTGCCGACCGTGCGGGGGCTCGCCCAGGAGCTGGGGCTGGCCGCCAACACGGTGGCCAAGGCGTATCGGGCCCTTGAGGGGGACGGGGTGATCGAGACGCGGGGGCGGCACGGGACGTTCGTGGCGGCGGCCGGTGACGCGGCGGCGCGGGAGGCTTCGGCCGCGGCCCAGGCTTTCGCCGAGCGGGCTCAGCGGCTCGGGCTCTCCGAAGCCGCGGCGCTGGCCGCCGCGCGGGACGCGGTGCGCGCGGCCTACGGGGACTCGGGGTGAGACCGCACCGGGGCGGTGCGTGAGGCCTTGCTCGGTCAGTACCCGGCAGCTTCGCGTGGTGTCCACCGCTTCCGCCCCGCGGAACGCCTGCCCACGACAGGGAGCGGCACCTGTCAGAGATACAGCCCCGCGTCCGCTCCCTCGCGAGGATCCGGGACCGACGTGGGGGAGGTCCCGCGCCGCAGCGCGTACAGCTCCGCCAGTGTCGCGCCCTCGCGCGCGACCCCCTCGTCCGTGCCGAGCCAGTCGATCGACTCGGCGCGGGTCAGGTTCCCGACCTCGATGCGGGCCAGGCACCGCCCGGGCCGGACCACCGCCGGGTGGAGCCGCTCCAGGTCCTCGTTCGTCGTCACGCCGACCAGGACGTTGCGGCCCTGACCGAGCAGCCCGTCCGTCAGGTTCAGCAGCCGCGACAGCGCCTGCCCCGCGGTGTGCTTGGCCTCCCCGCGGATCAGCTCGTCGCAGTCCTCCAGGAGCAGCAGCCGCCAGCGGCCCTTCGCCGAGCCGTCGTCCTCGCCGATCGCGATGTCCATCAAGTAGCCGACGTCGCTGAACAGCCGCTCCGGGTCCAGGACGCAGTCCACCTGGCACCAGTCGCGCCAGGACCGCGCCAGCGTCCGCAGCGCCGACGTCTTGCCCGTGCCCGGCGGTCCGTGCAGCAGCAGGAGACGGCCCGAGATGTCCTCGGGGCCCGTCTTCATCAGGGAGTCCATGGCCTCGGCGACCGGCGCGGTGTAGTTCTCCCGCACCTCCTCCCACGTACCGGCGGCGATCTGCCGCGTCGTGCGGTGCGGGCCGCGCCTGGGGGACACGTACCAGAACCCCATGGTCACGTTGTCCGGCTGCGGTTCGGGCTCGTCCTGCGCGCCGTCCGTCGCCTGCTTCAGGACCTTCTCCGCGAGGTCGGCGCTCGTCGCCGTCACCGTGACGTCCGCGCCGCGGTTCCAGCGGGAGATCAGGAGCGTCCAGCCGTCACCCTCGGCCAGCGTCGCGCTGCGGTCGTCGTCGCGGGCCGCGCGCAGCACCGTCGCACCCGGCGGGAGCAGCGTGCAGCCGGACTTGACGCGGTCGATGTTGGAGCTGTGCGAGAAGGGCTGCTCGCCCGTGGCGAAGCGCCCGAGGAAGAGGGCGTCCACGACATCGGACGGAGAGTCGCTGTCGTCGACGTTGAGCCGGATCGGCAGGGTGTCCTGAGGGTTCGCAGACATGCCGCCATGATCCGGCACGCAAGTGCCCTCGTGCATCCTGGTTTACGCACTCCGCCGTACTCCGTTCAGGTGCCCGCAGGTTTGCGCGAGCAGCGCCAATGCTGCCGGGAAGCCGCAATCCCGTGGTCCGGAACCTGTCCTACCGCCAACTACCGCCGTTACTATTGCCCCTGATGGCACGTCATGGGTGGAATTCGGGGGTACGGCGGTGGCGGCTCACCGCGCTGCTCGGCATTGGTCTGGCCGCACTGGCCCTGGTCCTGACCGTCATCACCACGCTCCCCGAGGACGACACGGGCACCCAGGGCACCACGCGCGACGGGGACAAGGTGCACGGCACCCCCGCCGTCCCGCCGGGCGACGCGAAGCCGGAAGTGGGCTGGGGCTTCACCCACACCCAGTACAGCGCGGACGAGGGCACCGACGCCGCCACGCGGCGTGCCGAGACGCTGCTCGCGGACAAGCCGCGCCCGCTGCCGCAGATCCAGCACATCATGGGCTGGGGAGCGAGCAACCCCGAGCCGGTCAAGGGGCGTTACGACTTCGCGGAGATGGACCAGCGGATGGACTTCATCCGCGCCACCGACGGCACGCCGGTCGTCACCCTGTGCTGCTCCCCGGACTGGATGAAGGGCGGCGAGCCCGGCGCGGACAACACCGACTGGAGCCAGCAGGCCCTGGAGACCGCCCCGGAGCGCGCCCACTACAAGGACTTCGCCAAGCTCGCCGCGACCGTCGCCAAGCGCTATCCGGACGTACGCCACTTCATCGTCTGGAACGAGTTCAAGGGCTTCTGGAACGACGAGAAGGCCCGCTGGGACTACGAGGGCTACACCGACCTCTACAACCTGGTCTACAAGGAGCTCAAGAAGGTCAACAAGGACATCATGGTCGGCGGCCCCTACCTCGTGATGGACAGCGTCGACCCGCGCCAGAGCGAGGGGGCCTCGAAGGAGGTCGAGGGCGACTGGGGCCGCCTGGACCAGCGCGTCCTCGACGCCTTCGACTACTGGAACAAGAACAAGACGGGCGCGGACTTCGTCGTGGTGGACGGCTCCAGCTACACCGTGGACGACGAGATGCTCCCCGACGAGTTCAAGGCCACCGACAAGCTCACCGCGGTCGGCAAGTGGGTGCGGGAGCGCACCGGCGACCTGCCGCTGTGGTGGGCCGAGTACTACGTGGAACCGGGTGACAGCAAGGACAACCGCGACGACTGGTCCGAGCCGCACCGCGTCGCCGTCCAGGCCAGCGGCCTGATGGCGATGGCCCGCGGCGGCGCGAGCAGCGGCTTCTACTGGAACCCGCAGAAGAGGGGCGAGACCTGCGCGGGCTGCCTGTGGCGCTCGACCGAACTGGACGACGGCGGCACGGAGTTGCCGATGCTGGAGATGCTCTCCCGGTTCAGCGAGGCCTTCCCGCCCGGCACGGAGTACGAGAAGGTCTCCGTCGCCGCCGACGACGTACCGAACGTCCGCGTCCTGGCCGACAAGAACACGGTGCTCGTCGTGAACACCCTGGACCGCTCGATCGACGCGAAGGTCGACGGGAAGCGGTTCGCGATGAAGGGGTACGAGGTGAAGTGGCTGAAGCGGTGATCCGCCTCAGCCACCCGCACCCCGCCCCAGGGCACGCCCGGCCATCGGCCCCGAGGAACGTCAGGCCATCGTCAGGAACCGCTGGATCAGCGAGGCGAACAGCACCGCGAGCAGCGGCAGCGAGAACCAGAAGCTGCTCTGCAGCCAGCGCAGCTGCCGCACGCTGGGCTCCACCGCCACCCGCACGACCTCACGGGTGGTGAGCAGCAGGACCACGGCGATCGCCGCGAGCGCGCCGATCACCGACCAGGGCGTCCACGTCACCTGCGGGCCGATCGGGCCCGGATCGGCCTTCTCGACCGCGCCGTTCGGCTGCTTGCGCAGGGTGTAGAGGGTCGCGTCGTCGTTCGTGAGGACCTTCTTCAGCTCCTGGCGGTTGTCGAGGTTCGTGATCAGCCGGGAGTCCCAGGTCTTGGAGTAGCCCACGTCCATCTGGAGATAGATCGTCTGGCTCTTGTTGATCATCAGATACGAGTTGGGGCCCGCGTCCTTGAGCGCCTTCACCAGGCTGGAGACCAGGACCGGGTCGGCCGGGGCGAGCGTCGGGACGTACTGGACCTTCTCCATGTCGCGCGTGCCCCACGGCATCGCGGGCGTCACGTTGTTGACGGTGTCGTCGCTCATCCACAGCAGCCGCACCGTCGGGTCGTCGTGCTCGTACACGTACTCCATCGCGGCGACCTCGCCGGCCCGGGTCTGCTCGAAGGCCTCGTTGCCCCAGCGGGCCACCAGGAAGCCGCCCATCAGGACGAGACCCGCCATCAGGGCGGCAAGCGGCGCCAGGCTCACCTTGTCGCGGTCGCGCTCCTTGGCGGTGATGCCCGCGCGCGGGAAGAGCGCGAGCCCCGCCAGGAGCGCGGCGCCGGGCAGCGCGAACATGAAGACGCGCAGGGCCATCTCGCCGCCGTACGACTGCATGCCGAAGCCCAGGAACGGCACGAAGGTCAGGACGAGCAGCGAGCGCTCCGTGTACTTGTGGTCGCGCCGCCGCCACCAGCCCCAGCAGGCCAGCGCCATGACGCCGCCGGCCAGCGCCACGCGGGCGTACAGGACGAGTTGGTGGGTCGAACTGCCGCCCTCGATCCGTCCCGACACCGACGACGACACATTGCCGCCGACTCCGCCGATCCCGCCGAACAGCTCGTCGAAGTGTCCCGACCAGTACGGCTCCGCCAGGAAGCCCACCCAGACGGCGACGAGGACCGCGAAGAGGATCGGCAGGCCGCGCAGCTCCGAGCGGCCCACCAGGACGAGCACGGCAAGGACCCCGAGCATCACGAACGGCGTGAGCTGGTGCGCAGGGACCGTCGCCGCGAACAGGGCGATCAGGACCCCGAGCAGCACGGCGCGCTGGCGCCGGTCGACGGGTTCGACCTCCAGCTCGCCCGGGCGCCGCTTGGCCCACAGCACGTGCGGCGCGCGGAACCACACCAGGAGCACCGCGACGAACACCAGATAGAGCAGGTACGTGAAGCCCTGCGGGGAGAAGTAGTCCTGGCCGACCCAGCCGCTGAGCGCGAAGATCCACAGGCCGGCCCACTTGGCGCGCCAGGCCGCCCGCATGGAGCGCACGAGCAGCAGCATCGGCGCCAGATAGAGCAGTTGCATGGCCAGCGGCCACCAGCGGATCACCTCGGTCATGTCCGAGAGGCCGCACGCCTTGGCCACGAACGTGGCCGCGGCGAAGAACCCGGGCCAGCTCCAGCGCGCGTCCAGGTCGGGCACCGCCGAGCCGGTCCTGTCGATGTACTCCATGAAGCCCAGGTGCTGCCAGGCCGTCGCGAACCGCGGCTCGTCCTCCAGGACGGCGGGCAGCGCGTGCAGACACACCACCGTGGCGATCAGGGTCACCAGGAGCAGGGCCTTGTGCGGCCGCTCCATCCAGAGCAGCGAGGCGAAGACGACGACGAGCAGCGCGGCCCCGACCAGGGTCGGCGCGGGCAGGACGGAGATGAGCCCGAGCCCGCCCATCGTGTCCAGATCGGCCTCGGTGATGCCCAGGGCGGGCAGCCAGTAGAGGGCGAGCGCGAAGGCCAGGAGCAGCGCCATGAACAGGGCGCGGCGGCGGGGGAGCGCTGGTTCCGGGGCGACGGCGGGCGGCGATGGCGGGGCCTCGGGCACGCGTGCCTCGGTGCCCGGCTCCTCGGCGGGCGCCGTGACGGCCGAGGACACCGAGGGCGGCATCGGCGAGGACGCCGCCGGTTCGCGGGGCTTGGGCGGAGTTCTCAGCGCCCAGGTCGGCCGGTGCTCCACGTCGTCCCCCTCGTCCCCCGTGCCCGCGGGTTTCCCGGCAGCGGGCTTCGCTGGAACCGGCTTGTCCGCGGCGGACTGCCCAGGAGCGGACTTCCCGGCAGCGGCCCGCCCGGGAGCGGACCTGCCGAACGCCGGTGTCCCGCCCGCCGGCGTACCCGGCCCCGGACGCACGTCGGGCCTGCGCTCCGGATGCTCGAAGTCGGTCTGCACGGCCAGTTGCAGCGTGTCCGAGTCCAGTGTCTCGCGCAGCGCCCACGCGGGCCCGCGCCGTTCCTTCTTCTGTCCCGGCTCCTCGGGGGCGGACGGGGGCGGCGTCGCGGGCGTCCCCAGGTCGGCGAGATCGCCGTCCGGCGCCGCGTCGGCCGACTCGGAGGAGGGAGCTCCCCGCGCCACCCGGTACAGCTTCGGCGCCGCGATGGCCACGATCACCGCGAGGCTGGAGATCTCCGCGACGCCCGCCCCCGTCAGCCCCATCCGCGGCAGCAGAAGCAGCGTCAGGCCGAGCACGAGGAAGCACAACAGGCCCTGCATCCAGGCGATCCCGGACGTACGGCTCTGCGCGCGCATCACCGCGAAGTACGTCTCCATGACGACCCGCAGCGCCGCGCCCACCGCGAACCAGCGCAGCAGCGGCGTCGCCGCGTCCGCGTACCCCTGGCCGAAGACGCGCAGGATGAAGGGCGCGCAGAGGAAGAGCAGTGCGCACACCGGCAGCATGATGCGCGCCATGCGGCGCAGCGCGGCCCGGGTGTTCGCGGCAAGGCGCGCCGGGTCGTGCGCGCCCTCGACGGTCAGCGACGCGCCCATGTTGATGGCGAGCAGATTGACCGTGCCGCCGATCGTGGTGGTGATGTAGAAGTACGCGTTGTCGACCGAGCTGACCTGCGAGGCGACGATCACCGGTACGAGATAGACCACGGCGAGCGAGAAGAGCGAGCCGGTGTAGTCGCCGGCCAGGAAGCGGCCCATCTCGCGCAGCGTCGGCGGCTGCGTCTTGTCCTGGGTCGCCTTCACGTGCCGTGGCACGAGCCGCCGGAAGACCAGATAGCCGAGCGGGACGACCGACATGGCGATCGCGGCGACCCACGAGACGAACACGCCCGCCGTGGGGATCGCGGCGGCGATCGCGATGAGCAGCCCCAGCTTGACGACGGAGAAGACGGTGTTGCCGACCGGCACCCACAGCGCGCTGCGCAGCCCCGTGAGCACCCCGTCCTGCAGGGTGAGCAGCGACCAGGCCACGACCGCGGCGATGAAGCCGAGGCCGTTGAGCCACCCGTGCAGGAACTGGTAGGAGGGTCCCCACAGATCGAGCGTGGCCAGGAAGATCAGCCCGGCGAACGCGACGACCAGCGAACTGGTCGCGTACGTACGGAAGATGAGCTTGCCCGTGGCGCGCCCCGCGACGGGGATGAAGCGGGCCAGCGCCCCCATCAGGGTGAGGGCGGTGAGCCCCGCCAGGAACTTCATGGCGGCGATCGCCGCCGAACCCTGGCCGACCGCCGATTCCGAGTAGTACCGGGCGGCGGCCAGCCAGAACCCGAGGCCGAGCACGCCGGAGATGCCGGTGTTCAGCATCAGCGCGTAGGCGTTGCGGAACAGGGGGCTCCCGCCGCCCGAACCGCTGGAGCCGCCGAGGCCGCCCCTGCCGGGCAGGCGCATTCTGCGCTGCCTGCCCGACTTGCCGGACGGCGGCTGCTGTTCGGTGCGGGGAGACCCAGAGACGTCTGCCTGGGCGGTCGACGTGTCAGACACGGGTACGAGTTGCCTTCCGGCGGGCCTGTCGGGCTCTGCGGACCACGGCGTACCCCTTGGTGTGGGCACGGTCCCTTGCGAAGTTGCGGGCGATCGCACGGCCCTCGACGAGCCGCTCGAACTCCGCGATGCCGGTGGAGCGGCGCACGGTCACCCGCTGCAGGGCGTACGGCCCCTGGGAGCGCCGCGCGAGGCCGTTGCCGACCGCGAGCGACTGGGCGAATCCGGCGCCGCGCACCGTGTTGCGCACCCGGCGGCTGGAATAGCCGTACGGATAGGCGAAGGAGGCCGGCCGGGTGCCGACCTCGTCGGTGACGATCTCCTTGCAGCGCAGCAGCTCGAACCAGAGGTCGTCGTCGTCCAGCTGGTCGAGCTGCGGGTGCGTGTGGCTGTGCCCGCCGATCTCCGTGCCCGCCGCGGCCAGTTCGCGCACCTGGTCCCAGTCGAGCATCAGGTCGAGGCCGCCCCCGGTGTCATGGGCGCCGCGGATCCAGCCCGTGGAGACGAAGAGTGTCGACGCGAAGCCGTGCTTGGCGAGCACGGGCAGCGCGTGCCGGTGCACGCCTTCGTATCCGTCGTCGAAGGTGATCAGGACGGGCCTGGCCGGCAGGGCGCGGCCGGGCGTACGCCAGATGGCGGCGAGCCCGGACGTGCTCAGCGGCGTGAACCCCCGCTCGCCGAGCAGCTCCAGCTGCTCGGCGAACGCCCCTGGAGACACGGACAACGCCCGTGTCTCCAGGGTCGGTTCATGCGCGATCGAGTGATACATGAGTATCGGCACAGGAGCGTTCATGACGGCCCCCCTCGGCCGATCGGTGCCGTGCTCATGCCGCAGCCCCCTCACCGTCCGCATCCTTCTCGATCTCCACGACCGAGAAAGTGGCGCCTCCCCTGCGTGCGCGGACACTGCCGAGGACGTACCCCCCCGCCGCGGTGACCACGCCCGCCACGATGGCGCCCGCACGGCCCGCACCGCCAGGCCGTGCAAGGAGCGCGTCCCGCAGTCCGCGCGCCACACCGGCGGGCAGCACGCGCGTGGCGTACCGCCGCTCGGACTCAAGCCCCTTCTGTGCGCCGACACTTCGGGCCACGAGCGCCTTGGACAGGCCTTCCGCGTACGTCCGCGTGCGGAAGTAGCCGAAGCGCTCCCGGGCCGCGGGCACACGGTGGTGGATCACCGCGCGGTCGTCGATGAGCAGGACCGCGTCCGGCCTGGCCCGGGTGAGGCGGATGCACAGCTCCGTCTCCTCGCAGCCCAGCGGACGCTTGTCGCCGTCGCGCCCGATGCCGGTCGCGAAGCCGCCCGCCGCCTCGAACGCGGTGCGGCGGAAGGAGGCGTTGCCGCCCAGGACGTTGCGCACCCGCACCCGCCCCTCGGGCAGCCCCTTGTACGTACAGCCCACGACCCAGTCGAACTCCTCGGGGAACCAGGCGGGCCTGCGCCTGGACTCCCAGACGGGCAGGGTGCGCCCGCCCACCGCGAAGACCTTCGGATCGGCGTACCCCTCGGCGAAGTGGCGCAGCCAGTCGCGCTCCGCGACGGCGTCGTCGTCCAGGAACGCGATGACCTCGCCGCTGGAGGCGGCGATGCCGGTGTTGCGGCCCGCGGAGAGGCCGCGGGGGCCCGCGTTGGCGAGCACCCGCACCCCCTCGGTCTCCTTGTACTCCTTGGTGAGCCGGTCCAGGAGCGAGGCGTTGTGATCCACCACGAGAAGCGTCTCCAGCGCCGCCAGGGACTGCGCCCGCACCGAGGCGACCGCCGCGAGGATGTCTTCCCAGCGGTCCTCGGTGTAGACGCAGATGACGACGGAGATGCCCGCGACCGTGCTCCCCCCGTGGTGTCCGGAACCGCTCAAGACACCTCTCCCTGGCGTGTGCGGAAGGGAACACCACGGGTGCGGCGTCGGCCGCGGCGGTTGGAGCGCTCCGTGAGAATCACCTTCAGGACCCGCAGACCGTCGCGTACGGCGCTGAGATTGCTGACGCCGTGGATGCGCAGATACTCGTGGCTGGGGATCTCCTGCACCTTGAGCCCGGCCTTGACCACCCGGATGTTCATCAGGGTCTCGACCTCGAAGCCCGTGCAGTCGAGGTCGATCTTGTCCAGGCAGTGCCGCCAGAAGGCGTTGTAGCCGTAGCACAGGTCGGTGTAGCGGGCGCCGAACTTGGCGTTCACGACGGAGCACAGGACGTGGTTGCCGAGCTTGCGGATCGGCGTCATGTCGTCCGTGGCACCGCCGTTGGCGAACCGCGAGCCCTTGGCGAAGTCCGCGCCCGAGACGAGGGCGGAGACATAGCTGACGATCTCGTGCCCGTCGGCCGAGCCGTCCGCGTCGACCATCACGATGATGTCGCCGGTGCACGCCTCGAATCCGGTGATCAGGGCGTCGCCCTTGCCCTTGCCGAGCTGGCGGACGACCTTGACGTCCGGCCAGAGCTCCCGTGCGACGGCCACCGTGTCGTCGGTGGAGTTTCCGTCCACCAGGACGACCTCGTGGATCCAGTCGGGCAGGGTCTTGAAGACGTAGGGAAGATTCTCCGCTTCGTTCATCGCGGGGATCACGACGCTCACCGGCGGTGTGATCGCCAGGTGCGTGGAAATGGGCCGGTAGTTGCCGGACAGCGTCGGCTTGTTTAACGGGTCTTCGTCCGACTCGGTCGCCGGGCGCACAAAAGAACTCATGAGTCTGATCCCTCTCGTCCGGTGGACCGCCCACCCCCGGGCGGTCCGGATATGTATCCGGTTCGAAAGGGGGGTTCTCACTTGAGCATGACGAAATCGATCTCCGTGCACGCCAAATGAGCTGGCATTGCGCGGGACGTGACTCGGCACGAATTCAGTCGCCGAGCACGGCACCCCCCTACCGCGCCCCGCGCCGGAACCACCGCGATCTTGAGCCCTCCCCTAGATCGCATTGCGTGATGGACCGATGCGGGTGGATGTACGACGGTATTGATGATTGCGACCGTATGGCAAGACCTGGAACGAGGCCTCACCCTTTTGATGATTTGGCCTGTCTTGGTGGGCGTATATGGAGCGCCCCGTTCCTTTCTGATCCCTCTTATTCCTTCTTTCTTGATCGAATTTGACCCATGCGTTTCAGCAGCTTGTCGGCCGGTTCGAAGAGCTCCGGCCGGGACAGCACCGTGTTGCGCAGCGCCCTGACCGGAGCGCGCCGCACCCGGTGACCGATCGCTGCCGGATGGCGCAGAGCCACCCATCCCTCGGACACGGTGAGTTCACGTGTCTTGAGGGAGTCCTTGTACTGCTTCTGGCCGCGTCCCAGATCCATGTACGCGATGCCGTCGGCGGCGGCCGCCTCGGCCATGCGCAGATGCATGATCAGGCCCGGCGAGTACTTGGCGAACGCCGGGTCGTAGGCCGGGAACCACTGGGCGAAGACCCGCTCGGAGCACAGCCCGAAGTGCGCGGCGACCGGCACGTCCTCGACGTACAGCACGGAGAGCCTGCCGGAGAACTGATCGGACCTGGTGTGGAAGAGCTGGCGCACGAGCTGGCTGATCCAGGCCTGCGCGAAGCGGTCGCTGCGGCCGGTCCTGCGGTACTGGGCGGACTTCCACTCCATCAGGGTGCGCAGGGCCGCCGGGTCGCGCTCGTCGTGCACGTAGCGAACGGCGCCGTGGTCACGGGCGAGCCTGCGCTCCTTGGCGTGGGTCGAGCGGACGAACTTCGGGGATCTCGCCTTGAGCTGGCCGAGATACGCCTCGTACCCCTGGTCGATGTCCATGACGGGGGAGGCGAAGGAGCCGGAGGCGTGCGCCTCGAACGGCCCCTGGCCGCCGGCCAGATGGTCGAACTCGTACATCGCGAGCCCGCAGGCCCGCAACAGCTCTCGCGCGTCCCAGGTGAAGCCGGGCCGGTGCACCAGGCCCTGGCAGTCGGAGACGCCGAGGCCGACGGCCCGGCCGATGCCGGTGACGGATCTCTGGAACGGGAGGAACGCCGCGGGCTCACCCGCCTCGCGCACGACCGCGATCCGCACCCCGCGTCGCCAGTGGCCCACCGCGAGGGTGAACTCCGGGGAGAGGAACGGATTGCCCAGCTCCGGCGCGCCGTTGAGATGGGCCTTGGACTGCAGTGCTGTCCAGGCCACCCGGTCCGCAGCGGTGAGTTCTCCGGGGCGGTGCACGGTGATGTCCACGTCAGGAGGTCCGCCTCGTCGGGGTACGGCCGCGCAGTCGCCGTACCAGTACCAGCAGATAGATGAGCGAGCCGATCACGGTGATGGCGACGACTCCGCCGCGGACCGACCACATGTGCAGGGCCAGCAGTGCCTGGGCCACCAACAGATTGACGGCGACGGCCCCGGAAACGGAAGTCACGATCCGGCCCCATGGATCAAGTCCCCTGAGGGCGGCGCCTATCGCCGCGCCGGGCGCGGCCAGGAGGAAGAACAGCGTGAGGGGGCCGCGCAGGGGCGATGCGATGTCCGTGAGCGCCAGCATCGCGCCGACCGCGCCCATCGCGACAGCCATGCCCGCGAGCAGCGGCAACGCGTCCTCGTGCCGGCTCGGCGGGTCTTGTGGGCCTTGCCCGGTGTCTGATGAAGGTGCCTTGAGCCTGATGGTCTGCATTGGCGACTTTGCCCCCCGACGCGCCGGATGCCGGGCTTCAATGTCGCGCAGTCGACGGCGGCGCGTCAAGATGCGGAGGGAGTGTGGAGATGTTCCCCCGCGGGCCCTTGAACCGGAAGGGAACTCGCTGCGCGGGCAAGGGAATTGCAGGCGAACTCATTGACATGCACACTACCGGCGCCCCGAGGGGAGTGGTACCACAGTCGTGGCAGAAATCCTGCTAAGGGAGGTTCCATGAGATTGTCCCGAATCACGGCATACGCTTCCTCACTCCTCCTCGCCACCGCCTTCGCCCTCACCGGGGCCGCAGCGGCTCAAGCGGACCAGCGATCCGACCAACAGGCCGCGGCCACCGGCTATGTGGCGCTCGGCGACTCCTACTCCTCCGGTGTCGGCGCCGGCGCATACGACAGCGGAAGCGGCGACTGCAAGCGCACCCCGCGCGCCTACCCCGCGCTCTGGGCGGCCGCGAACTCACCCTCCAGCTTCAACTTCACGGCTTGCTCGGGCGCTCGTACGGGTGATGTCGTGGCCAACCAGCTCGGCCCGCTCGGCTCCGGAACGGGTCTGGTCAGCCTCTCCGTGGGCGGCAACGACGCCGGCTTCGCCGACGTCATGACGACCTGCGTCCTGCAGTCCGAGAGCAACTGTCTCGCGCGGATCGCGCAGGCACGCAGCTACGTCGAGACGACGCTCCCCGGCAACCTCGACAAGGTCTACACGGCGATCAGCGCGAAGGCACCGGCCGCCCAGGTCGTCGTGCTCGGCTACCCCCGCTTCTACAAGCTCGGCGGCGGCTGCCTCGCAGGGCTCTCCGAGAAGGAGCGCAGCGCCATCAACGGCGCGGCCGACCTCCTCAACTCCACCACCGCCAAGCGCGCCGCCGACCACGGCTTCACCTTCGGCGACGTGACCTCCACCTTCACCGGCCACGAGATCTGCTCGGGCTCCCCGTGGCTGCACAGCGTGAACTGGACCAACATCGGCGAGTCCTACCACCCCAAGGCCGCGGGCCAGTCCGGCGGCTACCTCCCCGTGTTCAGCGCGGCGGCTTCCTGACCCCACTCAGTTCGGCGCATAGGAGGAGACCCCGCCCGTCGGGGTCTCCTCTTCGCATGTCACCGA
Organism: Streptomyces sp. NPDC055243; assembly: GCF_044544025.1. Lineage (NCBI taxonomy): Bacteria > Bacillati > Actinomycetota > Actinomycetes > Kitasatosporales > Streptomycetaceae > Streptomyces > Streptomyces sp. NPDC055243. The sequence goes on from NZ_JBITWR010000018.1 coordinate 114,908, forward strand.
GTACGCGACGGAGTTCGACGAGGCCTCGACCGGGCCGCGCACCTCCACGCTGATCTCGTTCTGATGCGTCGAGCCCGGCTCTCCCTCGACCGTCTCCGTGTGATGCGCCTGCTTGGTCCTGCCGCCGCCGGAGGCGAAGCTGAGCGTCTTCCAGCCGGGATCGCTCGGCTCACCGGACTTGGTCACCCAGCGGTAGTCGACGGTGACCGGAACCCGCCCCACGGTGAACGTCGCGGTGAACGAAGGGGCCTGCCCTGCGCCTGGCGGACAGGCGCCGCTGTACTGCGTGTTCGCCCCGACGACCGAGACCTTGACGGACTGTGCCGGGTGGGTCGTCGTGCCCCCGCCGTTGCCGCCGCCGTCGGTGGAGCCGCCGTCCGTGCCGCCCCCGCCGGTGGAGCCGCCGTCACTGCCGCCGCCGGTGCTCGACCCTCCGCCGTCGCTCCCGCCCGACGTACTGCTGCCGCCGCTCGTGCCGCCGTCGGAGCCGCCGCCGTCGCTCCCGCCGCTGTCGCTTCCTCCGCCGCCCCCGGAGGAGCCGCTGCTGCTGCCGCCCCCGCCTCCTCCGTCGTCGCGGTTGACCAGGGCGTACGTGAGCCCGGCCAGCGCCAGCGCCAGGGCGACCAGGCCCGCGGCGAAGACTAGGACGGTGCGGCGTGAACGCGTCGGGGCCACGGTGGTGGTCGTGGCGACGACGGGCTCCTCCTGGTCCGGTGGCGGCGGCAGCGGCGAGGGCGCTTGCTGTTGCTGCTGTGACGTGACGGTCGGCAGGTACGGAAGGGGCGTCGCCGCCCGTGGAGTGCCGCCCGCGGCGACGAGCCGCAGCTGGTTCTCGGCCTCGGCGGCGGAGATCCGGGCGGCGGGGTCCTTGCGCAGCAGCCCTTCGATGACCGGGACCAGCGGCCCCGCGTTCAGCGGCGGCGGCAACTCCTCGTCGACGACCGCACGCAACGTACTGAGCGGGGTGTCCTGCCGGAACGGCGAACTGCCCTCGACGGCCGCGTAGAGCAGCACGCCGAGCGACCACAGATCGGACTCCGGACCGGGCCGACGCCCCAACGCCCGCTCGGGGGCAAGGAATTCGGGCGAGCCGACGACCTCACCCGTCATGGTCAGGGCGGAACTCCCCTCCACCATGGCGATCCCGAAGTCGGTCAGCACGACCCGCCCGTCGTTCGCGATGAGTACGTTGCCGGGCTTGACGTCACGGTGCAGGACCCCGGCCTCGTGCGCGGCCCGCAGGGCGGCGAGCACCTCGGCGCCGATGTGGGCGGCGCGCTGCGGCGGCATCGGACCCTCCGCGTCCAGGACGTCGGAGAGCGCGAGCCCGCGCACGATCTCCATGACGATCCACGGGCGCCCGTCCTCGCTCGCCACGTCATAGACCGTCACCACATTGCGGTGCGGGATGCGGGCGGCGGCCCATGCCTCGCGCTCCAGACGGGCGTACAGCCGGTCGACGTCGCCGGCCGGGAGCCCGGCGGGGGCGCGCACTTCCTTGACCGCGACCTCGCGGCCCAGGACTTCGTCGCGGGCCCGCCAGACCGTGCCCATGCCGCCTTCGCCCAAAGGGGCGAGAAGGCGGTAGCGCCCCGCGATCACACGCTCGTCGTCGCTCACGGGCGTCCCCCATCCTGAGCCGTGCGATTCTCCACAAAACTACCTCAACCGAGTGCGGTTGCCGCCCCCTTGAACACCAATCCGCACCCGAGAGCGACCACGACACAGGCGGAGCCCAGCGGCAGGAAGCGGTGCGTGGCCCGGTGCAGCCACCGGGGCCCGCGGACCCGCCGCCCGGCGAGCGACCCGACCCGCACCAGGAGGAACCCGGCGGCCGTCAGCGTGACGGCGAGGCCCACCCCGTACGCGAGGACGAGCAGCAACCCGAACCAGGCCTCGCCCAGGGCGGCGGCGCCGACGAGTACGACGACGGCGGAGGGACTGGGCACGAGCCCCCCGGCGAAGCCGAGGAAGAGGGCGCCCCGCACAGAGGGAGCCGCTTCATGGTGATGGTGGTGGTGATGATGGGAGTGCCTGCGCCGCAGCCAGGCCCTTCGCACGAGCAGGGTTCCCGCCCCGGCGACGAGGATGCCGCTGACCACTCCCAGCCAGGCGATGACGGAGGGGGCGGCGACCGAGCCGCCCGCCACGAGCAGCCCCAGGGCCGTCACGCCGAGCGTGTGGGTGACGGTGACCGAGGCGGCGAGGGGGAGGACGTCCCGCAGGGAGGCGCGCCCCCGCGCGGCGGCGCTCGCGGCCATCAGCGTCTTGCCGTGCCCCGGCGCGACGGCGTGCAGCGCCCCCAGCAACAGGGCGATGGCCAGGGCGAGTCCGGCGAAGCCGGGGGTGAGGTCGTGGCGGGCGACGAGGCCGGTGAGGGCCTGGGTCCACCGGTCGGCGCCGCGCGGCAGCGCCGAAGCCGGCGCTTCCGGCTTCTCCTCGATGAGGGCGGGGCCGCCAGGGGTGATGCGCAGGGTGGCGGAGTCCTCGCCGGGCGGCGAGTCGAGCAGTCGCTCCGGATAACGGGTGAGCCGCTGGGAGATGGAGGCCTTCGGTACGTCCGATGCGCTCAGGGTCATCCGATCGCCCTGCGCGGTGACCTCCCGCCATCCGGGGCCCGGCTGCCCGGCGGTCTCGAAGCGGGCGGCGAGCTCGGAGTCCCGGGGGAGCGGGGCGCCGAGCTCGCACTCCACGCGCAGGGTGGGCAGTCCGGCCTGCCCGTCCCGGGTGACCGCCCGGGCCTTCTCCACGCGGAGCACCGCCGCCCGCCCGTCCACCCGCAGCAGGCTGCCGCGGGCGGCGTCCTCACACCGGGCCTCGGCCCAACTCGCCATGCCTACGCGCTTGATGCGGGGCATGGCCTGAGTGGCCGGGATCTCGGCGAGGTCCTCGACGTGGTCGACCCGCAGCTGTCCGGGCCTGACCACGACTCCGTCGTACTGATTGACGGTGAAGTTGCCCAGCGGGTGGGCGGAGGCTTCCCCTGCGGGCAGCAGGGTGAGCGCGAGCCCCGCGGTCAGGGCGCCCCCGAGGCCGAGGGCACGCCGCTTCACCGCTCCCCCGCAGCGCCCACAGCCCGAACGGGCCTCTCCCACCCACCCGCCCGATTACCCCGCAGCGACACCTCGACGAACAAGCTCTCCCACCCACCCGCCCGAACCCCCGCATCCGCCCCTCGACGAACGGGCCTTTCCCGCCCACCCGCCCGATTGCCCCGCAGCGACCAGCGATCGGCCGCAGTCGGGAGCGCTCGGGAGGGGACGTGCCGGTATGTCCGCCCGGAGCACGGTTCGCGGCGCTCCGGTGCCGCAGCACCCAAGGGGCCACCGGACGATAGCGAGGACGGACATACCGGCGCGGCCCCGCACCCACGCACGGGCCGCACCGCGGGACCCGCAGCGCGGTCACGGGACAAGGGCGCGGACGGACATATGGGCGCGGTACCGCGCCCAGAACGATCAGTAGTCGACCTCACGATGATCCCCTCGCTTCGCGCCCCGGCGCCATCGGCGAGAACCCCGGGTTCAGCTTCACCGCCGCCGACTTCCAGCGACGAGCCGCCCCCGCATCGCCCGTCGCCCCTTCGATCACACCCCGGTGGTACATGAACGATGCCTCGCGGAACCCCGTGGCCGTGGCCCGGCGGGCGTACGCAAGCGCCTCCTCCGAGCGGCCGTTGACGTGCAGTGCCCAGGCCAGCGCGTCCGCCGTGTGCACCGTGTGCCGCCGGCCCCACTCCGCCCGCGCCGCCCGCAGCGCCGCCTTCCGTTCGGCCCGCGTCCCGTGATCCGTCAACGCGATCGCCGCGTCCAGATCCGCGTTCACCCCGTTCGCCCGGGCCAGGGACACCCACGCGGACACCAACGCGTACTGCTCCCGCGACTTCGCCGCGTCACCCCGCTCGCCCCGCGCCTCGTACAACTCGCCCAGCGCGACCAACGGCCCCGGCAGCGGCGCCCGAGCCACCACATCCCGAAGCGTCCGTATCGCCTGCGCCGTCCGGCCCTGCCCGGCCCACGCCCGCGCCCGGCACTCCATCGCCGGGAGATAGGAGGCGTCGGACCGCAGCGCCCTCCCGCACTGCTTCAGCGCCTCCCCGTACTGCCCCTGCCGCCAGGCGAGTTGCCCCAGCTCGGTGGCCACGTACGCGACATCCCCGCCACCACCACCCGCGTCCGCAGCCCGCGACAGCGCCCGCCGAGCCCCGGCCACATCGCCCCGGAGCTCCCGCACATAGGCGTACCGCGTGAACACCGGCACCCCGGGCCGCCGCGCGTCGGCCTCGTCCGCGGCCCGCGACGCCGCCCCGTACCGCCCGAGCTCGACCAACGCGTCGATCCGCGAGGCCAACGCCCCCTCGCTGTAGGGGTTCACGTCGAGCGCCGCCTCGGCATCCCGCAGCGCCCCCGTGAAGTCGTGGCGGGCGGCAGCCAGCGCCGCCCGCCCCGCCAGCCCCGCGTCATTGCGGGGCCGAAGCTTCAGGGACCGCTCGAGAGCGCGTTCCGCCTCGCGGTAACGCGACGGGTCACCCCGGGTACGGGCCTGCTCGACGTAGGCGGTCCCCAGTGACGCCCACGCGGCGGAGTTCCGCGGCTGGTCCCGCAGATGGGCCTGCAACGCCTCGATGCCACGATCGAGATCGGCCCCCCGAAGCGAGCCCGAGCCCGCACCCGCACCCGGCGCCACGGCGGCGGACGGCGGCGGCCGGTCCGACCCGCCCGCACCGCCGACCACGACGGCACCTCCGGTGATCGCGAGCGCGAGAGCCACCGCCGCCACCACGAACCGACCGGCAGAACGAGCGGCAGAACGAGGTAATGCCATCACTGGGCCTTCCGAGACTTCCGTATTCCGTACGGGGAGAGAGGGCGCGACCCGCAAGGGGGATGGATGCGGGCCGCGCCGGTCATGAGGTGGGGAAGGGGCTCAGCCCACGACCCCGGAGGTCCCGCGCCTGCGCCACCACGCGAGCCCGAGCCCGACAAGGAGCACACCGGCCGCCCCCGCCGCTGCGGAGGCGATCAGCACGGCATCGGTGTCGTCGCCACCGCCGGACTCCGGACGCCCGGGCACGGCACCGCCGCCAAGAGCGTCACGCGCCGATGTGCCGTCGTCGCTGCCGCCCTTGGCCAGCGGTCCCCGGGACCCGGACGTGGGCAGCGCCACGTACGGGAAGGTCCCGCCGAACTTCTGGTCGTTGACGTTCACCGCGTCGCCCAGGTCGTTCTTGTTGCCGGTGAGTTCGCCCTCGACGGCCTGCAGCTCGATGTCGACGACGTCATCGGCGAGCCGCCGCCCGTTCGGGAACCCGGCGTTGTCGCCGTCGAGCACCCCGAGCCGCTTCGGCGAAGCCGCCGGCTTGATGGACGTGTTGAGCCGCAGGGCCTCGGCGGGCCGGACGCCGGGCGGCTGGTTGAGATCCTTCACGCCCGTCAGGAACACCGAGACGAGGTCGTTGCGCGGCTCGGCGGGCGCCTTCAGCTTGTAGATCTTCTCCAGGAGCTTGGGCAGCTCCGGCTTGGTCACGTACTTCAGGAACTGCGCGTCGTCCCAGGGCGAGGACGCGTTGAACTTGTCCTTGTCCTTCTGCGGCACGACGACCTCGTTGACCAGCGGATTGCCCATCCGTGAGACCTGGGTCCACTTGCCGCCCGCGTTCTTGCGCTGCGTCGTCGACCAGATGCCGACGGTCGGCTGCTTCTCCGACTGCCGTATCTGGGCGGTCGGCACCTGAAGGGCGAGGGAGTTCACGTTGTAGCCCTTGAGGGTGTCGTTGCCGACCTCCGACAGGTCGCCGCCGTACAGCAGGTCGAACACCCGCAGGTCCAGGAAGAACGGGTCGTCGGCCTGTCCCGCGAACGTCGAGCCGCCGCCCTTGATCTGGCGCACGGCCTGGTCGCGCAGCTTCTTGTAGTTCGGCATCGACGCCTTGCCGACGTGCGACGGCGCCGCGGGCACGTCGTCGGCGAGCTTCGTGGTCGAGGTGACCTTCTGGTCCTTGAGCTTGATCAGCTCCAGGTCGTACGTCTGCGTCACGTTCAGGTCGGGATCGTCGAGGCTGGTCACGGGCCCGGTGTTGTAGAGGAACGTGTCGCCGTTCTTCGTCTTCGTGTCGAACGTCCACCGGTAGAGGAGGTCGCCCTGGGCGTCCCCGTCGCTGTCGATGTGGACGTCGTACTGGGCGTCGTCGGCCCACGGGTAGAAGTTGGGACCGCCCGCGGGCTCTTCGAAGGGCAGCCAGTTCGCCACGATCGTCGTGGAGTCGGGCTTGTCCGGGCTGACGAACGCGTACACGTCCGTGTTGTCGTACTGAGGCTGCCCCGAGATCAGCGGAGCCTCCCGGTGGCTGGCGGCGTCCGCCGTCTGCGGCTCCAGTGCCGTCACGCCGGCGGCTGCGAGCCCCCCGGCGGCCAGCGCGCCACAGACGAGCACGGCGAGGCCGCGCTTGCCGCGGCGCCCCGCTCGGCTCTTGGCGATAGCTGTCATCGCGTCCGTCCTTACTGTTCCTCGCGCGACCCCACGCGCGGTGCGCGCAAGCCGCCTGACGAACGCCATTCGGGGCGGAGCGCCGGACGGATTGGGCCTGTCTCCAATCCGGTGCCTCCTCTCGCCGCGAATCACGGGGCGACCGGCGATGAGCCGCCCGGCCCAGGAGGCGGTGAGCCGCCCGGGCCGGGACGAGGGGGGACACGAGGGGGAGGGGACCCGCATGGAGGCCGACGATCTGCTGCCGTTGATCGCCCAGGGAGACCAGCCGGCGTTCGAGAAGCTGTACGGCCTGGTCTCCGGGCCGGTCTACGGACTGGTCCGCCGCGTCCTGCGTGATCCGGCGCAGTCCGAGGAAGTGGTCCAGGAGGTGCTGCTCGAACTGTGGCGGACGGCGGGCCGCTTCGATCCGGCGCGCGGTAGCGCCCTGTCCTGGATCCTCACGCTCGCCCATCGCAGGGCGGTGGACCGGGTACGCAGTGTCCGCGCGGCGAACGACCGCGAACGGCGTGTGGCCGGGCGCGGCGAAGGACCCGCCTTCGACCAGGTCGCCGAGGCGGTCGAGGCCAACCTGGAGCGCGAACGGGTGCGCCGCTGCCTCCGGCGCCTCACCGACCTCCAGCGCCAGGCCGTCACCCTCGCCTACTACGACGGCTATACGTATCGCGAAGTCGCCCGGCGCCTCTCCGTCCCGCTCGGCACCGTCAAGACGCGGATGCGGGACGGGCTGCTGCGCCTGCGCGACTGCCTGGGCGCCGCCACGGGAGGCGCGACATGACGCGCGGCACGGAGGGGGACCTCAGGGTGTTCGCCGCGGGGCGGTCGCGCCTCCGCCGTGCCGTCCACTCCCTGGCCGTCCCCTACGCCCTGGACGCCCTCGACCCCCGTGAACTGCGCCGCTTCGAGCGGCATCTGGGCCGCTGCCCGGGCTGCCGGGCGGAGACCAGGGAGCTGGGCGAGGGCGCCGTACGCCTGGCGGGCGCGGCGGCGACACCTCCGCCGCCCGCTCTGCGCGAGCGGGTGCTCGCCGCCGTACGCACGACGGAGCAGGAGCCGCCCCCGCGGGCGCCCGCCGCTCCGAGCGCGCCCCCACGCACCCGCGCACTCTTTCTTCCGGTCGTCGCCTTCACCGCGCTCGTGCTGGCGGTGTGCGCGATCCTCGCCGTCCAGCTGATCCGTTCCGACGGCCGACTCGACCGCGAGCGCGCCGACGCACGTGAGATCGCCCACGTCCTGGCCGCTCCGGATGCCCGCGCGAGCGCGGAGCGGGACGTGTGGGGGCGCGGCATCACCGTCGTCGCGTCGGAGTCCAGGCGGCGCGCCGTGGTGGCCGTCACGGGGCTCGGGGCGCCGCCTCGGGGCCGTGCGCACCAACTGTGGGTGATGCGGACCCCTTCGGAGGCCCGTTCCCTGGGCCTCCTCACGGGTGAAACGCCGGTGATCGCCACGGGCCTGAGCGCGTCCGCCACGTCACTGGCCGTGACCGTCGAACCCGATGGGGGCTCAGAGGAGCCCACTTATGCCCCTCTTGTCCAACTCGCCCTGGAATCAGTTGGATTCGGAGAGTAATCGTCAACCTCCTTACTGGGTAGGTGAATCCTGTGACCGGGATACACGGGTGTCCGGACGGGGCGATAGGGTTAACCTGCCCTGGGCCGGGTGCCCTCGTACGGGTGGGGAGTGACATGGAACAGATAACGGTGCGCAGCAGGGCGCGTGTCCCTGCGATCACCTGCGGGAGCAGCGCGACCAGCTCGCGTCTCGACCGCCATCTCTCAGTGCTGGGCGGCCCCGCCGTTCCGCAGCGCGAGACGGCGGAGGCGACGCTGCTGATGCGTGAGCTGACCTCGCGGGGCGCGCACGACCACAGTGGCCGAGGTGCACGTGTGCGGAGGGTCTCCCTCTTCGCTCCCTTGCGCAGGCTGCGGCGGTCGCTCTTTGGGGGTCGCTGACCACGGGTGGTCGGGGGTTCGGCCGCCGCTCAGCGGCGGATTGCTCCCACCCACCCGCCCCTTCCCTTACTGCACACGTCACTCATCACGTCCCTTCCGTAACACCCGTGTCATGCGCACCTGTTGACGCCGCAACTTCCGGGCCCCAATGTGGCTGATTGTTTGGCTGATACACCCAACCTCACCCCCGGAGGTGCGCGTGTGTGACCTGCACGATCAGCATGAGCATGAGCATGAGCATGAGGCACTCCCCGCGGGCGGACCGCCCCTGAGCCGCCGCCACATCATGCAGCTCCTCGGCGCGGCCGGTGTCACCGCCGGTGTCATGACCGCCGACGCGGACCCGGCGATGGCCGCCGGCACCGACGACAGTCCCGCCGCCTACGAAGCCCCCGAAGGCCTTGCGGCCGACACCCCCGCCAAGCGGGCGGCGCTCGACTGGATCTCCTCCCACGACGACCGCATCACCGGCCTGAACGCCGAGATCTGGGACAACGCGGAACTGTCCCTGCGCGAGTGGAAGTCCTCCATCGCGGAGGCCGACTTCCTCGAACGGGCCGGATTCGACGTCGAGTTCGGCACCGCGGGCTTCCCGACGGCGTTCACCGCGACCTTCACGCACGGCAAGGACGGCCCCGTCCTCGGCTTCAGCGGCGAGTACGACGCGCTGCCCGGCCTCTCCCAGAACAAGGGCGTGGGCCACCACGATCCGCGCGAGTACATCCACGACCCCTTCGCGCCCAGCTACGGCCCCGGCCACGGCTGCGGCCACAGCGCGCTCGGCACGGCTGCCGCCGCCGCGGCGGCGGCCGTCGCGCAGGCGGCCAAGAAGCACCGGCTGCCCGTCACCGTGAAGTTCTTCGGCTCCACGGCCGAGGAGATGCTGATCGGCAAGACGTACGCCGTCAGCAAGGGGGTGTACGACGGCCTCGACGCGTTCCTGGACTGGCACCCCTCGACGGCCAACGCGACGGGCTGGGGCAGCACCACCGCGATGAGCGCCGTCACCTTCACCTTCCTCGGCGTGGCCGGGCACGGCGGCACCCCGCTCGGCAACAAGTCCGCGCTCGACGCCGCCGTGATGATGGCGACGATGTCGGAGTTCCTGCGCGAGGAGAACCTCGCGCCGAGCGGCCGCCTGCACTGGGTGATCAACAACGGCGGTGACATCCCGAACGTCACCGCGGAGATCGCCGAGATCTCCTACTACGTGCGCGAAGGAAGCCCCGCCCGCGTCCAGGTCCTCCTGGACAAGGTGATCGCGGTCTCCGAGGCGGCGGCGAAGGCCTCCCGGACGACCGTCCGCCACCGCGTCACGTCGGCCTGCTGGAACCAGCTCCCGGCCAAGGCCTTCGCCGAGCTCCTGCACGCGAACATGCGGGAGATAGGACCGCCCCGATTCAGCTCCGAGGCCCACGAGTTGGCCAAGGAGCTCCAGGAGTCCCTCGGTCTGCCCCAGAAGGGCATGCACGACAAGGTCGGTGAACTGACCCCGCCCAGCCCGGTGTTCATGGGCGGCGGCTCCACGGACGTCGCCGACATCAGCTGGAACGTCCCCACCGTCTCGATGGGCGCCGCGCTCGCCCCCATCGGCACCAAGATGCACACCTGGTCCACGGCGGCCTGCGCGGCGGCCGCGCCCGGCCAGGCCGCGGTGATCGCCGCGGCGAAGTATCTGGCGGCGACGGCGGTCGACCTGATCACGCAGCCCGAGCGGCTGAAGGCGGTCAAGGACGAGTTCAAGGAGCGTACGAAGGGCGTGAGTTGGAAGACCGCGCTGCCGGACGGCTATGAGCCGCCGATGTACGAACCCCCGGCGTGGTTCCTGAAGAAGACGGGCCAGAAGTGGCCGCCGTCGAACATCACCTGGCCGCCGAAGCGGGTCGTGTCCCAGGAGAAGTTCTCGTCACTGGGGCCGGAGCTCGAACCCCAGAAGTAGGCCGGAAGCAGAGGCGTGACGCGAGTTCGTCCGCTCACCGTCCGCCGCGCGTGTACCGGCGGACGGCGAGCGGTACGCACACGCCGAGCAGCACCAGCGACCAGAGGATCGACCCGGCCACGGGGTGCGCCACCGGCCAGGCGGCGTCCGCGGGCACGGGCGCGTTGCCGAACAGATCGCGCACCGCCGTGGCCACCGCGCTGATCGGGTTCCACTCGGCGACGGTGCGCAGCCAGCCGGGAAGCCCGTCGGCGGGGATGTACGCGTTCGAGAGCAGCGGCAGCATGAACGTCGCGCCGCCCAGCTGGCCCGCCGCCTCCTCGCTCTGCGATGCGAGCCCGAGCAGGATGCCGACCCAGGTCGTCGCGAACCGGAAGAGCAGCAACAGGCCGAAGGCGCCCAGGGCCTGGAGCGGTCCGCCCTCGATGCGCCACCCCATCGCAAGCCCGACGAGGATCAGCGGCACGAGCCCCACGGCGGTGGTCAGCAGATCGGCGGCGGCCTGCCCGAGCGGCACCGCCGAGCGGCTCATGGGCATCGTGCGGAAGCGGTCCATGACGCCCCGGTGGGAGTCCTGGGCGGCGGTGAACATGCCGGTCATGATGCCGTTCGCGGTGGTCGCGACGAGCATGCCCGGGACGAGGAAGGCGCGGTAGTCGGCGCCGGGCATGGCCAGGGCGCTGCCGAAGACGTAGCCGAAGAAGAGCAGGAAGACGATGGGCATCGTCTGCGTCATGAGGAGGATGGCGGGCGCGTGCTTGATGCGCTGAAGGTGCCGGCCGAGGACGGCGGTGCCGTCGTAGAGGATGGCGCTCAAGAGGGACTCCGTGGGTAGACCCCACCTGTTCGCTGCGGGGCGATCCGGTGGGTGGGCGGGAAACGTCCGCCGGGAAGCGGCGGTCTAGGAGACGCGAGCGGCGACGAGCCGCAGAAACACCTCGTCGAGCGTCGGCGCCCGAAGCGTCGCGTCCACGACAGGCACCCCCGCGGCATCCAGCTCCCGTACGACCCGCGGCAGCGTCAGATCCATGTCGAGGGCGACCACTCCGGCGGTGCGCCGTTCGGCGTCCAGGACCGGCTCGGCCCCGGTGAGCTGGTCGAGGACGACCGCGGCGGCGGACAGCGCCTGCGCCGCCGCGTCCTGCGGGAGGACGACCTCGACGTAGCTCCCGATCTGGGCCTTCAGCGCGGCAGGGGTGCCGCGATGTGCGGCCCGGCCTCCGTCGATCAACACGACCTCGTCGGCGAGCTGATCGGCCTCCTCCAGATACTGCGTGGTCAGCAGCACGGTCGTCCCCGCGGCGGCCAGTTCGCGTACGGCGTCCCAGATGCCGTTCCGGCTGTGCGGGTCGAGCCCGGTGGTGGGCTCGTCCAGGAAGAGCACCCTCGGCCGCACCAGGAGACTCGCCGCCAGGTCGAGCCGCCGCCGCATCCCACCGGAGTACGTGCGCGCGGGACGGTCGGCCGCGTCCGTCAGGCCGAACTGCTCGAGCAGTTCGTCGCCCCGCGCCCGCGGGGCCCGCAGCAGCCGGGCGAAGAGCCGCAGATTCTCCCGCCCGGTCAGATCGCCGTCCACGGAGGCGTACTGCCCGGTCACCCCGATGAGCCGCCGCACCGCGGCGGCCTCCCGCACCACGTCGTGCCCCGCGACGCGCGCGGTCCCGGCATCCGGCGTCTGGAGCGTGGTGAGCAGGCGCACCGCGGTCGTCTTGCCCGCTCCGTTGGGCCCGAGCAGTCCGCAGACGGTGCCCTCGGGGACGGCGAGGTCGAGCCCCGTCAGGGCGTGGACCTCGCCGAACCGCTTCTCCAGACCCTCACTAAGTACAGCGTACGTAGAAGTCATGTCCGTACGGTACCTCACTACGTACGCTGTACGTAACTAACATGGGGGGCGAGGTGATGATCAATGGCGGGCCGAGCGGCCGAACCGGAAGTGATCTGGGCGCGCCCCGAGCGTGCGGGCCGTGGCCCGAAGCCCGCGTACAGCAGGGCGGACATCGCCGCGGCGGCCGTCCGCATCGCCGACGCGGACGGCATCGACGCGGTCTCCATGCGGAGAGTCGCGGGCGAGCTCGGCTGCGGCACCATGTCGCTCTACAACTACGTACCGCGCAAAGAAGACCTGAACGAGCTGATGGTCGACGCGGTGAGCGGCGAGTACGAACTGCCGGCCGGACCGCCGGGCAGCGACTGGCGTGCGGAGATGCTGGCGCTCGGCCGCCAGACGCGCGCCATCATGCGCCGCCACCCGTGGCTGCCGCGGATCATGTCGGCGCTCTACGGCTTCAGCCCGAACGCACTGCGCTACCTGGAGCACTGCCTCGGCGCCCTGGAGGGCCTGGACGCTCCCTACGGCACCAAGATGGAGCTGATCGGGATGGTCAACGGCTCGGTCATGACGTACGTCGTCAACGAGTTCGCCATGGCCGAGCGCGCGCGGGCACTGCCGTGGACGGAGGAGCAGGAGCAGCAGGCGCGGTTCGCCTATCTCGCCGGGCAGGTCGCCGGTGGGGCCTATCCGCGGCTCGCGGCGGCGCTCACCGAGGGGCCCGCGCCGGGGAACTCCGACGAGCTCTTCGAGCGGATGCTGAACAGGCTCCTGGACTCGTTCGCCTGAGCGGCGGTGACAAAGGCGCCTAGGCCGGCGCCTCTTGCTGGTCCTCCTGGTCCTCCTGGTCCTCCTGGTCCTCCTGGTCCCGGAACTCCAGCCGGGCCAGCTCGCCGCGCGATGCCACGCCCAGCTTCGGATAGGCGTTGTAGAGGTGGTAGCCCACCGTGCGGGGCGAGAGGAACAGCTGGGCGCCGATGTCCCGGTTGGTCATGCCGGACGCCGCGAGCCGCACGACCTGGCGCTCCTGCGGGGTGAGCCGGTCCAGGGGAGCCGTGTCGCCGGTCTGCCGCGCGCGGCTCTCGCCGGTGGCCCGCAGTTCGGCGCGCGCCCGCTCGGCCCACGGCGGCGCGGCGAGCAGCTCGAAGGTGTCGAGGGCCGAGCGCAGCGGCGTACGGGCCTCGCTCCTGCGGCCCGCGCGGCGCAGCCACTCCCCGAAGAGCAGCTCCGTGCGGGCCCGTTCGAAGGGGCGGCCGTCGTCGACGTGCAGCGCGAGAGCTTCCTCGTACGCCGGTCCTGCCTCGGCATCCGGGGCCAGCAGCGCACGGCAGCGGGCGGCCAGCGCCCGCGCCCAGACGGCCCCGGTGTGCTCGGCCCATGCGGCGAAGCCCCGTGCCGAGTCCCGTACGGAATCGGCCTGTCCGGTCCCGGCGCGCACGGCGGCCTCGACCCGGTCCGGCACGCAGTACAGGACGACGATCGTGTGGCCCGACGGGCTCGCCGCGACGTCCTCGTACGCGCGAAGGGCGGCTTCGTAGCGGCCGAGGCCCAGCTCCAGCATGCCGATCGCGACGCCGCCCCACACCTGGCCCGGCATGACCTGCCGCAGATCGCCCTTGGCGGCGAGCTCGCGGCAGCGCTCCTCGTCGCCTTCCAGCGCCGCGAGATAGGCGAGGACGCCCGACAACTGCCCCACGTAGTGCGGCTGTCCGGTGTCCCGCGCGATCTGGAGCCCTTCGGCGGCACCCGTCAGGGCGCAGCTGTGGCGGCCCAGGAAGATCCGCGCGCGGGTGCGCATGAGGAGCACCAGCGGCAGCGGGCCGAGCGCGCCCTGTTCACGGCACTCGCGGTCCAGCTCGGCGGCGAGGTCGTTGCCGGTCTCGAGGTCGCCGAGCGGTGCGAACCAGGAGGCGATCGATACGCGTTCGCGCAGGGTGTGCCCGCGGTCGTGGCGCTCGGCCCGCAGGCTCTCGAACAGAGCGCGCAGCGGCGGTAGTCCACTGCCCGGGTCGCCCGCCGCGAGCCGGGCGAGCCCCTCAGCGGCGGGCAGATAGGGCAGGGCGTGCGGGGGAGTCCTGAGGTCGAGACCGGCGATGCGGCGGCTGATCTCGTCGATCGACTGCCGGTGCCCGGACAGCCACGCGGCGGTCATCGCCTCATACACCATGAGCGCCGCCGTCTCGGGTGTGTGCGGGGCGATCTCGGCGGCCGTGTCGAGCAGCACGGAGTACGAGGCGTCGAGGCGGCCCTGCTCGCGGGCGACGGCGGCGCGCACCTGGGCGAGCTGTGCGAGGACGGCCGGGTCGGTCAGGTGCGGGGCGGCGCGCAGGGCGAGTTCGGCGGCGCGTTCGTTCTGGCCCGCGTCCGCGGCGGCCGACGCGGCGAGCGCCAGGCGCCGGGCGCGGTGGGTGCCGTCCGGGCTGAGCTGGGCGGCGCGTTCGCAGGCGGCGGCGACGGCCGCGTAGCCGCCGCGGGCCCGCGCGTGTTCAGCGGTCTGCTCCAGGATGCCGGCGACGTACTCGTCGGGCTCCGTGGTGGCCGCCGCCAGATGCCAGGCCCGGCGGTCGACGTTGCCCACGCAGGGCAGGGCCTCGGCCAGTGCGCGGTGCGCGGCGATGCGGTCGCCGACCGGGGCGCTCTGGTAGGCGGCGGCGCGGATCAGGGGGTGCCGGAAGGCGAGGCGTCCGCCGTCCAGGCTGAGCAGCTCCTTGCGCTCGGCGGGCTCCAGATCGGTGACGGAGGCGCCGAGCTTCCCGGCGGCGGTCGCCGTCACCGTCAGGTCGCCGGTGCCTTCGGCCGCCGCGACCACGAGCAGGGACCGGGTGGTCGGCGGCAGCGCGGATATCCGGTCCGCGAAGGTCCGCAGGAGACGGGAGTGGCTGGGCAGCGCACTCAAGTGGTAGCCGTAGGCGGGGATGTGGCCCTCGCGCTGGGCGGCGGGCAGCTCGCGCAGGGCGAGCGGGTTGCCGCCGGACTCGCCGCGGATCTGCTCGCGTACGTAGCGGGGCAGGTCGCCCGCGTGCTCGGCGAGGAGCTCGCCCGCGGCCTCGTCGTCGAGCCCGGTGAGCCGCAGCTCGGGCAGGCCCTGGGCGGGGAACGGCGGCGCGTGCGCGTCGCGGGCCGCGAACACCATGACGACGCCTTCGGCGGCGAGGCGCCGGGCGGCGAAGAGGAGGGCGTCCGCGGAGGCCTGGTCGAGCCATTGGGCGTCGTCGATCAGGCAGAGGAGGGAGCCTTCGCCCTCGGCGAGATCCGCGAGGAGGGTCAGCACGGCGAGGCCGATGAGGAAGCGGTCGGCCCGCGCGCTGGGCGCCAGCCCGAGGGCCGCGCGCAGGGCCTTGGCCTGGGGCTCGGGGAGGTCGTCGATGCGGTCGGTGACGCGGTGCAGGAGCAAGTGCAGTCCGGCGAAGGGGAGTTCGCTCTCGGCCTCGATGCCGGTTGCTTGCAGCAGGCTTGTGCGGTGGGTCGTGGCGTGCGCTGTGGCGGTCGCCGCCGCGTGGGCCAGCAGGACGGACTTGCCGATGCCGGCCTCTCCTCGTACGACGAGGGCGGCGCTGTGGCCCTGCCGGGCCTTGGCCAGCAGTCCATCCAGCAGGGCGGTTTCGCTGCCGCGTCCGTAGAGCATGGGTTGACCCTAACCGGGGGTGGGGGCCCTGGCGGGCGGCTTTGGGTGGGGCCCCGGGCAGGGGGGCTGGGGGATCAGTACCGCCGCTTCGCGGCGGGTCTTGCCCGCCCACCCGCCCGTTCACCCCGCGTCTGGATCCGCACCGCTCGTGCCGCCTGCTTCGCGGCGGGTCTCTCCCGCCCACCCGCCCGTTCACCCCGTGTCCGGGTCTGCACCGCTCGTGCCGCCCACCCATCCGTTCACCCCGCGCCCGGATCCGCACCGCCCATGCCGCCCGCTTCGCGGCGGGTCCGAGTGCCGGCTCAGCTGGAGGGAGGGCAGGATCGGTCCACCATGGCCCGAGGCCGCGGGGTAACGGGTGGGCGGGTGGGGAAGATCCGCCGCGCAGCGGCGGGACAGGGGCGCACGCCTGATGTGCGCCGGAACAGCGGATCCGAGGCGCAGCCTCAGGCGCACGGGTCCCGTGGGCCAGAGGCGAAGCCTCCATCGCGGGCAAGGCGCAACCGGAGGGAGGGGGACCAAGTGGGCCCGAGGCGCAGGCGCGGAGCTTGGGGGTACTGCTCAAGGCGTTGCCGCCAGGACCACCTTGCCCCGGCCATGGCCCCGCTCCACCTCCCGCTGCGCGTCCGCCGCTCGGTCCAGCTCGTACCGCGCGCGGATGTGCACCCGCAGGGCTCCCTTCGCGTACAGGTCCGTCATTTCCGCCAGGCGGGGCGCCGTCCTCGTGCCGGTCAGTTCGGGCAGGCCCAGGCGGCGCGCCTCCTCCGTGGCGACCATCGTGATGACCCGGGTCGGGTCGTGCGTCACCGCCGCCGACGCCCGCAGCGCCTCCGCGCCCGCCCCGTCCAGCGCCGCGTCCACGCCATCCGGGGCGATCGCGCGCACCCGTTCCTCCAGGCCGTCGCCGTACGTAACGGGGATCGCGCCCAGCGACCGCAGATGGTCGTGGTTGGCCTCGCTCGCCGTGCCGATCACCGTCCTCGCGCCCCACGCCCTCGCCAACTGCACCGCCAGCGTGCCCAGTCCGCCCGCCGCCGCGTTGATCAGAACCGTGTCGCCCGGGCCCACCCGCATCGCGCTCAGCGCCATGTGCGCGCCCTGCGCGTTCCCCGAGAAGCCGCCCGCCACCGCCCACTCCATCGTGTCGGGCTTGGCGACCAGATTCTCCACCGGGACCACCGCGTACTCCGCGTACGAGCCGAGGAGGGAGAAGCCGAGCACCGGATCTCCCGGAGCGAAGCCCGTCGTCCCGGGGCCGAGCGCGTCCACCGTTCCCGCGAACTCATTGCCCGGCACGACGGGGAACACCGCCCCCGGCGGTCTGATCACGCCTTGCCGCAGCCCGATGTCGAACGGCATCACACCGGCCGCCCGAACGCGAACGCGGACCTCGCCCGGGCCGGGCGCGGGGACGGGCAGAATCACCGGGCGCAGCACCTCCGCCGGGCCGTAGGCCTCGAACGCTGCCGCCCGCATCGTCGTCGTAGTCGTAGCAGTCATGGGGGTTCCTCCCTTGAGCTGGGTGCGCTGAATGAGCCCCGTACGCCCCATACGTCCTATGCCTTCCATGCATCCTGTGCGTCCCGTATGCCGTAGCGTCGTCATGGCTTCAGGACCACCTTGCCGACCGTCTCCCGCCCCAGCAGCGCCGCGTGCGCCGCGCCCGCGTCCCGCAGCGGGAACGTCGTCACCGCCGGTACGAGCGTGCCGCGCGCCGCCTCCTCAAGCGCCCGCTCCTGGAGGCCGCGCAGGCCCCCGGGGACGCGTGCGATCCGCGGGCCCAGCGCGTACGTCGCCGTCAGGAGCTTGCCGTGCAGGTCCTTGGTGGCCAGCTCCGTGGGTGCCCCCGACGACCAGCCGTAGACGACGAACCGGCCGCCGAATCCCAGGAGTTCGAGCGCGGCGCGTCCCGCTTCGCCGCCCACGCTGTCGAAGGCGACGCTCACCTCGCGGCCCCCGAGCGCCGCGCGCACCTTCTGCGCCCAGTCGGGCTCGTTGTAGTCGACCGCCAGGTCCGCGCCCGATGCCCGCACCCGCGCAGCCTTCCCTGGCCCTCCCGCCGCGCCCACCACGGTCGCGCCCGCGTTCCGCGCGGCCTGCACGAGGAGCGTGCCGATGCCGCCCGCGGCGGCCGTCACCAGGACCACGTCGTCGGGTTCGAGCGCGGCGACGTGCAGGACGCCCAGCGCCATCCGGCCGGTGCCGACCATGGCGATCGCGGCCTCGTACGAGAGGGTCTCCGGCAGCGGGAACAGTGCCTCCATCTCGCGCAC
The DNA here is from genome assembly GCF_044544025.1 of Streptomyces sp. NPDC055243. Lineage (NCBI taxonomy): Bacteria > Bacillati > Actinomycetota > Actinomycetes > Kitasatosporales > Streptomycetaceae > Streptomyces > Streptomyces sp. NPDC055243. Next base: position 133,011 of record NZ_JBITWR010000018.1, read on the forward strand.
GGCCAGCTCCGCGTAGCCCGCGTTGACCAGGCCCAGGTGTGTCACCACCCGCCGGCCGAGCCACTCCTCGTCCACTCCCTCGCCGAGCCCGGCGACCACGCCCGCCACCTCACGGCCCGGCGTCATCGGCAACTCGGGGATCGGGAAAGGGAGTTCGTCCGCCGCTCCCTTCTGGAGCGCGGTGTCGAGGAGGTGGACTCCCGCCGCCTCGACGGCGATACGGACCTGGCCGGGGCCCGGCACCGGGTCGGCGACCTCCTCGTACCGCAGGTTCTCGGGCCCGCCGAAGGCGTGCAGTCGGATCGCTCGCATGGCCAACTCGCTTTCGTCGCCGACGGGCCGAACTGCCCGTGCTGACAACCAGAAAGCTAGGGAGCACCCAGGGTCCGGTGCCTCTGTCGGGCGACCGGGATCATGACGGGGTGGTGACCGGGTGCCGACTGGGTACCGGTCAGGTACTGACCGGGGGGCGACTGGGGTCCGCGCACCCGGTCGTTCCCAGTCGTACGACAGAGGCGACGCCCAGGCTCCTCTTCCTAGCGTCGACCCCATGACGCACGCGACCTGTGACACCACGCCACCCCCGACGCCCGCCGCCGGGACCACCCTCACCAGGACCCGCTGGACGCCGGTCGCCGTCATGGCCCTCGCCATGCTGATGGTCACCCTGGAGCTGAGCCTCTCCTCCGTGACGCTGCCCGCGATCGGCGCCGACCTCGGCGTCGGGACCTCCGCGACCCAGTGGGTGCTCCTCGCCTACGCCCTGCCGACGGCAGCCCTCGCGATCCCCGCCGGACGGTGGACGGACCGGGTCGACCTGCGTGCCGTGTTCCTCTTCTCCGTCCCGGCGATCGGGCTCACCAGCGTCCTCGCCGCCGCCGCGCCGAACCTCCCCGTGCTCCTCGCCGCCCGCGTCCTGCAAGGCGTCGCGGGCGCCCTGGCCGTGGCGGTGTACCTGCCGGTGGTCGCCGCCGTCGTACGGCCCGAACAGCGGGGCCGCGCGATGGGCTACATCGCCACGATCATGCCGATCGGCTCGATGGGCGGCTCGTCCCTGGGCGGGTTCGTCGCGGACGCGTACGGCTGGCGGCCGGTGCTGCTGATGAAGGTCCCGGTCCTGATCGTCGTGGTCTGGCTCGGCGCGCGCTACATCCCCTCCACCGGGGGCGGGCTCACCCGGCCCGACCGGTCCCTGGTGGGCGACGGCCTGGTCCTCGGCGGTTCGGTGACCGCGCTCCTGGTGGCCTTCGACCGGATCGAGGCCGGGCAGCCCGTCGTCGCCGGGCTGTTCTCGGTGGCCGCCGCCGCGCTCGCGGTGTGGTGGACGCGCCTGCGCTCGGCGCGCCCGGTGACCGGGCTCCTGCGGCGCAGGGCCATCGGCCTTCCGGTCCTCTCACTCCTGCTGACCGGCACGTTCGTGGGGCTCTCCTACTTCCTGCTGCCGTTCTACGTCGCCGACGTCCTGCACGAGAACGCCTCCCTGACCGGCCTCGCGATGGTCTTCTTCATCGGTACGGTGGCCCTCTGCTCGCCGGTCAGCGGCCGGCTCGCCGACCGGCTGCCCGGCAGACTGGTGGGGGCGGCGGGACTGCTCCTGGTCATCGGCGGTCTGCTGAGCATGCTGACGCTCGGTTCCGGTGCCGGTCTTCTCGACATCGGCTGGCGGCTCGCCGTGATCGGAGTGGGACAGGCGCTGTTCGGTACGCCGGTGAACGCCTCGCTCCTGGCCGCCACACCGCCCGACCTGGTGGGCACCATCGGCGGCGTCGGCAACACCTTCCGCACCCTCGGCTTCACCGTCGGCCCCGCGATCGCGGCGCTCGCGTACGGCCTGGGCGGCGGGGGAGCGGGCGGTTTCCGCACAGGGGTCGCGGCGCTCGCGCTGCTGCAGGCCGCCGGGCTGGTGGCGCTGCTCGCGTCGGGCGGCAGCCGGAAGGCCGGGCAGGGTTAGCGGAGCGTCCCGAGGGAGCGCCCCGAGGAGGCGCGGCGTCGGGCGGCTCAGAGCAGGGCGAACTGGCCGCCGGGGCCCTCCTCGTGGTGGTCGAGCACCGACGCGGGGCGCCGCGCGGCGTCGGGTGCGGGGAGCACGCCCGCCCGGCGCAGCTCGTCGGCCGTGATCCCGGGTGCGAGATCGCCCGTCAACTCCTCCTGAAGCGGCCGGAGTTCTGCCAGCAGCGCAAGCACCGTGATGAGTTCGAGCAGCTCGGACGTCCACGCCTGCGGCCACTGCGCGGGACGGATCGCCTCCAAGGAGCCCGCCTCACCGGTGGCCGTGCGCCGCTCGCACCACAGCTCAAGGACGCGCACCCCGCTCACCTCGAAGTCCCACGCCTCCTGCGGCACCGGCGAGATGCGGCCGTCGTCCACGCACAGCGCCTCTTCGTCGGCGTCGTACGAGACCTCCACCGGCCGGGCGGGCAGCGGCGCCCTCACGTAGGGCCGCCGCCCGCCGGGAAGCTTCGGCCGCGCCCCGTCGCCGCGCGCCTGGAGCGCGAGCAGGCGGCGCCCCAACTCCGTGCCCCGCGCCCAGGTCCCGGCGTCGGCCGGCAGCGGAACCCGGCAGCCGGCCGGTGACGCCTGCGCCACGGCCAGCGTCCAGGACAGGAGATCCGCGGCTTCGACCTCGTGGCCCAGTGCCTTCGTGAGATGGGCGAGCAGCCCCGGCGCCACATTGGGTTCGAGGCCGCCGGGGCGGCGGAACAGCGGGCGGATGCGTCCCGGCCGCCCGGCGGGGGAGCGGCCGTCCGGCAGCACGGCGGACGCGAGCACCGCGGGCCCCGCGGAGCCGGTCACCTGCCCCTGCTCGACGAGGAACACCTGGCCTTCGCCCGCGACCCGCCACAGCTCGGGGCGAGCGGTGTCGATGAGCCGGTGGTCAGGGATCAGCCACTGCTCGTCGAAGGGGCCGTGCAGGACGCGCACCGGATCGGGGCAGGGGCCCGACTCGGCGGCCAGCGGGACCGTCGCGCCCTGATGGCCCGGGAGCTGGGCGACCGCCGTGTGCAGGGTGCGTGAGCGCGATGGGGAGAGCAGCCGCTCGCGCTCATCCGTGCCCGCCCGCACGAACGCGGCCCAGCGGGCCCTGAGGGATGCGGCGTCCGGTCCCATCGGCCACCCGCGGCCCGGCCGGAGCGGTGCGACGGACCACGGCATCAGGTCGGCGAGCAGCGCCGCTTGGTCGTGCGTCACGCCCGGCATCGTACGTCGAGACCCTTACGTCGCGTCGAGGGTGACCGTGAAGGAGAAGCGGTCGCCGCGGTAGTGGATGCGTGCCACGTCCAGAGCGTGCCCCTCCTCGTCGTAGGTGATGCCTGTGTAGTGCAGGATCGGGCTGAGCAGCGGTACTTCGAGGAGGCGGGCCGTCTCCGGGTCGGCGAGCGTGGCCTCGACGGTGTCGGTGATGCGGCTGATGCGCACGCCCACGACGTCGCGCAGGACCTTCGTCATGGGCCAGCGCGTCAGATCGTCGAGCTCGACGCGCTCGGCGAGCTCGGGGCGGATGAAGTTGTGGGCGTGATTGGTCGGTTCGCCCGTCTTCTCGTCGCTGCGCAGCCGGTGGTAGGTCGCCACCTCGGTCAGGTCGGGGAAGTGCTCGGCGAGTTCGCCGGAGACCGGAGCTGTGCCGTGCGCGAGGAGCTGGGTGCTCATGCCCGACTGCTGGGCCACGATCGCGTCGACCGAGCCGAGCAGCCGGACCGGGGAGCCGCGCTGGGCGCTGGGCTCGATGAACGTGCCGCGCCGCCGGTGGCGGGTGATCAGGCCCTCGTCCTCCAGCTCCTTGAGGGCCTGGCGCATGGTCAGGACGCTCACGCCGTAGTGCCCCGCCAGCTGCTCCTCGGTGGGCAGCCGGAGCGGGGCGTCGGGCGTGCGGCCGAGTATCGAGGCGCGCAGGGACTGCGACACCTGATACCAGAGCGGCAGTTTGCGATTCAGGACGATCGAGTCCGGGGCGAAAGCGGTCACGGTCTCTCCGAATCAGTCCGCATCGGCTTCGAAACGGGATCGATTGCGTGGTCGGCACGCGATCAGTTTCGAAAATGGCGCTCCAGACCCTCCCACACATCGTCGTATCCGCGCTGCAGATGGGCGGCCTGAGCTGCTTGTTCGGTCGCGGTCACCGGCCAGCGCGTCTCGAACATGAAGGCAAGGCCGTCGTCGATCTTCTGCGGCTTCAGCTCGGCGGCCGACGCCTTCTCGAAGGTGTCGCGGTCGGGGCCGTGCGCCGACATCATGTTGTGCAGCGAGCCGCCGCCGGGCACGAAGCCCTCCGCTTTCGCGTCGTACGCGCCCTCGATCAGGCCCATGTACTCGCTCATCACGTTCCGGTGGAAGTACGGCGGCCGGAAGGTGTCCTCGCCCACCAGCCAGCGCGGCGCGAAGACCACGAAGTCGACGCCCGCCAGGCCCGGGGTGTCGGACGGGGAGGTGAGCACCGTGAAGATCGACGGGTCCGGGTGGTCGTAGCTGATGGTGCCGAGGACGTTGAAGCGGCGCAGGTCATATACGTACGGGACGTGGTTGCCGTGCCAGGCGACGACGTCGAGCGGCGAGTGGTCGTAGGTCGCCCGCCACAGGTTCCCGCAGAACTTGTTCACCACCTCCACCGGGCGGTCCTCGTCCTCGTACGCGGCGACGGGGGCCCTGAAGTCCCGTGCGTTGGCCAGGCCGTTCGCGCCGATCGGGCCCAGGTCGGGGAGCTGGAAGGCCGCGCCGTAGTTCTCGCACACGTACCCGCGTGCGGTCTCGTCGAGCAGTTCGACGCGAAAGCGCACCCCGCGCGGGATCAGCGCCACCTCGCCCGGCTCGGCGCGCAGCAGCCCGAACTCGGTGCGAAGGAGCAGGCCGCCCTGCTCGGGGACGACGAGGAGTTCGCCGTCCGCGTCGCTGAACACCCGGTCCTTCATGGAGGAGTTGGCGTGGTAGAGGTGCACGGCCATGCCGGTGCGCTGCGTGGCGTCGCCGTTGCCGCCCAGGGTCCACAGGCCCGCGAGGAAGTCCGTGCCGGTGGCGGGCTCGGGGAGCGGGTTCCAGCGGAGGCGATTGGGGTCGGCGGCCTGCGGGAACGGCGCCGTGCGCAGCGCGCCGTTGTCGACTCGGGTGAACGCGGGGTGCGCGGCCGAGGGGCGGATGCGGTAGAGCCACGAGCGGCGGTTGTGCGCGCGGGGCTCGGTGAACGCGGTGCCGCTGAGCTGCTCCGCGTAGAGACCGAGGGGGGCGCGCTGGGGTGAGTTGCGCCCGTGCGGCAGGGCGCCGGGCACCGCCTCGGAGCTGTGTTCGTTGCCGAAGCCGGTGAGGTACGTCAGTGCCTCCGCCGTCTTGCGCGCGCCGTCCGCGTCCGCACGGCTGCCGTCGCTGGTCTGTTCCCGGCTCATCATCGCTCCCTCGTCAACGATTCCTATGGGACACCGTAGGATTCGGCTTTTCCTTCCGCAAGGGGGATCCATGGATGTGAACAATGCTCTACTCTCCCGGGGATGCCCCACCGTGATCGGAAAGAGCCCCCGCCGCCCCCGAAAGCCCTGCGCCGCGTGCCCGTGCAGGAGCGCAGCGCCGAGCGTCTGACGCGCATCCTCGACGCCTGCGCGGTCCTCCTGGACGAGGTCGGCTACGAAGGCCTGAGCACCCGCGCGGTCGCCGTGCGCGCGGGCGTCCCCATCGGCTCGGTCTACCGCTTCTTCGGCAACAAGCGGGCCATGGCCGACGCCCTGGCCCACCGCAACCTCGACGCGTACGGAGAGCGCGTGGCGGCGCGCATGGCCGGAGTGGAGCGCGGCGACTGGCGCGGCGCCGTCGACGCGGCCTTCGACGAGTACCTCGCCATGAAGCGCACCGTCCCCGGCTTCGGCTTGGTCGACTTCGGCATCCCCTCGGCCCCCGACGCGATGCCCGACGCCAACTCGGACGTCGCCGAGCGGGTGGCGGGACTGCTCGCCGCCCACCTCGACCGGCCGCTGGACAAGAAGCTGCGCCGCACGGTGCTCGTCGGCGTCGAGGCGGTGGACGCGGTCCTCCAACTCGCCTTCCGCGCCCACCCGTCGGGCGATCCCGACCTGATCGACGAGACGCGGACCCTGCTGCACCGCTATTTCGCGGGCGCGCTGGACTGAGCGCGGGCGCGCTGGACGGAGTGCGGGCCGGCGGATTCGCGACCTGACCCCCGACGGGGCCTGACGCCGTGCATACCGGTCGGTATGGTGAGAGCGCACGTGCGCCGTAGCCGCCGCCCTGGAGGGTCCTCCATGCCCAGCACCGCCCTGCGTATCTGCTCCCTCTGCGAAGCCACCTGCGGGCTCACGCTCACCATCGAAGGGCCCCCTGACAGCGCCGAGGGCCCGCGCGTGACCGGTGCGCGAGGCGACCGGGACGATGTGTTCAGCAAAGGCTTCATCTGCCCCAAAGGCGCCTCCTTCGGAGAGGCCGACTCCGACCCCGACCGCCTCGAAGGCCCCCTCGTACGCAAGGACGGCGTACTCCAAGAGGCAAGCTGGGACGAGGCGTTCGACGCCGTCGCCGCAGGCCTGCGCCCCCTGATCGAGCGGCACGGGCCGCAGGCGGTCGGCGTGGTGCTCGGCAACCCGAACGTGCACTCCATGGCGGGCGGCCTCTACCCGCCCGTGCTCCTGAGCTCCATCGGCACCCGCAACATCTTCACCGCGAGCACCGTGGACCAGATGCCCAAGCACGTCTCCAGCGGGCTCCTCTTCGGCGACCCGCTCGCCATCCCCGTGCCCGACCTGGACCGCACCGACCATCTGCTCCTGCTCGGCGCCAACCCCCTGGACTCCAACGGAAGCCTGTGCACCGCCCCCGACTTCCCGGGCAGGCTGAAGGCACTGCGCGCCCGGGGCGGCACCCTCACCGTCGTCGACCCGCGCCGCACCCGCACCGCGAAGATCGCCGACCGGCACCTCGCGATCCGCCCCGGCGCGGACGCGCTGCTGCTCGCGGCCATGGTCCAGGTCCTCTTCGAGGAGAAGCTCACCGACCTCGGAGCACTCGAAGAGCAGGTGGAAGGCGTCGAGGACGTGCGCGCAGCCGTACGCCACTTCACCCCCGACGCCGTCTCCGACGCCTGCGACGTGCCCGCCGACACCATCCGCGCCCTGGCCCGCGACCTGGCTGCGGCACCCACCGCCGCCGTCTACGCCCGTGTCGGCGCGAGCACCGTCGCCCACGGCACGCTCACCAACTGGCTCGTCGACGTCCTGAACGTCCTGACCGGCAACCTCGACCGGCCCGGCGGCGCCCTGTTCCCGCTCTCCGCCACCGACCGCGAGCCCCGCCCGGCAGGCCCCGGCAAGGGCTTCGCGCTCGGCCGCTGGCACAGCCGCGTGAGCGGACACCCGGAGGCCAAGGGCGAACTGCCGATCGCCGCGCTCGCCGAGGAGATCGACACCCCCGGCGACGGCGCGATCCGCGCGGTCGTCGCCATCGCGGCCAACCCCGTCCTCTCCGCCCCCGACGGCGACCGCCTCGACAAGGCCCTCGCCTCACTCGACTTCATGGTCAGCGTCGACCCGTACCTGAACGAGACCTCCTGCCGCGCCCACGTGGTCCTGCCGCCGCCCCCGCCCTCCCAGAGCGCCCACTTCGACTTCGTCTTCAACGGATTCGCCGTACGCAACCAGGTCCGCTACACCCGCGCCGCACTGCCCCTGGCCGACGGCAGGATGGCGGAGACCGAGATCCTGGCCCGGCTCGTCCTGGCCGCGAGCGGTATGCACGGCGCCGACCCGGCGGCCGTCGACGCGATGGTCGTCCAGAAGACCCTCGGCAAGGCCGTCACCGAGCCGCACTCGGCCGCGTACCACCGCGACCCCAAGGAACTCGCCGCCCTCCTCACCGGAGACAGCGGCCCCGAGCGCCGGCTCGACCTGATGCTGCGCCTGGGCCCCTACGGCGACGGATTCGGCGTACGCGAGGACGGCCTGACCCTGGAGCGGCTCCTCGCCCACCCGCACGGCATCGACCTCGGGCCGCTGGAATCCCGCCTCCCGCAGATCCTCAGGACGCGCAGCGGACGGGTGGAACTCCTCCCGGTACCCATCGCGGACGACCTGCCCCGCCTCACCGGAGCGCTGCGTGCCACCCCGGACGAGCTCGTCCTCGTAGGACGGCGCCATCTGCGCTCCAACAACAGCTGGATGCACAACGTCCGCACCCTCGTCGGCGGCTCCAACCGCTGCACCCTGCACGTTCACCCCGAGGACGCGGCCCGCATCGGCCTGGAGAACGGCGGCCACGCGCGCGTGGAGGCCGCCGGCGGACAGCTCACCGTCCCCGTCGAGGTGACCGACGCCGTACGCCCCGGAGTGGTGAGCCTGCCGCACGGCTGGGGCCACGACCGCCCCGGCACGCGCCTCGCCGTCGCGGCCGAGGACCCCGGGGCCAATGTGAACCAGCTCCTGGACGGCACGCTCCTCGACCCGCTCTCCGGGACGTCCGTGCTCAACGGCTTCCCCGTGTCCGTCACGGCCCTCGCTGCGGCGGCGGCCCAGGCAGCCCCGGCGGCAACTCGTTGACCTGGAGTTTTGCGCTTATTGCTCACACGTCAACATCTTGTTAACGCTGGAGAACGGGTCCTAACGTCAACCGGACCGCCAGACCTGGTGGGAGTTCGATGGTGAACGTTAGGTAGCCCCCATGCTGACAATCCTCGGATTCGTCATGATCGCCACCTTCCTGGTGCTGATCATGATGAAGAAGATGTCGCCGATCGCGGCACTGGTGCTGATCCCCGCGCTCTTCTGCGTGTTCGTAGGAAAGGGAGCCCATCTCGGGGACTACGTCCTCGAAGGCGTCGGGAATCTGGCGCCCACGGCGGCGATGCTCATGTTCGCCATCGTCTACTTCGGCGTCATGATCGACGTCGGCCTCTTCGACCCGATCGTCCGGGGCATCCTGCGCTTCTGCAAGGCGGACCCGGTGCGCATCGTGGTGGGCACCGCGCTGCTCGCCGCGATCGTCTCCCTCGACGGCGACGGCTCGACGACCTTCATGATCACGGTCTCGGCGATGTATCCGCTCTACAAACGCCTCAAGATGAGCCTCGTCGTCATGACGGGCGTCGCGGCCACCGCCAACGGCGTCATGAACACCCTGCCCTGGGGCGGCCCGACGGCCCGCGCCGCGACCGCGCTCAAGGTCGACGCGGCCGACATCTTCGTCCCGATGATCCCGGCGCTTGCCATGGGCCTCGTGGCCGTCTTCCTGCTCTCCTACGCACTGGGCCTGCGGGAGCGCAAGCGCCTGGGCATGCTCTCCCTGGACGAGGTCCTGGAGAAGGAGACGGCGGGCGAGACGGTTCTGGTGGGTGCCGGTGGCGGCACCGCCGACGGGCGTACCTCGCTCACGAAGAAGACCACCGGGGCAGCGGGCTCCGGAACGGACGCCGACGCCGCTGCCGCCGGGGATGCCTCCGACGAGGCCGATGACGACGACGGCTTCCAGGGCCTCGACCCCAACCGCTCCACCCTGCGCCCCAAGCTCTACTGGTTCAACGCCGGTCTCACCGTCGTCCTGCTCACCGCCATGATCATGGAGTGGCTGCCGATCCCGGTCCTCTTCCTGCTCGGCGCCGCGCTCGCCCTGACGGTCAACTTCCCGCACATGCCCGACCAGAAGGCCCGCATCGGCGCCCACGCGGAGAACGTCCTCAACGTCACCGGCATGGTCTTCGCCGCCGCCGTCTTCACCGGCGTCCTCCAGGGCACCGGCATGGTCGACAGCATGGCCAAGTGGCTGGTCGACGCGATCCCGGAGGGCATGGGCCCGCAGATGGGCCTGGTCACCGGCCTGTTGTCCCTGCCGCTCACCTACTTCATGTCGAACGACGGCTTCTACTTCGGCGTCCTGCCGGTCCTCGCCGAGGCGGGCCAGGCGCACGGCGTCGGCACCCTGGAGATCGCCCGCGCCTCGATCGCCGGCCAGGCCCTGCACATGTCGAGCCCGCTGGTGCCCGCCGTGTACGTCCTCGTCGGCATGGCCAAGGTCGAGTTCGGCGACCACACCAAGTTCACCGTCAAATGGGCCGTCCTCACCTCGCTCGTGGTGCTCGGCTCCGGAATCCTCTTCGGCATCATCTGATGCCATCGACACCGGGCCGGGCCTGGTTGCTGCGCCTCGTCATCGCCTTCGCCTTCGCGCAGGGGGCGGTGTCGATGGCGCGTCCGGCCGTCTCCTACCGGGCCCTTTCGCTGGGCGCCGACGAGCGGGCGATCGGCGTCATAGCCGGTGTGTACGCCCTGCTCCCGCTCTTCGCGGCCGTGCCGCTCGGGCGCAGGACGGACCACGGCCGGTGCGCGCCGCTGCTTCCGATCGGCGTCGCCCTGATCGCGGGCGGCTGCGCGCTCAGCGGTACGGCGGGATCGCTCGGCGCGCTCGCCGCCTGGAGCGGTGTCATGGGGCTCGGCCACCTCTGCTTCGTGATCGGCGCCCAGTCGATCGTCGCGCGGCAGTCCGCCCCCGACGAACAGGACCGCAACTTCGGGCACTTCACGATCGGCGCCTCGCTCGGGCAGCTGATCGGGCCGGTCGCCGCGGGCGCCCTCATCGGCGGGGACATGGGCCGCACCAGCGCCCTCGCGCTGCTCGTCTCCGCGGGGGTCGCGGCCGTCTCGCTCACCTCGCTCTGGCGCATCGAGCACGTGCGGCCCGCCGGTACGTCGCCGAAGCGCGGGGACAAGGTCCCGGTGCTCGGCATCCTGCGCACCCGGGGTGTTCCCGCCGGCATCTTCATCAGCCTCGCGGTGCTCTCCGCGACGGACATCCTCACGGCCTACCTGCCGGTGGTCGGTGAGCACCGGGGCATCGCGCCCGCCACGGTCGGGGTGCTGCTCTCACTGCGGGCCGCCGCGACGATCGCCTGCCGGCTGGTGATGACGCCGCTGATCAACCTGCTCGGCCGTACGGTGCTGATCGTCGTCACGTGTCTGCTGGCCGCTGTGCTGTGTGCCGGGGTGGCGCTGCCGGTGCCTGTGTGGGGGCTGGGGGTGATGCTGGTGCTGCTGGGATTCTGTCTCGGGGTCGGGCAGCCGCTGTCCATGACGACGGTGGTGCAGGCCGCGCCGGACGGGGCCCGGTCCACCGCGCTCGCGCTGCGGCTCACGGGGAATCGGCTGGGGCAGGTGGCTGCGCCTGCCGGGGCCGGGTTGATCGCCGGGGTGGCGGGGGTGGCTGCCCCGTTCGTGATGCTCGGTGGGCTGCTTCTGGTGGCGGCCGGGTTGGGGCTGCGGCGGGGCCCTGCGAAGCCTGCTTCCGTTCCGCCCCCTCCCGAGGCTGATGGTTCCGCCCCCAGACCCCCGCTCCTCAAACGCCGAAGGGGCTGAATCTTCTCCCCGGCCCCGGCTGCGAATCTCGGACCGGGGTCGAACGGATTCAGCCCGTCCGGCGCTTGAGGGCGAGCTCGGCGGAGCCGGTGATCGACGGTCACCGCTCCGCGGGGCCCCTCACTTCACCCGCATCTCACACCGCATGCGCCGCTCATGGCCCACGATCCGCTCAGGACCCGTCAGGGTCAGCGGCACCCGGTGGTGGACGGTAGTGCTGGACGCGGCGACGCGGATTTCCAGGGCTCCCGGTTCGACGGTCCGGTCACCGTCAGGGCCGGTGTACGACGCCAGGTCGGCGTGGAACGTGGCGTGGACCTCCGCGGACCCGCCGGGGAGCAGCGGCACACGCGCGTAGCCGACCAGGCGGACCACCGGGCGTGCCACCCGGCCCACGGGGTCGTGGAGGTAGAGCTGGACGACCTCGGCCCCGGGGCGATCGCCCGTGTTGGTGACCGTGACGCGCAGGGTCGTCTCGCCGTCCGTGGGCAGCTCCTCGGGGACAGGGGACACCTCCCACGCGAACGTCGTGTACGAGAGGCCGTGCCCGAACGGGAACAACGGCGTCGGATCGAGGCTGCTCGCCTCGCCCCGGTGGCCGAGCGGGGGCGCCAGATATGTCCAGGGCTGGCCCGTCGGCTCCCGGGGCACCCCGACCGGCAACCGCCCGGAGGGATTGACCCGCCCCGACAGGACGCCCGCCACCGCACCGCCGCCCTCCTCGCCGGGGAAGAACGCCTGCACCACCCCGGCAAGGCGGTCCGCCCAGCGGCCGAGCGCGTAGGGGCGGCCGGTGAGCAGGGCCAGGATCGTGGGAGTGCCGGAGGCGAGGGCCCTGTCGATCAACTCGCCTTGCCCGTCCGGCAGTTCGAGGTCCGGCGCGTCGCAGCCCTCGCCCGACGTGCCCCGCCCGAAGAGCCCGGACCGGTCTCCGGCCACGACCAGGCAGACCTCCGCTTCCGCCGGGTCCGCCACGAACATCGCCTCGGGGAACTCCGTACGCAGCGCGTCGAGCAGCGTCGGCACGGCGACGCCCATCGGCAACCCCGGGTGCTCGACGCCCACATGGCGCGGAAAGGTGTAGCAGCCGAGCATCGCCGCCGGGTCGTCGGCGAGCGGGCCCAGCACGGCGATCCGTACGTCGCGGGCGAGGGGGAGCGCCCCGGCCGCGTTGGCGAGCAGGACCACCGACTCCTCGGCCAACTCGCGGGCGATGAGCCGCATATGGGGCGCATCGAGGTCCACGTCCGCAGGCGGTGCGGGTGGCGCCGCCGTCCAGTCCGGGTCAAGCAGGCCGAGCTCGCACTTCTGGGTCAGGACGCGCAGGGCCGCCCGGTCCACCGTCTCCCGGGGCGGAGCCCCCGCCCCGAAGCACCGCACCGCAGGGAGCTCGACGTCCACGCCCGCCGCCAGGGCCAGCGCGGCCGCCCCCGCCCTGGAGTCCGTGACCCCGTGGGCCGACTCCAGGAAGGACACCCCGAAGTAGTCCGAGACGACCGTCCCGGTGAACCCCCATTCCTCGCGCAGGAGTTGGCCGAGCAGCGCCTGGTGCGCGTGGGCCGGGAGGCCGTCCAGGTCGTTGTACGCGGGCATCACCGAGCGGGCGCCCCCGTCCCGTACCGCCATCTCGAAGGGCGGCAGGACGACGTCCGCCAGCTCGCGCGGGCCGATGGACACGGGGGCGTGGTTGCGGGCCCCGCGCGAGGCCGCGTAGCCCGCGAAGTGCTTGAGCGTGGCGACGATCCCCGCCGACTGCAGGCCCTGGACGTACGCCGTGCCGATGGTCGCCACCAGGTAGGGGTCCTCGCCGATCGACTCCTCCGTGCGGCCCCAGCGCGGGTCGCGCACGACGTCCAGGACCGGCGCGAGGCCCTGGTGGATGCCGACCGCGCGCATCGACGCACCGATGGACTCGGCCATCCTGCCCACCAGTTCGGGGTCGAAGGACGCGCCCCAGGCGAGCGGTGTGGGGAAGACGGCCGCCTGCCAGGCGGTGAATCCGGTGAGGCACTCCTCGTGGGCGACGGCGGGCAGGGCGAAGCGGTTCGCGGCGCGGACGCGCTCCTGGAAGGCGGCGAGCCGGGCCGCGCCTTCGGCCGGTTCCACCGGGGCCGTGCCGAAGGGGCGCGTCATCTGGCCGAGGCCGTGGGGGAGCAGCTCATCCAGGTCGACGTGTTGCGCCACCTCGTGCTGGAGCGGCGCCACGTCGCCGGTCTCCTGGGCGTCCGAGCCGGGCCAGACGCTGGAGAGCTGGGCCAGCTTCTCCTTCGCGGTCATCCGGGCGAGCAGGTCCGCGGCCCGCTCGGCAGCGGGCAGCGTGGTGTCCTGCCAGGGGTGGACCATGGAACTCCTCAAGTCAGCGGCCGCCCGCGCCCATCAGACCGTCGACCAGCTGACGGCGGGCGAAGAGGTACACGGCGAAGATGGGCACGATGGACAGGACCACCGCGGCGAGCAGGGCGGGGACGTCGACGCGGAACTCGCCGACGTAGTCGTAGAGGCCGAGGGTGAGCACCCAGGACTCGGGGGACTGGGTGAGGATCAACGGGAAGAGGAAGCCGTTCCACGCCTGCAGGGCGGTGTACACGGCGGCCGTGGAGATGCCGCCGCGCGACATCGGCACGACCAGGCGGAGCAGGATGCGGGCCGGGCCCGCGCCGTCCAGCGCCATCGACTCGTACAGCTCCTCGTCGATGTCCCGCATCGCACCGGTGAGGATCAGCACGCTCACCGGCAGCGCGAACGCGGCCGTCGGCAGGATCACCGCGAGCAGCGAGTCGTACAACCGCAACTTCGTGATCAGCAGGAAGACCGGGATGATCACCGCCTGGGCGGGGATCGCGAGGCCGAGCAGGAACATCTGGAAGAGGCGCCGGGCGCCCCGGCCGCGCGCACGCACCACCGCGTAGCCGACGCACACCCCGAGCACCAGGACGATGGCGACACAGGCGACCGTCACCACCGCGGTGTTGAGGAGGTAGGTGAAGAAGCTGCTGTCCAGGACGCGGCGGTAGTTGTCGAGGGTGGGGTCGGCGGGGACGGAGAGCGGGCCGCGGTCGAAGTAGGCGTCGCGCGACTGGAGGGTCGTGGCGAGCAGGACGTACAGCGGCAGCGCGATGATCACCAGCCAGAGGAGCGCGGCGGCTCCGGCGGGGAGGTTGGGGCGCTCGCGCCGACGGCGGGTCCCGCGAGGCGGCCGCGCGGGGCCGCGGGTGTCGGGCCGCCGCTCCAGGGTGCTGGTCACAGGCCCTCCCGGGTCGAGCGCATCGCCGCGAAGCCGGTGAGGCGGACGAGCAGCAGCGAGACGCCCGTCGCGACCACGACCAGCGCCGTGGCGATCGCGCTCGCGTAGCCCATGTCGCGGGAGACGAAGCCCGTCTCGTACATCCAGTACGGGACGATCGTGGTGTCCGTGCCGGGGCCGCCCTCGGTGAGGATCAGGACGGTGTCGAAGAAGGTCAGGGCGCCGACCACCATCAGGACGGACGAGGTGACGATCGTGTTGCGCAGCTGCGGCAGCGTGATGTGGAAGAACTGCCGCACCGTGCCCGCCCCGTCGATCGACGCCGCGTCGTAGAGCGAGCGCGGGATCTGCCGGGCGCCGCCCTGGTAGAGCAGCGTGTGGAACGGGATGAACTGCCAGGCCGCCACGAACAGCACAGCCCCGAAGGCGCCGCGCGGCGAACCGAGCACGTCGCCGTCCGCGAAGCCGATCCACGGGCCGATGTCCGCGATCAGACCGAAGTTGGGGTCGAGGAGTGTCTTCCAGAGCAGCGCGAGTGCGACGGAGGAGGCGAGCAAAGGCAGGAAGAAGACGGCGCTGAGCACCGCGCGATTCTTCTGCCGGCCGGCCGCCCAGACGCCGAGCAGCAGCGCGATCGGCGTCTGGACGAGCCAGGTCAGCGCGGTGAGCAGCAGGCTCAGGACCACCGCGTCGCGCATCGTGGAGTCCTGCCACAGGCGGCGCCAGTTGCCGGTGCCGCTGAAGGACGGGAGGCCGCCGAGCCCGTCCCACTCGGTGAAGGAGAGATAGCCGACGAGGAGGAGCGGGCCGATCGCGAAGCAGAGGAAGAACAGGGCGCCGGGCGCTGCCCACAGGAGCCCGGGGCGGCCCGCACGGCCCGCATGGCCTGCCCGGCCCGCATGGCCCGCCCGGCTTCGAACGGGGGCCGGGGTCACTTCACTTCCCGCATCGCGTCGGCGAAGCCCTTCGGGCTCAGGTCGCCGTTGAAGAGCTTCTGGAGGTTGTTGGTGAGCGGTGCGGTGAACCTGGCGGGCAGGGCCTGGTCCCAGGAGAGCGTGAAGGACGGGGCCTGGCTCACCATGTCGTACTGGTACGTGGCGTACTCGGGGTTCTCGTGCGCGGCGAGCTGCTTCTTCGCGTCCGAGGTCGCGGGGACGTCTCCGTTGGCGACGAGGTCCTTGGCGTAGCTCTGCCGCGAGGCGAACTTGAGGAACTCCACCGCCGCGTCGCGCCGTTCGCCCTTCTTGACCCGGGTGGCGTTGACGGACCAGTAGTTGGTGGGGTTGCCGACGACGTCCTTGGGGTCGCCCTTGCCGCCGGGCACCGCCGGGAACGAGGTCCAGCCGAGGCCCGACTTGGCGAACTCCTTCTGGTTGGCCTGCTGGTTGGCGTACTCCCAGCTGCCCATCAGGTGCATGGCGGCCTTGCCGCGCGCGAACAGGGTGGAGGCGCCGTCCGCCGTGTAGTTGACGGACTTGTAGTTCTTGCCGAAGGCCCCGCGGTCGACCAGATCGCGGATCGTCTCGCCCGCCTTGATCATGGCGGGGTCGTTCCAGGCCGACTTGTCGCCGTCCATGATCTTCTGGAAGACCCCGGGGCCGCCGAACCGGTCGAGGAGGTACTCCAGCCACATCAGCTCGGTCCACGGATCGGCGCCCGCGAGCGCGAACGGCGTGACGTCCTTCTCCTTGAAGGTGTCGATCAGGTCGAGCATGTCGTCCCAGGAGCCGGGGGGCTGGGCGCCCGCCTCACGGAAGACCTTCTTGTTGTAGAAGAGGATCACCGGCTGCATGCCGCGCATCGGAACGCCGTAGTACGTCCCCTCGATGCGGCCCGCGTCCAGGATCGAGGGGATGAATGCCTTCTTCAGCGCGGGGTCCTTCTTCAGGTACGGACCGAGGTCGACCAGCATGTCCTTGGCCGCGAAGTCGCTGATGGAGCCGCCGCCCCAGTTGAAGAAGATGTCCGGGGCGTTGGCGGTGCCCATGGAGGTGCGCATCTTGTCCTGGTAGCCCTCGCCGGGGATCTCGACGAGCTTCACCTTGACGTCCGAGGTCTTGTTGAAGCGGTCGACGACCTTGCGCTGTACGGCGGCCGACGGGTCGCCGTAGACCCAGGCCTCGAGCGCGGCGCCACCACCGCCCGCACTGTCCTGCGGTCCGCCGCTGCCACAGGCGGAGAGGCCGGTGGCGGCGAGCGTCAGGGCCGCGGTGGCCAGGGCCGTTCGTATGCGTGGGCGCGGTCGGCGCGGTCCGCGCAGGGGAGGAGTAGGCATCGCAGCGCACCTTCCGGAAGGGTTCCGAAAATTATCGGTCGATGCGCACGGAAGTTACGGCCACCGTTCGGACGTGTCAACGCTCCTGACAGGAAAGGGAGTTCGAAGGAACTACGGACCGGGCTTCAGGCGCGCGGCGCTGTGCTCGCCCGCACCACCAGCTCCGTGGCCAGTTCGATGCGGGGCGACGCGGGCTCCTCGCCGAGCGCGAGCCGCAGCACCGTACGGGCCGCCAGCTTCCCCATGTCGGACAGGGGCTGGCGCACGGTCGTCAGCGGCGGCGCCGACCAGCTGACCTCCGGCAGATCGTCGAAGCCCACCACGCTGAGATCCTCGGGCACGCGCAGGCCGCGCCGCCGCAGGGCCTCGACCGCGCCGAGCGCCATCTGGTCGCTGGCGGCGAAGAGCGCGGTGGGCGGCTCGGCGAGGCCGAGCAGTTCGCCCGCTCCGGCGAACCCGGACGCGTGGTAGAAGTCGCCCGGCACGATCAGCTCGTCGTCGACGGGCACGCCCGCGCTCTCCAGCGCCGCCCGGTAGCCGTCCAGCCTGGCCCGGGAGCACAGGAGCCGCGGCGGACCCGCGATGAAGCCGATCCTGCGGTGGCCCAGGGAGAGCAGATGCTCCGTCGCGGCCATTCCGCCCGCCCAGTTGGTGGCGCCCACGGTCGGTGCGTCCAGGGCCGGTGAACCCGCCGGGTCGATCACGACGAGCGGCACGCCGAGCCGCCGCAGCTCGTCGTGGAGCACCGGCTCCAGGACGGAGGTCACCAGGATCACGCCGTCCGAGGCGCGGGCCCGCAGGTTCTTCATCCACTGCCGGGCCGAACCCGAGGCGCCGTGGATCGCGGAGACGACCGTGCCCGCGCCGGCCGCGTGCGCCACCTCCTCCACACCACGGATGATCTCCACGGCCCAGGGGCTGTCGAGGTCGTTGAAGACCAGGTCGACGAGGGCGGCACGGCTGCCGGGCGCGTTCGCGCGCCGCTCGTAGCCGTGCTCCCGCAGCAGGTCCTCGATGCGCGCGCGGGTCTCCTCCGAGACGTCGGACCGGCCGTTGACCACCCGCGAGACCGTCGGCACCGAGACGCCGGCCTGCCGGGCTATCTCCGTGATGGTCACCTTGCTCCTGGACCGGCTCACTTCCCCACCTCCATTGACGAGTCCCCGTCGCGCCCTTACCGTTCCGGACGCACTCTCGAAACTTTGCAGAAGTCTTCCGGAACACCGGAGTTGACGTGAAGCCTAGAGGAGTGGGACATCCATGAAGCTACAGAATCTACGCGGAGCCGCGTGCGGCCTGCCGGTGGCCGCGGTGCGAGGGTCCGGCTGAAGGCAGACGTTCCCCGGAGGCGCCGGCTGCCTCCGGGGAACGGGGTGCTGAGAAGTGCTACGCGGCTGCTACTGGACGATCTTCAGCAGCTTGTTCGGCGAACCGCTGCCCGGGCTCGTGACCTTGCCCGAGGTGGCTCCGTTCACCAGCGCCGAGGAGACCTGGGCGGGCGTGGCCGAGGTGTGGCCCGCCAGGTAGACGGCCGCGGCACCCGCGACGTGCGGAGTGGCCATCGACGTACCGGAGATGGTGTTCGTGGCCGTGTCGCCGGTGTTCCAGCCGGCCTTGATGGAGACGCCCGGCGCGAAGATGTCCAGGACCGAGCCGTAGTTGGACCAGCTGGCCTTGGCGTCCGTGTTGCTGGTGGCGCCGACCGTGATGGCCGCGGGGACCCGCGCCGGGGACGACGAGGAGGCGTTGACGCCCTCGTTGCCCGCGGCGACCGCGTAGCTGACGCCGTCGGCGATGGAGTTCTTCACCGCGTTGTCCAGCGAGGTGGAGGCCCCGCCGCCGAGCGACATGTTGGCCACGGCGGGCGCGCCCGCCGCGTGGTTGGACGTCACCCAGTCGATGCCCGCGATGACACCGGCGGTCGTGCCGGAGCCGTTGTTGTCGAGCACGCGGACGGCCACGATCTTGGCCTTCTTGGCGACGCCGTACGTCTTTCCCGCGATGGTGGTCGCGACATGCGTGCCGTGGCCGTTGCCGTCCTGGGCGGTGTTGTCGCCGTCCACGGCGTCGTAGCCGTTCACCGCGCGCCCGCTGATCTCGGAGTGCGTGATGCGCACGCCGGTGTCGATCACGTACGCGGTGACGCCCGAGCCCGCGGTGTCCGGGTAGGTGTAGGTGCCGGACAGCGGCAGGCTCGTCTGGTCGATGCGGTCCAGGCCCCAGGGGGCGTTGCTCTGGGTCGCGTCCGCCTGGACCCGCCGGTTCTGCTCGACCGTGGCGACGGCGGGGTCGGCGGCGAGCGCTCTCGCCTCCGCCGCGCTGAGGTCGACGGTGTAGCCGTCGAGTGCGGACTTGAAGGTCTTCTTCACCGACCCGCCGTACTCGGATATCAGGCCCTTGCCCTGGGTCGAGGCGGCGCTGAAGCCCGAGGTCTTCTTCAGTGTGACGATGTAGCTGCCCTTGACGGCGTCGGCCGAGCCGGCCCCGATCACGGTGCCTTCGGTGGGGGCGGCCTGGGCCGGAAGGGCGGTGACCGCACCGAGCAGAGTGGCGGCGGTCGCGGTCGAGATCGCCGCGGCGATCACAGTCTTCTTGCTGCGCAGCATTGCCATTACGAGGGAGTCCTCCTCATAGGCGGCGCGCGCCCTGGGTCGGGCGGCGCAACTGTGGGGGCGTGTGCGTGATCGCACACACAGCCGGGAGCGGTGCGTTCCGCTCTCGGCGCGAACAGCAGACTGGCGGCTCTACGGGCGTAGATCAAGGGAGTTGGAGTCTTGACATGTGTCTGTCACATCGCCGCAATCGAATTCGACGGACCGTATGGGGGGTAGGTGTCCGGCCGGGGTGTATGTCCCCGGCCCCGGCGCCCCTGGTGCCGAAAAACTATCAGCGCTAGTTTGGGGTGCGGACGACTACCTGAGGAGTGCGATGAAGGCCCACGACGGCATGTACATCGGCGGTGCCTGGCGGCCCGCCGTCGGCACGGACACGATCACGGTCCTGAACCCGGCCGACGAGCAGCCGATCGGCCAGGTCCCCGCCGGTACGGCACAGGACATCGACGCGGCGGTACGCGCCGCCCGCGAGGCCTTCCCCTCCTGGGCCGCCACCCCGCCCGCCGAGCGCGGCGCGCTCATCGGCGCCCTGCGCGACCAGCTGGTCGCGCGCAAGGACGAGATCGCCGAGACGGTGACGGCGGAGCTCGGCTCCCCGCTCCCGTTCTCGCAGATGGTGCACGCGGGCGTGCCGATCCTGGTCTCCGGTTCGTATGCCGATCTCGCCGCGACGTACGCCTTCGAGGAGAAGATCGGCAACTCCACGGTCTACCTGGAGCCGGTCGGCGTGGTCGGCGCGATCACGCCGTGGAACTACCCCCTCCACCAGATCGTCAACAAGGTGGCCCCCGCGCTCGCCGCCGGCTGCACGGTGGTCCTGAAGCCCGCCGAGGACACCCCGCTCACCGCCCAGCTCTTCGCCGAGGCCGCGCACGAGGCGGGCATCCCCGCCGGTGTCTTCAACCTGGTCACCGGCCTCGGTCCGGTCGCCGGTCAGGCGCTCGCCGAGCACGAGGACGTCGACCTGGTCTCCTTCACCGGCTCGACGGCGGTCGGCAAGCAGATCGGCGCGACCGCGGGCGCCGCGGTCAAGCGCGTCGCCCTGGAGCTCGGCGGCAAGTCCGCCAACGTCATCCTGCCCAGCGCCGACCTGACCAAGGCGGTCAAGGCGGGCGTCGCCAACGTCATGTCCAACTCCGGTCAGACGTGCAGCGCGTGGACCCGGATGCTGGTGGACTCCGCGCGGTACGACGAGGCGGTCTCCCTCGCCGCCGACGCCGCGGCCAAGTACGGCGCCCGCATCGGCCCCGTCGTGAACGCCAAGCAGCAGGCGCGCGTGCGCGGTTACATCGACAAGGGGGTCGAGGAGGGCGCCCGCGTGGTGGCCGGCGGCTCCGAAGCACCGCGCGAGCAGGGCTACTTCGTCCAGCCGACGGTCTTCGCCGACGTCACCCCCGAGATGACGATCGCCCAGGAGGAGATCTTCGGCCCGGTCGTCTCGATCATCAGGTACGAGGACGAGGACGAGGCCCTGCGGATCGCCAACGGCACCGTGTACGGGCTCGCGGGCGCGGTCTGGGCGGCCGACGACGCGGAGGCGATCGCCTTCGCCCGCCGCATGGACACCGGACAGGTCGACATCAACGGCGGCAGCTTCAACCCCCTCGCTCCGTTCGGGGGTTACAAGCAGTCGGGAGTGGGCCGGGAGCTGGGCCCGCACGGCCTCGCCGAGTATCTCCAGACGAAGTCCCTCCAGTTCTGAACCCCGTTCCGCGCCTTCACAAGGAGTACGTCACCGTGGTCCGCGCCGCTGTTCTGCCCGCCGTCGGCTCTCCCCTGGAGATCACCGAGATCGACCTGCCCGAGCCGGGCCCCGGCCAGGTGCGGGTGCGTCTCGCCGCCGCCGGGGTCTGCCACTCCGACCTGTCCCTGACCAACGGCACGATGCGGGTGCCCGTACCGGCCGTGCTCGGGCACGAGGGCGCGGGGACGGTGGTGTCCGTGGGCGACGGCGTCACGCATGTCGCACCGGGCGACGGGGTGGTCCTCAACTGGGCTCCCTCCTGCGGCACTTGTCACCCCTGCTCGCTCGGCGAGGTGTGGCTGTGCGTGAACGCGCTGGCCGGTGCGGCCGACGTGTACGCCCGCCGCGCCTCGGACGGCGCGGACCTCCACCCCGGCCTGAACGTCGCCGCGTTCGCCGAGGAGACGGTGGTCGCGGCCAACTGCGTGCTGCCCGCGCCCGACGGCGTCCCGCTGACGGACGCGGCGCTCCTCGGCTGCGCCGTGCTCACCGGGTACGGCGCCGTGCACCACTCGGCGAAGGTCCGGGAGGGCGAGACGGTGGCGGTCTTCGGGGTCGGGGGAGTGGGCCTCGCGACCCTCCAGGCGGCACGGATCGCGGGCGCCTCGAAGATCATCGCGGTCGATGTGACCCCGGAGAAGGAGGAGTTGGCGCGGTCCGCCGGGGCCACGGAGTACGTGGTCGCCTCCGAGAGGACGGCGAAGGACATCCGCGGGCTGACCGGCGGGCAGGGCGTGGACGTGGCGGTGGAGTGCGTGGGGCGTGCGGTGACGATCCGTACGGCCTGGGAGTCCACGCGGCGCGGCGGCCGGGCGACGGTGGTCGGCATCGGCGGCAAGGACCAGCAGGTCACCTTCAACGCCCTGGAGATCTTCCACTGGGGGCGGACGTTGTCCGGGTGCGTGTACGGGAACTCGGACCCGGCGGTGGACCTGCCGGTCCTCGCCGATCACATCCGGGCGGGGCGGTTCGACCTGAGTGGCCTGGTGACGGACCGGATCGCCCTGGACGGGATTCCGGCGGCCTTCGAGAACATGGTCGCGGGCAAGGGGGGCCGGGCGCTGGTGGTGTTCTAGTCCCCGACACTCCGCCCCGGACCCGCACAAGACGTCCTCGATCGCCGGACGGGCTGACATCTCAGCCCGTCCGGCGATCGAGGACGAACTCGGCGAAGCCGGTGACCAAGGCTCCCGCGCCGAGCGGGTCTTCGGGAAGGGGCGGGGCCGGGGAAGAAGCCTGTCTGCCTGAACCGTTGACCACATACCCACCGGTCGGTACGGTCCCTGCAATCACACGCCCACCCCCTGTCCCGTCCCCGGACCCACCGGAGTGTGCACCCGCATGGACCCCGCACCGACCTCCGTAGCACCCCTCTCCGCTCCCGCGTCACCGGCGGATCCCCACCGCCGCAAGGTGGCCACCGCTGCCGCCCTCGCCTCGGCCGTCGAGTGGTACGACTACTTCGTCTTCGGCATCGCCGCCGCCCTCGTCCTTGGCGACCTGTACTTCCCCTCCGGCAGCTCCTCCGCCGGAGTGCTCGCCGCGTTCGCCACCTTCGCCGTCGGCTTCCTGGCCCGTCCGGTCGGCGGCATCATCGCGGGCCACCTCGGCGACAAGCGTGGCCGCAAGCCCATGCTGGTCCTCGCGCTGACCCTCATGGGCCTGTCCACCACAGGAATCGGCCTGCTGCCCACGTACGAGGCGGTCGGCATCGCCGCGCCGGTCCTCCTCGTCACCCTCCGCGTGTTCCAGGGCATCGCGGTCGGCGCGCAGTGGGGCGGCGCGATGCTGATGGCCACCGAGTATGCCCCCGAGGGCAAGCGCGGCCTCTACGGCAGCCTGGTCCAGCTCGGCGTCCCCATCGGCGTGGTGACCGCCAACACCGTCTTCCTGATCGCCGGGGCCGTCACCAGCGAGAGCGCCTTCGAGGCGTGGGGCTGGCGAGTGCCCTTCATGGTCGGCCTCCTGGTCCTCGTACTGGCCTGGTACATCCACACCCGCGTGGAGGAGACGCCGGAGTTCCGCGAGGCGGAGCGGGCGCTCGCCGAGAAGGAGAAGAGCCAGAAGGGCGCCGTCGGAGAAGAGGGCAACTCGCCCCTGCGTACCATCCTGCGCCACCACCTCGGCACCGTCTTCCTGGCCGGGGGGTCGTTCGCGGTGAACACCGCGACCTTCTACATCATCATCACCGGCGTCCTCGACTACACCACCCGCGAGCTCGACATGGAACGCAGCGCGGTCCTCACCGTCTCGCTCTGCGTCAGCCTCACCCAGCTCGCCCTGATCCCGGCGTCCGCCGCGCTGTCCGACCGCGTCGGGCGGCTGAAGATCTATGCCCTGGGCGCCGCGGGGCTCGCGGTCTGGGCCGTGCCGATGTTCCTGCTCATCGACACCGGTTCGCTGCTGTGGCTGGCCGTCGGCACCTTCGTGACCAGTTGCTTCCTCAGCATCATGTACGGGCCGCAGGCGGCGCTCTTCGCGGAGCTCTTCACGGCCGAGATGCGCTACACCGGAGCCTCGCTCGGCTACCAGATCGCGGCCGTGTTCGGCGGCGGGCTCGCGCCGTTCGTGATGGTGCTGCTCCTGGAGGCGACGGGCACGTCGATGGCCGTCTCCGCGTACATCATCGGCCTCGCGGTGATCGCCCTGATCTCCATCAAGGTGCTTGCGGGGCGGGCGAGTTCCCGCTGAGACCACCGGTGGCCGCGGACTCCGGCGCCGTCGTGACCGACGGCGCCGGAGTCGGCGTACACAGCCGCGAGAAGGACTTGGCCGCCGCCAGGAACGCGAGCGTCGTCAGCACGAACGGCCAGGTGAACGTGTGCCCGCCGGACGGCGCGAGGAGCGCCGACATGGCCGCCGCCACTGCGGTCGCCGTGGCGGCGCCCACCGTCGCGTACGCGAGCGTCGCGCCCCGCGCGGGAAGGAAGACGCCGCACAGTGCGAGCGCGACGAGCACCGAGTTGTATCCCATCGTGCCGTCCGTGATCTGCGCGGCCGGCGCCCCGAGCGCCCATGCCGAACCGGTCCCGACCACGCTGCCCAGGCACGCCACGGCCCCCGCGCGGCGGCTCGCGACGAAGAGGCCCAGGAGCAGCACCGCACCGACGTACCACTGCGGCATGAAGAAGATCTGGGCGAAGCCGGCGAAGAACGCCCGTGCCAGGTCGGCGAGTTGGAGCGAGGTGGGGCCCGTCGCCGCGCGCGGCAGCGCGGCCAGGCTCTCCCCGTGGTGCCAGACCCGTTCGAAGCCGGGCGCCGCGATCGTCATGGCGCTGGCGAGCAGGCAGTACGGGAGGGTGAGCGAGGGCAGGTTCCCGACGGCGAGGAGGTTGACCGCCGCCGCCGTCAGGACCGTGACGACCACGCAGCCCGCGAGGGCGAGCACGGCCGTGGACAGGTGCTCCGCGCCGAGGAACACGGCGAAACACAGCGCCGTGAGGCAGGCGTTGAACCCTTCGAGCCCGGTCGAGACGCGGTCGTGCGCCGCTCCCAGGAGTCGCGCGGTGGCCGTGCCGACGGCCGTGCCCGCCAGGCCGTAGAGGCCGTACTCCCAGCCCGCCGTGAAGAGCGCCACGCAGAAGATTCCGCCCGCTGCGGCGCTGGGCAGGAAGGTGACCTGTGCCTGGCCGCGCAGGACGTCGGTGGCGAAGGACCGTATACGGGAGGGCGGCCCGCCCTCGACGTCAAAGGGCAGGTACCCGGCATCCGTTGAATGCCCCACGGTTCACTCCCGTGTTACGTCCATGTTTCACCCGACAAGACGGATGCACTTTACATCCACTTCCGCCCGAACGGTGCCCCGCATCCGCCTTTCCACGAACAAACCCCTCCCGCGCACCCGCCCGTTCCCCCCCCCGCAGCCTTGCCCGCAACGAACAGGCCTTTCCCGCCCACCCACCCGATTACCCCGCGGCGACAAGGGATGAGTGGGTGGGTGGGCGGGTGATCTGCGTGACGGGTGGGTGGGGAGGCGGGTTGGCCCCGGCGTCCGCAGTCGGGAGCGCGCGGGAGGGGACGCGGCGGTATGTCCGCCCGGAGCACGGTTCCCGCCACTCCGGCACCGAAGCAGCCCCGCGGTCACCGGACGATAGCGAGGACGGACATACCGGCGCGGCCCCGCACCCACCCACGGACCGACCCCGCAGCACGCCCCGCGACCCGCAGTCGGCACCGCACCCACCCACAGAGCGACCCCGCAGCACGCCCCGCGACCCGCAGTCGGCACCGCACCCACCCACAGAGCGACCCCGCAGCACGCCCCACGACCCGCAGTCGGCCCCGCACCCACCCACAGACGAGTCCCGCACGGCGACCGGCGACCGGCAGGCGCAGCCCGTCATCCCGCAGGCGTCGCCACCTGCGTGTACTGGAGCGCGAGGCCGTCGAGCAGTGCCCGTAGGCCCGTCTCGAAGGCCCGTTCGTCGATTTCCTGCTGGCGCTCGGCCAGGAGGTGGGCCTGGCCCAGGTGCGGATAGTCGGCCGGGTCGTACGCGGCCTCGTCGTCCACGAAGCCACCGGCGAAGGAACCCAGCGCCGAGCCCATGATGAAGTACCGCATCAGCGCGCCGATCGACGTGGCCTGCGCGGCGGGCCAGCCCGCGTCGACCATCGCCCCGAACACCGCGTCCGCGAGCCGCAGCCCGGCCGGCCGGCGGCCGGGACCGCTCGCGAGCACCGGAACGATGTTGGGGTGCCGCGTGAGCGCCGCGCGATAGGAGACGGCCCAGTCGTGCAGCGCCGTACGCCAGTCGCGCTCGTCGGCGGCCTCGAACATCGACAGGTCGACCTGCGCGCTCACCGAGTCCGCGACCGCCTCCAGGATCTCGTCCTTGGTGCGGAAGTGGTTGTAGAGCGAAGGCCCGCTGACCCCGAGCTCCGCGGCGAGGCGCCGCGTCGAGACGGCGGCGAGGCCCTCGGCGTCCACGAGCGCACGCGCCGTCTCGACGATGCGTTCTCGGCTGAGGAGGGGCTTGCGCGGTCGGGCCATGCGGCACATAGTAGGGCTGCCGCAGGAAACTAGCAGTGCTAATTTAAATCCGAACCCCATGCCGGTCCGCACACCGTTCCCCCGAGTCGATCCGAAGAGGTGCCCCGATGAATCTGGAGCTCAGCGAGGAGCAGTCCGCCGTACGGCAGCTGGCCAAGGACTTCGTGGCCCGCGAGATCGCCCCGCACGTCATCGAGTGGGACCGCGCCGAGAGCGTGGACCGGTCAATCGTGAAGAAGCTCGGCGAGGTCGGCTTCCTCGGGCTCACCATCGACGAGGAGTACGGCGGCTCGGGCGGCGACCACCTCGCGTACTGCCTGGTGACCGAGGAGCTGGGCCGCGGCGACTCCTCCGTACGCGGCATCGTGTCGGTCTCGCTGGGCCTCGTGGCCAAGACCATCGCGCACTGGGGGAGCGAGGAGCAGAAGCGGCAGTGGCTGCCCGGGCTCACCTCCGGTGAGCTCGTCGGCTGCTTCGGGCTCACCGAGCCGGGCACGGGGTCCGACGCGGGGAACCTCTCCACGAAGGCCGTGCGCGACGGCGACGACTACATCGTCAACGGCTCCAAGATGTTCATCACGAACGGCAGTTGGGCCGACGTCGTGCTGCTCTTCGCGCGCACGAACGACGCCCCCGGGCACAAGGGCGTCTCCGCCTTCCTCGTGCCGACGGACACCCCCGGCCTGACCCGCCGCACCATCCACGGCAAGCTCGGCCTGCGCGGCCAGGCCACCGCCGAGCTGGTCCTCGAGGACGTACGCGTCCCGGCGTCGGCCATGATGGCGCCCGAGGGCAAGGGCTTCTCGGTCGCCATGTCGGCGCTCGCCAAGGGCCGGATGTCGGTCGCCGCGGGGTGCGTGGGCATCGCCCAGGCCGCCCTCGACGCGGCGGTGACGTACGCGACCCAGCGCGAGCAGTTCGGCAAGGCCATCGCGGGGCACCAGCTGGTGCAGGAGCTGATCAGCGACATCGCCGTGGACGTGGACGCCGCACGCCTGCTGACCTGGCGGGTCGCCGACCTCATCGACCGCGGGCAGCCCTTCACCACGGAGTCCTCCAAGGCCAAGCTGTTCGCGTCCGAGGCCGCGGTACGCGCCGCCAACAACGCGCTCCAGGTCTTCGGCGGCTACGGCTACATCGACGAGTACCCCGCGGGCAAGCTGCTGCGCGACGCGCGCGTGATGACGCTCTACGAAGGCACGAGCCAGATCCAGAAGCTGGTCATCGGACGCGCGCTGACCGGGGTCTCGGCGTTCTGAACGCGCCTTCTGAGCAAGGGAACTGAGCAAGGGAACTGAGCAAGGGAACTGAGTACGAGACCTGAGTACGACAGCGGATGTGCCGCCGCCGTTCCCGGGCCAGGCTCTGATCATGAGTGAGACACCGGTCAAGCAGCAGGGCACCACCGCCTACTACGGTCAGGCGGTCGCGTCGTTCGCCGTGGCCCTCGGCGCCACTGCGGTCGGCATCTACAGCCTCGACGTCAGCGGCTGGATCCGCGCCTTCCTCGCCATCTCTGTCCTGTACCTGACGACGTCCGCGTTCACCCTCGCCAAGGTGATCCGGGACAAGCAGGAGGCCGGCCAGCTCGTCAGCCGTGTCGACCAGGCCCGTCTGGAGAAGATCCTCGCCGAACACGACCCCTTCAAGCCGATCGCCTGACCGCCATCCTAAGCGCTTGCTCACCGCCGGGGGTATGGTGTCCCTCCGACCGGCGGAAGGAGTGGGCGATGAGCACGGCGGAGAAGACCGAGGGCGAGGACCTGCCATGGGGCGAGGTCACGCCTGATGCGGCGCGGCGGCTGCTGATCGCCGCCGTCGAGGCCTTCGCCGAGCGTGGGTACCACGCGACGACGACCCGGGACATCGCGGGCCGCGCCGGCATGAGCCCGGCGGCGCTCTACATCCACTACAAGACCAAGGAAGAGCTCCTCCACCGCATCAGCAGGATCGGCCACGACAAGGCCCTGCGGGTCCTGCGCTCCGCGGCCGACGGTCCGGGCAGCGCGGCGGACCGGCTCGCCGACGCCGTACGCTCCTTCGTCCGCTGGCACGCCGACCACCACACCACCGCACGCGTGGTCCAGTACGAGCTGGACGCGCTCGGCGAGGAACACCGCACGGAGATCGTCGCGCTGCGCCGCCAGTCGGACGCCACCGTGCGCGACATCATCAACGACGGGGTGCGGGACGGGGAGTTCGACGTCCCCGACGTGCCGGGCACCACGCTGGCCGTGCTCTCGCTCTGCATCGACGTGGCCCGCTGGTTCAACGTCGCGGGTCAGCGGACGCCCGACGAGGTCGGCGCGCTCTACGCCGACCTCGTGCTGCGGATGGTGGGAGCTCAGAAGTAGTGGTGGGCCCAGGAGTAGTGGTGGGCGCTCAGAAGTAGTAGCGGGAGACCGACTCCGCGACGCAGGCGGGCTTCTCGCTGCCCTCGCGCTCGACGGTGACCACGGCGGTCACCTGCACGCCGCCGTCCTTGGTCGGCTCGACCTCCTTGAGCACGGCGGTCGCGCGCACGCGGGAGCCCGAGGGCACCGGCGAGGGGAAGCGGACCTTGTTGGTGCCGTAGTTGACGCCCATCTTCATGCCATCGACCCGCATGACCTGCGGCACCAGGCTCGGCAGCAGCGACAGCGTCAGATAGCCGTGCGCGATGGTCGTCTTGAAGGGGCCCTGGGCCGCCTTCTCCGCGTCCACGTGGATCCACTGGTGGTCGCCCGTGGCGTCGGCGAACAGGTCGATCCGCTTCTGGTCGACCTCCAGCCAGTCGCTGTGTCCCAGCTGCTCGCCGACTCCGGCACGCAGGTCGTCGGGCGACGCGAAGATCCTCGGCTCTGCCATGTCCCTGGCCTCCTCAAAGTAATCGAACTAAGCGCTTGCTCAGCATGCTGTGTGCGTCGACGTGTGTCAACGGAGCAGCCATTAGGGTTGGAGGGGTGCCCCAGATCCCAGAGAAGATCCACGAGCTCACGGTCGGCCAGCTGTCGGCCCGAAGCGGCGCGGCCGTGTCCGCCCTGCACTTCTACGAGTCCAAGGGCCTGATCACCAGCCGCCGCACCTCGGGCAATCAGCGCCGCTACCACCGTGACGCGCTGCGCCGGGTCGCCTTCGTCCGCGCCGCCCAGCGCGTCGGCATTCCGCTCGCCACGATCCGCGAGGCGCTCGACTCGCTCCCCGAGGAGCGCACCCCCACCCGCGAGGACTGGGCGCGCCTCTCGGAGGCGTGGCGTTCGGAACTGGACGAGCGGATCAATCAGTTGGGCCGCCTGCGCGACCACCTCACGGACTGCATCGGCTGCGGCTGCCTCTCCCTGGAGAACTGCGTGCTCTCCAACCCCGACGACGTCTTCGGCGACCGCCTCACCGGCTCCCGTCTGTTGGTGGAGCGCAGGCCCCGGTCGTGACCTGGGGCCGCTCCCTCGGCCCCAGGTGGCGGAAGGCCACGCTCAGGATCACCGCGGCGAGCGCCCCCGCCGCCACTCCGCTGCCGAAGATGGTGTGCGCCCAGGACGGCAGCGGCGCGTACAGGTCCGGGGTCATCACCGGCAGCAGCCCCACGACCAGGGCGAGCGCGACCACCACGCTGTCGGTGCCGTGCGTGAGGTCGACCCGGGACAGCATGCTGAAGCCGAGGACGGCGATCACCGCGTAGATCACCAGGCCCGCCGCGCCGACCACCGGCTCGGGGATGGCGGCGAGCAGTCGCGTCAGCGGGGTGAGCAGACCGCAGACGATGAGCAGTACGCCCGCGCCCGCCGTCACGAACCGGCTGCGTACGCGGGTGAGTTGGACGATGCCGATGTTCTCGGCGCTGGTCACCATCAGCGACGTACCGAAGACACCGGCGCCCAGCGAGACGAGGGCGTCGGCGCGGGCGATGCGCGGCACGTCCCGGCCCGCGTCCGGGGTGCGGCCGACCGCCTCGCTGTTGAGCACCGTCTGACCGGTGGCCTCGGCCAGCGAGGCGAGCGCGAAGACGAGCAGCGGGATCGCGGCGAGCAGGTCGAAGCGCGGGGCGCCGTAGGGGAAGGGGTCCGGCAGGGCGAACGCGGCGCCGGACGCGAGATGGATGTCCGTGCCGAGCAGGAGCGCGATGGCCGTGCCGGCCGCGAGGCCGAGGAGCACCGCCATCTGCCGCCACACGCCCCGCAGGACGAGGAAGAGGACCGCGATGACGCCGAGCGTCGCGAAGCCGGGGCCGGGTCCCGACGCCACCATCGGCGCGGTCACCTTGATCATGTTGATGCCGATCAGGACGACGGTCGTGCCCATCACCAGGGGCGGGAACAGCCGCACGACGCGTCCGTAGAAGGGCAGTACGCAGATCAGGAACACCGCGGCGATGAGGACGGAGCCGGACGCCGTCGCGGCCCCGTACTCCTTGCCGATCTGCAGGAAGATCGCCACCGCGGCGCCGCCGGGCAGCATCAGGAACGGCAGCCGGGCGCCGACGCGCAGCGCCCGCACCCCGAGGGACTGGAGCAGCGCCCCGATGCCGCACAGCACCAGGGTGGCGCTGAGCAGCGAGGCCGTCTGACCGGGGGTCAGGCGCAGCGTCGTGCCGATCAGGATCACGGAGGAGACGGGCGCCGCGATCCCGGCGAGCAGGTGCTGGAGGGCGAGCGGCGCGAGGCGCGGGAGCGGGAGGCGCTCGTCGACGGCGGCCACCACGGGCTCAGCCCTTCGCTGGGGCGGGCGTCGGGTCGTCGTGGTCGAGCCAGGGCAGTTCGGAGGGGGCGTAACGGTAGGCGCGGAAGACCGCGTTGGGCTCGGAGGGGAAGAGCTTGCGGACCTCTTCCTCCTCGTAGCCGCCGAAGAACGGCACGACGTACTCCCAGCACAGATAGCCGTCCGCGGTCACCTCGAAGAGGCGGCCCTCGGGGGAGTCGGTGACCAGGGTGTTGCCGTTCGGGAGGCGCTGGGCGCTGCCCATGAACGGCGCGAAGAACGACTCGCGGGCCGGGTCGTGGTACTCCCAGACCACCTTCCCGCTGGAGCGCTCGATCTCGACGACCCGGCTGAACGGAACGTCCCAGTGCGGCCGGAACACGCCGTTGTCGAAGACGAGGAAGTTGCCGTTCGGCAGCTCGGTGGGGCAGTGCTGCTGGGAGACGACGCCGGGCTCGGAGCGCCAGATGATCTCGCCCGTCTCGCGGGATATGACGACGACGGCGGAGACCGAGCGGAAGCTGGCGAGGATGTTGCCGTCGCTCGTCGGCAGGACGCTGTTGATGAGGGGGTAGTGCTCGCGGGCGTAGTCGGGGTGGAGGGGGAAGGCGGTGCGGTCCAGGTGTTCGGAGACCTTCCACTGCCAGGTGGTGTTGCCCGCGGCGTCCACCTCGACGATGGTGTCCGCCCAGACGGTGCCGTCGGCCGCTTCGGAGCCGGGCACTCCGCCGCGTACGGCCGCCGCGTCCGCGCCGGTCAGGGGTTCGAGAGCGGTGTAGAGGAGCCGGCCGTCGCCGTAGTGGTGCGCGTCGTGGTGCTGGTGGCGGTCGCGGTGCTCGCGCAGGACCGTGCCGTCCGGGGCGATCTCCTGCATGATCCCGCCGCGGTACTTGTGCCACATGGGGAAGAGGGCGGGCTCGTCGGGGAGTACGCCGTTGTAGGCGAGGTTTCCGTTCGGGAGGATCCGGGCGTGGCGTCCTGGGCGGTGCGGGAGGTTCCACTGGTGGGCGATCTCGCCGTGGGCGTCGATCAGGTAGACCTCGCCGTTGCCGGTGAGGGGGGCGAAGAGGGTGTAGCCGCCGTAGGTGGCGTCCTCGTCCAGGGCCATCAGGCCGGTGCCGCGGCGGCGGCGCTGGTTCTGGTCTACGTGGGGCATGGGGGCTGTCCTCTCGTCGACTGCCGGCTGGTGCTGTCGGGGGTTGCTTAAGTTTCTTAAGCAGTGCGAAAGAGGTTAACCCGGGGGATAGGCTGAGGGACATGGGTGCGAGGGATGTGAATGGTGCGGGTGCTCCGCAGGTGGGTCCCGGGATCCGCAGATTGCGCCGCGCCCTGGATCTGACGCTGGCCGATGTGGCGGCGCGGGCGGGGGTCTCGGCGCCGTTCCTGAGCCAGGTGGAGAACGGGCGCTCCCGGCCCAGCATGGGCTCGCTGCAGCGGATCGCCGACGCCCTGGACACGACGGCGGTGCAGCTGCTGGCCTCGGCGGATCCGCCGCGCCCGGTGGATGTGGTGCGCGGTGGATCGGCTTCGGTGGGGGAGGGCGAGGGTGCCCGCATGCGCCCCTTGGTCCGCGGCCACCAGCGGCTGCACGCCCTGGAGTTCACGGGCGACCACGACTGGGGCCGTGAGTACCGCCACCGGAACGACGAGATTCTGTACGTGGCGGACGGTTCGGCGGAGGTGGAGGCGGACGGCTCGGTGTACCGCCTGGACCGCGGGGACACGCTGTACTGCGCGGCTGAACTGCCGCACCGGTGGCGTCCGTTGGAGGAGGGGACGCGGGTCCTGGTGGTCGGGATCGCGGACGGCGTGAGGGTGACGGACGAGCGGGGCCGCTGAGGCGGGTGCGGTGTCTCTCCGTGGGTGGTGCGGTGGCGGCTGCGGGCTGTGGGGCGTGCTGCGGGTCCGGTCTGTGGGTGGGTGCGGTGCCGCGCCGGTATGTCCGTCCTCGCTGTCGTCCAGTGGCCGCCTGGGTACTTCGGCCCCGGAGTGCCGGGAGCCGTGCTCCGGGCGGACATACCGGCCCGTCCCCTCCCGTCCCCTCCCGCGCGCTCCCGGCTGCGGGTGCACGGGGGCTGGTCTCCGGTGGCTTGGGTGAGTCGTCCCCTGCCGTTGGCGGCCACCCGCGCGGTGCAGGCCCTACCTGGGCCGGTTCGAGGGCGTCGACGGGCTCCTGGGTTCTATGTGCCGTACGGGCAGGCGCAGTGGCGATGGCAAAGCGGTGGAGCCAGGGGATTTGTGGGTGGTGGCGCGCCGCGCCTGCCGTCGGGAGTGCGCCCGGCCTAGTGGGGTGGCGTGCTCAGCAGGGAGAGGGCGGCCGATATCAACTGGGCGTTCGACGTTGCCCGTTCGCCGTCCGGCAGGACCAGCGTGTCCTCCAGGCCGATGCGTGTCGCGAGCCCCAGTCGTCCCGCCAGGCGCAGCACCGGCCAGGTGCCCTCCTCCTCGCCGTGCAGCAGGACGGGGCGGCCGTGTGCCCGGCCGAGCACGGTGAGGAGGGCGCGGGCCGAGTCGCGGGCCGTGGCGGGGTCCGGGTCCGTCACCTCGGCCAGCACCCGCAGGACGCGCGGGCCGAGCGCTGACGCCGTGAAGCGTTCAGCGCCGTCCGTGCCCGACCAGATGCCCGCCTCCACGCCCACCCCGCGGTCCAGGAGCGCCTCGGCCACCGCTTCGGCGCCCGGCTCGTGCCAGTTGACCGACGCGTGGTCGGGCAGCACCGTCCACGCGCGGATGTGCGCCACCCGGTCGGCCGGGTCCGGTTCGGCCCACGACCCCGTGGTCACGCCGACGGGGACGGAGGTCACGGAACGGATCGCTTCCAGCGCGGCCGCAACCGCACGCGGCGTCAACGAGTCTTGTCCACAAGGGGACTTGGGGTGAACATGAACATCCCGTGCGCCGGCGGCGACGGCCTGCGCCACGGACTCGGCCATCGCCCCGGGAGACATGGGGATCAACGCTCCATCGCCCGCGCCGCGGGCGCCGTTCACACATACCTGCATCACCACAGGACAGCACAGACGAGGACACACAGGGGGAAGGCCGATGGGAATCGCCATTTGCTCGTTGCTGTGGAGCGCCGCGCGCACGGGACCGCAGAAGATCAAGTACGACAGCGACGGCTACCACCTCGTGCGGTTCCCGTACGCGGGCACCGAGGAGTCGTACGACCCGTGGCACATGCACGACCCGGGCAAGGGGAGCACCAACCCCTCGCAGTTCCCGGACGCCCGGTCGGGGCTCATCTGGCCGAGCCACGACGGCTGGGGCACCCTGTCGGCGATGATCTTCTGGGAGCCGGACGACCGGCCCACCGAGTACCGCGCGCGCTATGTGCGCGATCCGCTCGGCGGCTCCACGGGGTACGACTCGACGGCCACCACCGACTGGGTGCCCACCAGGGGCGGGCAGTACCGCACGCACACCTGGCAGATGTTCGTGCATCCGCGGACACCGGTCGGCCTGAAGATATCGGCGCGCGGACCGGGCGACGTGAAGATCGCCGTGCCGCTCATGTTCGCCGAGTTCAAGCTGGCCATACAGTCGGACGTGGCGACGCCCTAGCCGCCGTACGACTGGACGTCGAGCTCCGGGGCCTCACGCCGAGACCAGCGGTCGTGCCCGCCGTGCCCGCGCCCGTGCCATCGCCGCGGGCGTGAGCACCGGGGCCGGCACCACGATTCCGCAGCCCGTGCAGACGGCGCCCGAAGAGGGCTCGTGCGCCAGGCCGTGCGTCCAGACGAGGTCGGAGCGGGAGCACACCGGGCAGACCGTGCCCGGCTCCCGCTCGAGCGCCGCGATCAGCCTGCGCAGTACCTCGGCGAGTGGTTCGGAGGGGTGGACGCCGGGGTCGTCGCACCAGGCGACCCCGCACCCTCCCCAGGTGCACCGGTGCCAGTCGTCCTCGCTGCCGGGCCGGCGCAGCCCGTCGTGCTTCTCCTTGCGGCGGCGCTCCGCGAAGCCCTCCTCGTAGGCGAGCCAGACCGCCCGCGCCGCTTCCAGTTCGTCGAGCGCGGCCACCAGCCGCGCCGGGTCGGGCGACCGGTCCTCGGGGCCGAAGCCCGCTCGGGAACACAGATGGTCCCAGGTCGCCCGGTGGCCGTAGGGGGCGAACCTCTCCAGGCACTTGCGCAGCGAGTACCGTCGCAGTGCCAAATCGCTCAGCGGATCACGCACCTGTCTCGCGAGACTCCGGAATCCGGCCATCGCCCTGCACCTCCGTCACACGTTCTCGGACGTTGCCGAGTAGACGTATCGACACGCGATTCGGCTCCCTTATGGCCCATCCGATTTCAGATAAACGTCATCGTGCCCGCGATGAGGGGCTGTGAGCAGTGACGATGTGGGGATTCTGGAAAGGCGACGCATGTTCATCTTCCGGGTTCGGCAACCCGCCAGTAACCTCCGCCCCAACTCCCTCCCACAGGAGCACAAGCGGAGCCCAGAGGAGCACACATGCGACAGCGCATCGTCCGGCTCAGAACCCTCACCGCCACCGCGGCGTTCGCGCTCGCGGCGTCCCTCCTCTCGCCGCAGCCGGGAACGGCCGCCGAGGAGCCGCCGCAGGCCACCGACTACTGCGAGGGGCAGTGCGCCGACGTGCTGCCGCCCGGCGCGAACGGCAACGCCACGCTCGCCGAGATACTCGCCCACCGCGTCCTCGGTACCCAGCCCAAGCACGCGAACGACCAGTTGGGGCCCTACGACGCGCTCTCCTCCGGGTATCCGTCCCTCACCGACGACAAGCTGACGGAGTTCTTCAACGACGCCTCCTTCGGCGTCCGCGACGGCCAGGTCGCCTCCGTCACCCGGCCCCGCGACGACGTGACGATCACCCGGGACAAGAAGTACGGCATCCCGCACATCAAGGGCAGCACGCGCTACGGCACCGAGTTCGGCGCGGGCTTCGCGGCCGGGCAGGACCGGCTCTGGCTCATCGATCTGTTCCGGCACATCGGCCGCGGCGAGCTGACCTCGTTCGCGGGCGGCGCGCCGGCCAACCAGGGCCTCGAGCAGCAGTTCTGGCCGCAGGCCCCGTACACCGAGAAGGACCTGGAGAAGCAGGTCGAATACATCAGGTCGACGCAGGGCGAGCGCGGCAAGCAGGCGATGGAGGACGCGCAGGCCTACATCGACGGTCTCAACGCCTACCGCGTGAAGTCGAAGAACGGCCGCTACTTCCCCGGCGAGTACGTCCTCACCGGCAAGATCGACGCGATCACCAACATCGGCGAGATCGAGCCCTTCAAGATCACCGACATGATCGCGCTCGCGTCCGTCGTCGGCGGTCTCTTCGGCAACGGCGGCGGCGGAGAGGTCGAATCGGCCCTCTCCCTGCTCAAGTCCCAGGAGAAGTACGGCGTCGAGAAGGGCACGAAGGTCTGGGAGTCCTTCCGCGCCCGCAACGACCCCGAGGCCGTCCAGACCATCCACGACGGCACGAGCTTCCCGTACGCGGGCAAGCCCAAGGACGCCCGCGGCACCGCGATGCCCGACGCGGGGTCCGTCGAGCGCGAACAGCTCGTGTACGACCGCGAGGGCGGCGCCAAGAGCGCGGCCAAGGACCCGGTGAAGGCGCCCAGGAAGCTGAGACCGCTCCAGGGGATGTACGACAAGGGCGTGCTGCCCGCCGACCTGTTCAAGCAGGACGGCCACAAGAAGGGCATGTCGAACGCCCTCCTGGTCTCCGGCAAGCACACCGCGAGCGGCAACCCCGTGGCCGTCTTCGGCCCGCAGACCGGCTACTTCGCCCCCCAGCTCCTGATGCAGCAGGAGCTCCAGGGCCCCGGCATCAGCGCGCGCGGCGTCTCCTTCGCGGGCGTCGGCATGTACGTCCAGCTGGGGCGCGGCCAGGACTACGCCTGGTCGGCCACGTCCGCCGGGCAGGACATCACGGACACGTACGCCGTCGAGCTCTGCGAACCGGGCGGCGGCGCCCCCACGAAGCAGTCCACCCACTACCGCCACCACGGCACCTGCACCCCCATGGAGAAGCTGGAGCGCAAGAACGCCTGGAAGCCGACCCTCGCCGACTCCACCGCCGCCGGCTCCTACCGCATGCAGGTGTTCCGCACGAAGTACGGCGTCGTGACGCACCGCGCGAACGTCGACGGCAAGCCCGTCGCGTACGTCTCGCTGCGCTCCACCTACCGCCACGAGGCCGACTCGATCATCGGCTTCCAGATGCTGAACGACCCGTCGTACGTCAAGGACGCGTCGTCCTTCATGAAGGCCACCGAGAACATCAGCTACGCCTTCAACTGGTTCTACGCCGACTCGCGCGACACCGCGTACTACAACAGCGGCGCCAACCCGCGGCGCGCCGACGACATCGACCCCGCGCTGCCGGTGAAGGCCCAAGAGGCCTACGAATGGCAGGACTTCGACCCCGAGAACAACACCTCGGCGCGGACCCCGTCCAAGGAGCACCCGCAGTCCGTCAACCAGGACTACTACATCTCCTGGAACAACAAGCAGGCCAAGGACTTCAGCACCGCTGGCTTCGGCGTGAGCGCCGTGCACCGCGGCGACCTGCTCGACGGACGGGTGAAGAAGCTCACCGAGGACGGCGGCGTGACGCGGGCCTCGCTGACCCGGGCGATGTCCGAGGCGGCGGTCACCGACCTGCGCGGCGAACAGGTGCTGCCCGAACTGCTCAAGGTCGTACGCAGCAAGCCCGTCACCGACCCCCAGCAGGCCAAGGCCCTGGAACAGTTGGAGGCCTGGCGGAAGGCCGGGGCGCAGCGCAACCAGACGGCGGCGGGTTCCAAGACGTACGCCCACCCCGACGCCGTACGCGTCATGGACGCCTGGTGGCCCCTCCTGATCGAGGCCGAGTTCAAGCCGGGCATGGGCAAGGATCTCTATGAGGCGCTGACGGCACAGCTCGGCACCGACGAGTCACCCTCCGCCGGGCACGGCCCGACCGGGGCGCACGCCGGATCGGCCTTCCAGTACGGCTGGTGGGGCTATGCCGACAAGGACCTGCGGGCCGTCCTCGGGCAGCCCGTGGAGGGCAGGCTCGGCGAGACGTACTGCGGCGAGGGGAAGCTGGACGCCTGCCGTGACGCGCTCCTGAGCACCCTCGCGCAGGCCATCGCCAAGCCCGCGACCGAGGTCTACCCCGGTGACGCGAGCTGCGCGGCCGGCAACCAGTGGTGCGCGGACTCGATCGTCCACCGGGCGCTCGGCGGCATCACGCACGGGCCGATCCAGTGGCAGAACCGGCCCACGTACCAGCAGGTCGTCGAGTTCCCCAAGCACCGCTAGCGGCACGCTAGCGGCAAAGGAGTCACGCCAGAGCGATCCGCCCGGCGGCGAACACGACACGCGCCAGCTCCTCGTGGCAGATGTCGCTGTGCGCGCCGGCGGGCGGACCGCCGCGCCGCACGACCGACGAGGCGTCCACGCTCACGCACCCCTTGCCGGGGATGGCCCGGCCCAGCTTGACGCGCTTGGCGCCGTCCACGGCCCGGATGCCGTCGTAGCCGATGGCGCCCCAGCGCTCCCAGAGGCCGAGGAAGGTCGAGGAGTCCCCGGCGGTCTTCGACGCCAGGGGATAGAGCTTGCCCAGGGCGTCGTCGTGGCGGGAGTAGCAGGACACCAGCGGGCCGTCGATCCGCCTCTGCACCCCGCTGAGCGCGCCGCTGCGCGAGGGCGCGTGCGGCAGCCGCTTGGAGAACGCGTAGTGCGAGAAGGCCCCTTGGAGCAGCGTCGTGGACTTCACGCTGCGCACCGACGCGGGCATCCCGCGCAGCGCGTACGACACGAGCCGTGCCCCGAAGCTGTGTCCGATCAGATGCACCCGTACGTCCGGCGCCTCGCGGGCGAGCAGCCCGATCGCGGGGCCGAGGCCCAGCTGGCCCACGGAGCCCGCCCGGCGTTTCATGGCGTAGTAGCTGGCCTGGCGCAGGAGTTCGTGCGCGCCGTTCCAGAGCCGTTTGCGCAGGCTGCCGAAGAGCTCCTGTTGTCCGGTGCCCTCCATCGCCGCGGCGAAGATCTGGCACACCTCGACCGCGTCGTCGGTCAGCATGGCGGGCAGGCCCGTCCAGGTGTCGTTGGCGAAGCGCCAGGCGGCGCTGTTCTGGTGCACGGCGACCAGGTTGCGTACGAGGCGCCCGTACTCGTAGAGGCGCGAGGGCACCTCGGAGCGCTCCGCCAGCAGCTCGCCGATGCGCCGCAGTTCGTCGTCCTGGCCGGGGAACGCGCGGGACAGGAGGAGCCGGGTGGGCTCGTCCAGGAGGGGGCCCGCGCCCGGTGCCGGGCCGGGGCCGGTGGCCGCGGCCGAGGGTTCGAAGTCCGGGATCGGCTCGTCGGGGAAGCGGATGGCCGGCCAGAGCACGCCCACGTATCCCAGGCGTACGCGTGGGCCCGCGAGGTCCTGGCACGGAGCGAAGAACCGTCGGTAGAGGTCGGTCGCCATGTCTTGGTCGTTGTTCCAGCCGTGCGCGAGGACGAGGAGATCGGTGACGCGTTCGTCGTCCACCTGGGCCAGGAGGTGGTCGCGCTGCGTGGTGTCGACATCGCCGTCGGCGTCGAAGGTCAGTTCCCAGTAGGGCTCCACACGGCCCATCGTCCTGCGGCCCCGCTGTACTGACCAGATGTCCCGCAGCACATGAGTTCGCGCCGGTCTCAGGCCAGTTCGCGCTCGCGGGTCTCCGGCAGCGCGAGAACACACACCAGGGACACGACGGCCATCGCGCTCACGTACCAGCCCACCGACGAGGACCCGAAGACGGACTGGAGCCGCGTCGCCACCAGCGGGGAGACCGCGCCACCCAGCACGCCGCCCAGGTTGTAGGCGAGCGAGGCGCCCGAGTAGCGCACGTTCGTGCCGAACAGCTCGGGCAGATAGGCGCCCATCGGGCCGTAGACCACGCCCATGCAGAACAGCGCGCCGCCGAGCGCGAGCGCCATGAGCACCGGCTGCTCGGTGTCCAGGAGGGGGAAGAGCACCAGACCCCACACGACGGCGAGCCCGGCGCCCGCGAGGATCAGCTTGCGCCGTCCCGCTGCGTCGGAGCGGGTCGCGGCGAGCCACGTACCGGCCGCGAGGAAGAGGCAGGCGACCAGCGAGAGGCCCAGCATGGTGTCGCGGGAGACGCCCAGGGTGCCGGTGGAGTAGGCGAGGCAGTACGTCGTCGCCGTGTAGAAGAGGCCGTACGCGACGATCATCCCGCCCGCGCCGAGCAGCAGTTCGCGCGGATGGCGCCGCAGCACGTCGAGCGCGGGGACCTTGCTGGCCTCCTGAGCGTCCATGACCTTCGCGAAGACCGGCGTCTCGCTGATGCGCATGCGCACGAAGAGTCCGACGCCGACGAGGAGGAAGGAGAGCAGGAACGGCACGCGCCAGCCCCAGGTCCGGAACGCCTCGTCGGAGAGGACGGCGGACAGCAGCCAGAAGACGCCGGTCGCCGCGAAGAACCCGACGGACGGGCCGAGTTGGGGGAAGGCGGCATACATTCCGCGCTTCTTCCTCGGCGCGTGCTCCACCGCGAGCAGCGCCGCCCCGCCCCACTCGCCGCCCAGGCCGATGCCCTGGAGGAAGCGCAGCAGGATCAGCAGGATCGGCGCCCAGACGCCCAACGTGCCGTATCCCGGCAGGAGTCCGACGAGCGCCGTCGAGAGGCCCATGAGCAGCAGCGAGGCCACCAGCACCGACTTGCGCCCGACCCGGTCGCCGAAGTGTCCGAAGATCACCGACCCGATGGGCCGCGCCGCGAACGCCACCGCGTAGGTGGAGAAGGAGGCGAGGGTGGCGTTGACCGGGTCCAGGGTCGGGAAGAACGCCTCGTTCAGGACGAGCGCGGCCGCCGTGCCGTAGATGTAGAAGTCGTAGAACTCGATGGCCGTGCCGATGAACGAGGCCACGGCCACCCGGCGCATGCTCTCGGGGCTCGCGTCCGGCTCGGGTCCGGCGTCCGGCTGGGTCTTCTCTGGTGAGATTTCGCTGTGCACGAGCGGCACTCTCACGTTGGATGTATGGGCCAGTCAATACCCGGGGTGGCTCGTCTCGGTCATTGAGACTGGCGGTGAGCTGCGGTGACGCGGTGCAGATGGACGAGGATGTCGTGCGAGGGCGCGAGCCGGATCTTGTGCGGGCCGTCCGGGAAGGCCGTGCCGATGCTCTTGGTCAGCCGGCCCTTCGCCAGCCACGTGCGGGCGGTCGCGGGAGCGGTCCGCATGTCCAGGAAGTAGTCGTCGTGGCGCACCTTGTCGAGCGTGTACTCGTTCATGCCGCGGGTGGCCGCGCCCACGGAACGCGGCTTCCACACCTCGGATTCGGCGCTCTGCGCCATGAGTGAGCCCCGGTCGAAGGTGAACCCGATGCTGACGTAGCGCTTGCCGAGCCGGTCCCGCAGGAAGGCACCCTGCATCTTCGGGTAGCGCGGGTCGTAACTCTCGTACCCGACATGGGCGTTGTGGGCCGACAGGAGCACCTTCTCGCCGGTGTGCCGCTGCCACCAGGCGGTGTTCCGTGCCATCAGACGGTCGCGGTACAGCATGCCGTCCTTGACGCCTTCGGGGGTGTCGAAGGGGAAGGCGTAGATCGTGGAGGTCTGAGAGACGGACCGGGCGTGGTGCAGGGCGACGGCGAACTCCCCATCGGCGGCGGAGGGTTGGAGCCTCTTCATCAGATCGAGCGCCTCGCGCGCGTTCCCGGCCAGCTTCTTGCGCTCCGCCAGGGGTCTGGCCATGTACGTGTCCCCGTCCGCGAGGCGGCGGATCGGCGCGTACAGCCCGGTGATCCTGGGGAGCAGCCCGGGGTCGTGCGCGCGGACGTAACCCTCGACCCCGTCGAACAACTCGGCGCCGATCTCCGGGTAGTTGAGGTCGTTGCCCATGAAGCGCACCTGGCGGTCCGGATGCCTGTCGTTGTACGCGCGCATCCACGTCAGGAGCTCGACGTACTCCTTCGTGTCCCAGGGCGTCTTCGCCAGCTCCTTGTGGACCAGCTCGCGCACGTCGCCCTTGCCCCCGCGCACGTAGGCGTCGAAGCGCAGCCCCGTCGTCCAGCTGACCTCCTGCGCGAAGGTGGTGAACCCCTTCTCCTCCACGAGGTAGCGGAAGACCCGGTCCTTCATGGTGAAGAACTCGTGCGAACCGTGTGTGGCCTCGCCCAGGCCCACCACCGAAGCGTCACCCACCATCCGGCCCATCGGCCGCAGGTCCTTGGTGGAGCCGCCGGGGTCGGTGGAGCGCAGGGGGTGGGCCGCGCGTTCGATCGCGGGCAGCGGGTCGGCGGTTCCGGGCGCCGCGCGCGCGGCCTGGGGTGCGACGAGCGCCCCCAGGCCGAGCGTGCCGACCAGCGCGAGTGGCACGGTGCGCCGTGCTGTGCGAGCCATGCGGTATCTCCTCAACTCGGTCTCACGGAGTTGAGGATCACGATCCCGGCCGGCCGGGAGTGTCTGCCATCCGGCAGGCACCCTTTCGCCGGTGGGGCCTGCCCTACCCGCGGGTGCGTCGTGGCTGGTCGCGCGGTGTCCCGCGCCCCTTGGGGCGCCTACCGGTAGTGCAGGTAGCGTCTGCGCACCGCACGGAACCGCGCGAGATCGTCGTGCCAGCCGCCCACCACCTCGTCCGTGCCCGCACCCGCGTCGATCATGGTGCGGACCCGCGTCGAGCCCGTCAGCTTGTCGATCCAGTTGTCGGGGCGCCAGGCGAACCCGCTCCACACCTTCTTGGCGGTCACCAGGAGCGCGATGCCGGTGCGCACCGGGTCGTACGCGTCGCGGTCGTGCACGTGGAGCTGGACGCCGCCGATCGTCTTGCCCTGGAACTTGGAGAACGTCGGGGCGAAGTACGCCTCCCGGAAATCGACGCCGCGCAGCCCGGCGTCATTGGCGGCGGCCGCCCACTTCCGGTCGATGCCCTCCGCGCCGAGCAGCTCGAAGGGGCGGGTCGTGCCGCGCCCCTCGGAGAGGTTCGTGCCCTCGAAGAGGCAGGTGCCGCTGTAGACCAGGGCGGTCTCGGGCGTGGGCATGTTCGGGCTCGGCGGCACCCAGGGCAGCTCGGACGCGTCGTAGAAGTCGGTGCGCTTCCATCCCGTCATCCGTACGGTCTCCAGGTCGGCGGGGCGCTCCAGGAACTCGCCGTTGAACAGCAGCGCCAGCTCCGTCACGGTCATCCCGTGCGCCTGCGAGATCGGCTGCCGTCCGACGAACGTCGCGAACTCCTTGTGCAGCACCGGCCCGTACGCGCCGCGCCCCGTCACCGGATTCGGCCGGTCCAGGACCACGATCCGCTTGCCCGCGAGCTCGGCCGACTCCATGCAGTCGAAGAGCGTCCAGATGTACGTGTAGAAGCGCGCCCCCACGTCCTGGATGTCGAAGACGATCGTGTCGACGCGGGAGGCCGTGAAGATGTCGGCCAGGGCCTTGCCGCTCTTCTGGTACGTGTCGTAGACGGGGAGCCCGGTCGCCGGGTCGTCGTAGCGCCCTTCGGAGCCGCCCGCCTGGGCCGTACCCCGGAAGCCGTGCTCGGGGCCGAACACCGCGACCAGGTTCACGCGCTCGTCGGCGTGCATGACGTCGACGATGTGGCGTACGTCCCTGGTGACTCCGGTCGGGTTGGTGACGACGCCGACCCGCTCCCCGTCCAGGAGCGCGTACCCGTCGGCGGCGAGGCGCTCGAAGCCGGTGCGCAGCCGCCGGCCGCCGCCCGATCCGCCCCCGCCGGACGCGGCGGACGCGGGCGCCGCCGAGGTGAGGGCCGTGACGGTGGTGGCGGCCAGCAGGCCCCGTCTGGACAGACTGCCTCGGGACAGGTTCATGCAGAGACCTCCGTGAGCGCGGTGGCTGTCATGGCCACGCACGCTAGCGCGCGGACCTCCGCCGGGGAACGAACCTGGCTGCCCGACCCCCTTCCATCCGCACATACCGACTGGTTAGTCTGCGATCACAGCGGAGCCGCAGCCCAAGGAGACCGATCGTGGAGACCCTGCAGGACAAGGGAGTTGTCGTCACCGGTGCCGGAGGCGGGATCGGGGCCGCGCTGGCCCGCCGGTTCGCCGCCGCCGGGGCGCGCGTCGTGGTCAACGACCTGGATGCCGCCAAGGCCGGAGTGGTCGCCGACGAGATCGGCGCCATCGCCGTGCCGGGCGACGCGTCCACGATCGTGCCGGCGGCCAGAGAGGCCCTGAGCGGCACCGTCGACGTGTACTGCGCCAACGCGGGCCTCGGCTCGGGCGGCTCGGAGGCCGCCCCGGAGGAGGTCTGGGCCGCGGCCTGGGACGTGAACGTCATGGCCCACGTCCGCGCGGCCCATGCCCTGCTGCCCGAGTGGCTGGAGCGCGGCAGCGGC
This sequence comes from Streptomyces sp. NPDC055243, assembly GCF_044544025.1. NCBI lineage: Bacteria > Bacillati > Actinomycetota > Actinomycetes > Kitasatosporales > Streptomycetaceae > Streptomyces > Streptomyces sp. NPDC055243. The sequence continues at coordinate 177,182 of NZ_JBITWR010000018.1, forward strand.
CGCTTCGTCTCCACCGTCTCGGCGGCGGGACTGCTCACCATGATCGGCGCCGCGCCCTACAGCGTCACCAAGCACGGCGCGTACGCCTTCGCCGAGTGGCTCTCGCTCACCTACCGCCACCGCGGCATCGACGTGCACGCCATCTGCCCCCAGGGCGTGCGCACCGACATGCTCGCCGCCACCGGCACCGCGGGCGACCTCGTGCTCACGCCGACCGCGATCGAGCCGGACGACGTCGCGCAAGCACTCTTCGAGGGGATGGAGGAGAACCGCTTCCTGATCCTGCCGCACCCCGAGGTCGCCGAGTACTACCGCATCCGCGCCGCCGAACCGGACAAGTGGCTCACCGGCATGAACCACATCCAGCAGAAGTGGGAGGCGACCGAGCGGTGAGCGACGCGACCGCCTCCGAAACGACCCCGACCACCTCCATATACGCCGCCAAGCCCTGGCTCGCCCGCCTCACCGAGGCCCAGCGCGGACCGGTCGAACCCGCGCCGTCCCTCGTGCACGCCTTCCGCGCCTCGGTGCTCAAGGCCCCCGAGCACACGGCCCTCGCCTACTTCGACGGGCGGCTGAGCTACCGCGAGGTGGACGCTCTCACCGACTCCGTCGCCGGACACCTGGCCGCGCGGGGGATCGCGCGCGGCGACCGGGTCGCGATCCTCCTGCAGAACACACCGCACTTCGTGATCGCGCTCCTCGGCGCGTGGAAGGCGGGCGCCACGGTCGTCCCGGTGAACCCCATGTACAAGGCGGCGGAGGTCGGGCACGTCCTGGCGGACGCCGATGTGTCCGCGCTGATCTGCTCGGACCGCGCCTGGGAGACGTATCTGCGCGAGACGGCCGCCCCCTCTCCCGTGCGCGTCGTGCTCACCGCGTGCCAGCTCGACCTCCAGACCCGGGGCGACACCCGCGTCCTCGACTTCGAACGCCTCCCGCAGGCCGCCGACGCCGATGACCTGGTGGCCGTCGCCCGCCAAGGGCTCCCCGCTCCCGGTGACCGGCAGCTCGGGCCGTCCGACATCGCCCTGATCAGCTACACGTCGGGCACCAGCGGCACCCCCAAGGGCGCCATGAACACCCACGGCAACATCACCTACAACGCCGAGCGGCAGCGCACGGGCTCCGGCATCCCCGAAGGCGCCTGCTACTTCGCGATGGCGCCGCTCTTCCACATCACCGGCATGGTCGCGCAGGTCGCGGGCTGTCTGACCAACGCGGGCACCCTCGCGCTCGCGTACCGCTTCGAGGCCGGGGTCGTCCTGGACGCCTTCGCCGAGCACCGGCCCGCGTACACCGTGGGCCCCTCCACGGCCTTCATGGCGCTCGCCGCGCACCCCTCCGTCACGCGGGAGCACTTCGCCTCCTTCGCGATGATCTCCTCGGGCGGCGCGCCGCTGCCGCCCGCCCTCGTCGAGAAGTTCCGCGCGAGCCTTGGCCCCTACCTCCACAACGGCTACGGCCTCACCGAGTGCACCGCGCCCTGCGCCTCCGTGCCGCCGGGCCAGGAGGCCCCGGTCGACCCGGTGTCCGGCACGCTGGCCGTCGGTGTCCCCGGCCCCGAGACGGTCGTCAGGATCGTCGACGACCACGGCGCGGACGTCCCCTTCGGGGAACAGGGCGAGATCACCGTGCGCGGCCCGCAGGTCGTACCCGGCTACTGGAAGCGCCCCGACGCCACCGACGAGGCCTTCCCCGACGGGGAGCTGCGCACCGGCGACATCGGCTTCATGGACGCCCAGGGCTGGCTGTACGTGGTCGACCGCAAGAAGGACATGATCAACGCGTCCGGGTTCAAGGTCTGGCCGCGCGAGGTGGAGGACGTCCTCTACAGTCATCCGGCGGTCCGCGAGGCAGCGGTGATCGGGGTCCCCGACGACTACCGCGGTGAGACCGTCAAGGCCTTCGTCAGCCTGCGGCCGGGCGCCGCCGCGACACCGGACGATCTTGCCGCGTACTGCAAGGAGCGGCTCGCCGCCTACAAATACCCGCGCGTGGTCGAGATCCTGCCGGAACTCCCGAAGACCACAAGTGGGAAGATCCTCCGGCGGGAACTGCGTTCCCCCACCCACACGGTCTCTCGGCAAGCCGAGAGCTAGGCAAACTCGAAAGGCAGGTGGCGGCAGTGGCCAGGACGACGGACGGTGACGGCACGCCCGTCCCTCAGCGGCTGCTCGCCGCCGCCACGCGGCTCTTCGCCGACCGCGGCTACGACCGCACGTCGGTGCAGGAGATCGTGGAGTCGGCAGGCGTCACCAAGGGTGCGCTCTACCACTACTTCGGCTCCAAGGACGATCTCCTGCACGAGGTGTACGCCCGTGTCCTGCGCGTGCAGCAGGAGCGTCTGGACGCCTTCGCGGACGCCGACGCGCCCATCGAGCAGCGGGTGCGGGACGCGGCGGCGGACGTGGTCGTCACGACGATCGACAACCTCGACGACGCGTCGATCTTCTTCCGCTCCATGCACCACCTGAGCCCGGAGAAGAACAAGCAGGTGCGGTCCGAGCGCCGCCGCTACCACGAGCGGTTCCGCGCGCTGATCGAGGAGGGCCAGGAGGCCGGCGTCTTCTCCAAGGCGACGCCCGCGGACCTGGTGGTGGACTACCACTTCGGCTCGGTCCACCACCTGTCCACCTGGTACCGCCCGAACGGCCCCCTCACCCCGCAGCAGGTCGCCGACCACTTGGCGGACCTGCTGCTGAGGGCGCTGCGTCCGTAGGCTGAGCGCCCCGTAAGGGGCGCGGGGAACCGCGCGAGCGACCACAACGAGCCCGCGGCGACGCACAGCCCCCGGAAGGTCCCCTACAGGTACTTCTTCAACTCCCGCCGCGCCAGCGACCGCTGGTGCACCTCGTCGGGCCCATCGGCCAGTCGCAGCGTCCTCGCCGAGGCCCACAGCTCGGCGAGCGGGAAGTCCTGGCTCACACCCCCCGCGCCGTGCAGTTGGACGGCCTGGTCGAGGATGTCGACGACCGTGCGCGGGGTGGCGATCTTGATGGACTGGATCTCCGTGTGCGCGCCCTTGTTGCCCACGGTGTCCATCAGCCACGCGGTCTTCAGGACGAGCAGCCGCAGCTGCTCCACCGCGACCCGGGCGTCCGCGATCCACTCCTGTACGACGCCCTGCTGGGCCAGCGGCTTGCCGAAGGCCGTACGGGCGACCGCCCGCTGACACATCAGCTCGATGGCCCGCTCGGCCATGCCGATGAGCCGCATGCAGTGGTGGATGCGGCCGGGACCGAGCCGCGCCTGGGCGATGGCGAAGCCGCCGCCCTCCTCGCCGATCAGGTTGCTCACGGGGACCCGGGCCCGGTCGAAGACGACCTCGGCGTGCCCTCCGTGGGAGTGGTCCTCGTAGCCGTACACCTGCATCGCGCGCCGTACCTCGACACCGGGGGTGTCGCGCGGCACGAGCACCATCGACTGCTGGCGGCGCGGGTCCGCGTTCTCGGGGTCCGTCTTGCCCATCAGGATGAAGATCTGGCAGTCCGGGTTCATCGCCCCGGAGATGTACCACTTGCGCCCGGTGATGACGTACTCGTCGGTGCCGTCGGAGGCCCGCTCGATGCGTGTGGTGATGTTCGTGGCGTCGGACGAGGCCACCTCGGGCTCGGTCATCGCGAACGCCGAGCGGATCTCACCGGCGAGCAGCGGCTCCAGCCACTGCTTCTTCTGCTCGTCGTTGCCGAACTGGGCGAGGACCTCCATGTTGCCGGTGTCCGGGGCCGCGCAGTTCAGCGCGGTGGGCGCCAGGTGCGGGGAGCGGCCGGTGATCTCGGCGAGCGGGGCGTACTGGAGGTTGGTGAGCCCGGCGCCGTGCTCGGCGTCCGGCAAGAAGAGATTCCACAGGCCCTGCCTGCGGGCCTCCGCCTTCAGCTCGCCGACGATCGCCGGGGTGTCCCAGGGCGAGGCGAGCTGGGCACGCTGCTCCTCGGCGGTCTTCTCCGCCGGGTAGACGTGCTCGTCCATGAAGGTGAGGAGCTTGGCGCGCAGCTCTTCGGTGCGGGCGTCGAATGCGAAGTCCATGGCTGTCTCAGCCTTCCTGTCGTCCTTGGAGGGTGGTGAGGCCGTGCTCGATGAAGACCGGGACCAGCTCCCCGATGCGGTCGAAGCCCGCGCCGACCGTCTGGCCGAGGGTGTACCGGTAGTGGATGCCCTCCAGGATCACGGCGAGCTTGAACCACGCGAACGCCGTGTACCAGGAGACCGCGGAGACGTCGCGCCCCGAGCGCGCGGCGTACCGCTCGATCAGCTCGGCGGCGTCCGGGTGTCCGGGCGCGCCCGCCGTGGTGCTGATGGGGGAGTCGGGCAGCTGGAGCCTGGTGCTGTACATGACGAGCAGGCCCAGGTCGGTGAGCGGATCGCCGAGCGTGGACATCTCCCAGTCGAGGATCGCCTTGATCTGGTCGTCGTCGCCGATCAGGACGTTGTCGAGGCGGTAGTCGCCGTGCACGACGGTGGCCGCGGGGGAGACGGGCAGCTGACGCCCCAGGGCGGCGTGCAGCTCGTCGATCCCCGCCAGGTCGCGGTTGCGTGAGGCGTCCAGCTGCTTGCCCCAGCGGCGCAGCTGCCGGTCGAGGAAGCCGTCGGGCCGCCCGAAGTCGCCGAGGCCGACCGCCTGGGGGTCCACGGAGTGCAGGTCGACGAGGGTGTCGACGAGCCCGAGGACCGCGGCACGGGTGCGCTCGGCGCCCAGCGGCGCCAGCTCCTCGGCGGTGCGGTACGGCGTGCCGTCCACGAATTCCATGACGTAGAAGGGCGCACCGATCACGGCGTCGTCCTCGCAGAGCAGCAGTGGCGTCGGCACCGGCACAGCCGTCCCGTGCAGCGCGCTGATCACCCGGTGCTCGCGCTTCATGTCGTGCGCGGTCGCCAGGACGTGCCCCAGCGGTGGCCGCCGCACGACCCAGCGCGTGGCGCCGTCCGTGACCGCGTACGTGAGGTTCGACCTGCCGCCCTCGATCAGCCGGGCGGTGAGCGGCCCGCCCACGAGGCCCGGCCGCTCGCGGTCCAGATGGCCGCGCAGCTGGTCGAGGTCGAGGCCTGGTGGATGGTCTGAGCTCATCTTCGCTCCTGGTCGGACGGTCGTCGTCGAAGTGCCGCGCTGCGTCGCGCTGACGTTCATGATGCCGACCAGTCGGTATGTAGTCCAGAGCGCAGGGTGAACGTGATCAGGATCGCGGCGCCGTCCAGGCCCCCCGACATGCCGATCCCCCGCCACAGACTGCCAGTTGGCGCCCGCGCGGGGGAAGTCGGCCGAACCGGTGGGCCCGGGTGGGCCTCAGTGGTCGTCCCAGTGGCCGTCGTGCGCCGCGTGCCGGTGTCCGTCGTGGACGTAGTCGACGTGGTCGCCGTGCAGCACCGAGCTGTGCCCGCAGCCCTCGCCGTGCCGGTGGTCGTGCCCCTCGTGGACGGAGTGCTCGTCGGGCTCGCACTCGTCCCAGTGGCCCGAGTGCAGACGGTGCATGTGGCCGTCGTGGGCGTAGTCGACGTGGTCGCCGTGCGGCACCTCCGGGTGGCCGCAGGCCGGGCCGTGGATGTGCTCGTGGACGGGGTGTTCGTGGTGGAGCGTGCTCATGGCGCGTGCACCTTCTGTGGGGGGCGGGGGGGTGCCCCTATGACATTGGTCAAGGGGTAGTCGGGGTTGGTGGTTGATAGAAGGTGCCGTCGCGGAGCATGGCGAAGAGGACGTCTGCT
>NZ_JBITWR010000019.1:0-58705 GCF_044544025.1 Streptomyces sp. NPDC055243
GGTTACATTCCGAACCCGGAAGCTAAGCCTCACAGCGCCGATGGTACTGCAGGGGGGACCCTGTGGGAGAGTAGGACGCCGCCGAACTATTATTAGAAGAGCTGGTCCCTGAACTTCGGTTCAGGGACCAGCTCTTTTTTGTTTTGCGACACTTGCCGTTCACGTTCCGCGGCCAACATCTGGAGGCATGGGGACAGTTGGCATGTTGCGAGCCGCAGGTGTCGGTGCCGGTGACGAGGTCATCGTGCCGGCATACGGAAACGTCGAGATCGCCGAGGCCGTGGTCCTGGCCGGGGCCGTGCCCGTGTTCGCGGACATAGATCGGGCGACGTACTGCCTTGATCCTGATGCGGTGAACGCCGCAGTGACCTCCCGTACGGCTGCCGTGGCCGTCGTGCACCGCTTCGGGCACCCGGCCGACGTCAGGCGGCTTCGGGACGTCGGGCAGCGGCACGGCATTCTCGTGCTGGAGCAGGGCGAGTCGGACGCACCGTACGACGAACTGGCGCAGCGGCGGGCGCACGCGGCCTATCTGAACGGTCGGCTGAGCGGTGTGGTGACCCCCGACGGCGTCGAGGGGCACAGCTATCAGCAGTATGTCGTGCGTGTGCCCGGCAATGGGCGGCCGGACCGGGACGCGTTCGCGCGTGCCGTGCGGGCCAAGGGAATTGAGTGCCGGGTGCCCGTGAAGACACCCGCTCATCGGACGCCGATGTTCTGGCGGGACGTCTATCTGCCGGAGACCGAGCGTGCCGCGGACGACACGCTCGCGCTGCCGGTCGACGCTTCGATGTCGCGGCGTGAACTACAGAAGGTCGTGTCCGCCTGCAACGCGCTCGGTGGACTTCTCCAGCCGGCCTTCTAGGAACCCGTTTCCTGGGGGGCCTTCTTGGTGTGGGACGCGAAGAACTTCCACATCAGGTCTGTCGCCTTGATGCCCGCGGTGGGGTCGGACATGCTGCCGCCCGCGCCGCCCGGCCATGAGTGGCCCATGTCGGCCAGCCGGTAGACGACCACGTCCGAGCCGTCGCGGCACTCGGCCGTAGTCCTGCTGATCTTCTTCTTGAGCTTCTCGGGGCGGCTCGTCTTGCAGGACAGTCGCTTCTGCCAGGCCGTGATGCCCTCGTCCATCCCCGTGTAGTGCTCGTCGAGGCCGCCGATGAAGGTGACCACGGAGACCGGGGTCTTCGGCATGTACGAGTCCGTCGCCGAGTCGGGGCCGAGATAGCCGCCGCTGACCGGGGCGATGGCCGCGAAGGTGTCGGGGAGCTCGACCGCCAGCTTGAAGGACATGTCGCCGCCGTTGGATATGCCGGTCGCGTAGACGCGGTCCGGATCGGCGTTCCAGGTGCCGGTCAGCCTCTTCGTCATCGTACGGATGAAGCCCACGTCGTCCTCGGTGCCGCAGCAGATCAAGGCGTTGAAGCCTCGGTTGAGGCCGTCGGGGTAGGCGACGAGGAAGTTCTCCTTGTCCGCCTTGGCGCTGAGGCCGCTGATCGCGGCCGCCGCCGCGCCGTCGGCCGGATAGGGGTGCATGGCGATGACCAGCGGGAGCTTCTCGGTGCGTGAGTAGCCGGGTGGGGCGTGCACCGTGTAGACGCGCTTCTTGCCCTTCCAGGTGAGCGTGACCTTCTGGTCGCCGGGGCGCGGGGTCTCCGCGCTCCGCGGCTTCTTGGTGGGCTTCTGGTCCGCCGCTTCGTCGTCGTCGGATCCACAGGCCCCGACCGGCAGGAGCAGGGCTGCCAGCGCCAGGGGTAAGGAGTACCGCATGGATGTTCCACGTCGGGTCGGCATGGGCGCAGAGTGGCAGTGGCCGTGCGGGCGGTCCAGAGGAACGGTCGGTTCGAGGCACCTTCGCTTTCGGGTATGATCTATTCCGTTGCCAAGCGGGAAACCGCGAAGCGCAACAGGCCCCTATAGCTCAGTCGGTAGAGCGTCTCCATGGTAAGGAGAAGGTCAGCGGTTCGATTCCGCTTGGGGGCTCAGAGAGTAAGTAAGGAAAGTCCCCGCCCAGTTGGGCGGGGACTTTCCTGTTTCCCGGGGGCCCTTGGGCCCCCGGGCGCGGTTCTTCAGTCCTTCTGGAGGCCGGGGACGCGCATCGCGAGGATCGCCATGTCGTCCGACGGTGCGTCCGTCGCGAAGCGTTCCACCGCGCGCATGATGCGGGCCGCGACCGCGCCCGCCGTGAGGCCCGTGCACGTGGTGAGGACGTCCGCGAGGCCGTCGTCGCCGAGCATGCGGGTGCCCTCGCGGCGCTCGGTGACGCCGTCCGTGACGCAGAGCAGGACGTCGCCGGGGTCGAGCGTCATCGTCTGTTCGTAGAGTTCCAGGTCTTCCATGACGCCGAGGAGCGGCTGCGGTTCCGCGTACGGCTCGACCGTGCCGTCCTGGCGCAGGCGGAGCGGGAGCGGATGGCCGGCGCAGACGATCTTCAGGACGGCCGAGCCGTCCTCCTGCGGCCACAACTCCCCGTAGAGGAGGGTGAGGAAGCGGCTGCGGGCGCCCTCGTCGAGGATGGCGGCGTTCAGGCGCTCCAGGACCGCGGGGCCGCCGAAGCCCTCGCGGGCCAGGAGGCGCAGGGCGTGGCGGGCCAGGCCGGTGACCGCGGCGGCCTCCGGGCCCGTGCCGCAGACGTCGCCGATCGCGAAGCCGTACGCGCCGTCGCGGATGGGGAAGAGGTCGTAGAAGTCGCCGCCGACCTCATTGCCCTCGCCGGCCGCGCGGTAGATGACCTCGACCTCGACGCCCGGGATCTGCGGGAGGCCCGGGGGCAGCAGGCTGCGCTGGAGGGACTGGCTGATGGCCATGCGCTCCGAGTACAGGCGGGCGTTGTCCAGGGCGAGGGCCGCTCGGCGGGACAGGTCCTCGGCCAGTTCCAGGATTTCCTGGCGGAAGTGCTCGTCGGAGGGCTTGCCCAGGGTGAGCATGCCGATGACGCGGTTGCGGGCGACCAGGGGCAGGACGACCGTCTCGCCGCCCACCGCCGATGCCGTGGAGAGCGTCGTGCCGATGCCTCCGCCCAGGTTCATGGGCTCACCGAGGCCGAGGCTGCGCATGGAGGTGCGCAGGGCGGCCTGGTGGGCGGCTTCCGAGGGGGCGGCCCAGACGCGGGCTCCGGGGGTCGGCACGGGGTCGGGAGGGGCGATCTTGGAGAGGAGTGCCTTCAGGCCGTCGATGCGCTCCTCGTCCTCATGGAGGACGTACGAGAGATAGGGCTCGGACGACTGGTCGGCGATCGTGTAGACGGCGCACCAGGTGGCGAGCGTCGGGACCGTCATCTGGGCCATGAGGGCCAGTGTCTGGTCGCGGTCCAGGGTGCCCGCGAGGAGGTCGGAGGCCTCGACGAGGAAGGAGAGCGAGCCGCGGCGCAGGCGTTCGAGCTCGCCGAGGCGCGCGGACTCCACGGCGAGGGCGATGCGGTCGGCGGCGAACTGGAGGCGCAGGGCCTCTTCGTTCGAGTACCGGTCGGGGGACTCGGCGGCGACGCCCAGGGAGCCCGTGAGGCGCCCCTCGACCTTCAGGGGGACCGTGACCACGGAGCGCATGCCCGTGCCGTTGAGGAGCGGTACGGCGCCGGGGACGACCGTGAGGTCCTCGTGGACGGCCGGCATGCGTGCGGAGCCGTAGCGTCCCGGGCCCGCCTCCACGGGGACGCGGGCGAAGCGCTGGCGGGCGGAGGGCAGGCCCGTGGAGGCGCGGACCTCCAGTTCCGTCTCGTCGTCCGTGGCGAGGAGCAGGAAGGCGGCGTCGCCGTCGAGCATGTCGCGGGCGCGTTCGACCGTGCGCTGGAGCAGTCCGTCGAGGTCGTCCGGCGCCGGGGAGCCGATGAAGACCTCGAAGGGGTCGGCGGTGTGCGACTCCGTGAGCGCCCCGGGCTCGGGGGCGGGGCCGCGCAGCGGGGTCTGCAGGACGGCGCGCTCGTCGTCGCGCACGAGCAGGCAGACCGTGGACGGTTCGCCGTCGGTGTCGCGGACGCGCAGGTGCGATGCGTAGACCGGGGTCACGCGGCCGTCGGAGCCGCGGATGCCATAGCTGCCCTCCCAGCGGGAGAGTTGGAGCGCTTCCACGATGCCGGTGCTGGTGCCCGGGGTGTGCGGCCAGGCGGCGAAGTCGGTGAGGGGTTTGCCGGTGACTTGTTCGGAGGCGTACCCGAAGAGCTCCTCCGCGTCTTCGTTCCAGGCGGAGACCGCGCCCACGCGGTCGATCTGGATGACGGCGACGCGGACGCGGCCGTCGGTGAGCGGGAGCATCTCGGCGGGCAGGGCGGGGCCGGCGGCGCGGGTGCCCACCGAGCGGTCGGGGAGGTCGAGTTGGAACCAGACCTGCTTCTGCGTGGGGGTGTAGTCGACGCCCCAGCGGGTGGCGAGCGCCGCGCACAGCTGGAGGCCGCGGCCGCCCTCGCGGTCCGGGTTGCCCATGTTCACGGCGGACTGCTGGAGCGGGATCTCGCGTTCCGGATAGTGGTCGGAGACCTCGATGCGTACGGCGTCCTCGCTGCGCAGACAGAGGACGTCCGCGGCGGTGCCGGCGTGCACCACGGCATTGGTGACGAGCTCGCTGGTGAGGACGACCGCGTCGTCGACGATGTCCGTGAACCCCCAGCCCTGGAGGGTGTCGCGGACGAAGGAGCGGGCCGTCGCGACGGACCGCCCGACGGGGTCGAAAGTCGCAGCCGCGCGCGCGGTGATCACAGAACTCCTCGTACGAGTATCGACGCCCAGATCTCCCACCATGGTGCGGCCGCCCCTCCGATGCCCGCTTGTACGTGTGCCACCGCCCAGGCCGGGCAGGACCGGGGTGGTTGGACAGCCGGATGCCAGGTTACTTACCTTCGCCGTCCATGCTGATGCCGGTCGTCAGTGTTTCCGCCCGGAGGGTGTGCGGACGGTGTGCGAAGCTGCCGAACTGTTATGGCCTGGTTCAGCCATGGTGAAACACTGGGCAAGCTTCTTGGAGAGAGCCCAGGTAACCCGAGCAGTACGGTCGACCCTTGCGGGAGGGACACAGTGGAGTCTGGCGCAGCGACGCGGGGCACTAAAACGCGTGCGAAAGACGGACAGTCCCAGAGTAAACAGCGCAAACCGCGCCATGGGGCGACTACGTCAGTGGACACGGCGGCCCTGAACAGGTTGCTCGCGGCGCTCGCGGCCATGCGGGACGGAAACTTCCGCAAGCGGCTCACGGTCTCCGGTGACGACGTCATGTCCGAGATCGCCGCCGTCTTCAACGAGGTGGCCGACCGGAATCTGCATCTGACCGGTGAGCTTTCCCGGGTGCGGCGCATGGTCGGACGTGAGGGAAAGCTCACGGAGCGGCTGGAGAGCGGCGCCAGTGAGGGCTCGTGGGCGGCGGCGATCGACGCGTCGAACGCCCTCGTCGACGATCTCGTACGTCCCGTCTCCGAGGTCGGCCGGGTGCTCTCCGCGGTCGCGGAGGGCGACCTGGAGCAGCGGATGGAGCTGCGGGCCCAGGTGGACGAGGGGAACGGCCATCCGCTGCGCGGGGAGTTCCTGAAGGTCGGCCGGACGGTCAACAACCTGGTCGACCAGCTCTCGACGTTCACCGACGAGGTCACGCGCGTGGCCAGCGAGGTGGGTACCGAGGGCAAGCTGGGTGGCCAGGCGCGGGTACGTGGAATGTCCGGTTCGTGGAAGGATCTCACGGATTCGGTGAACACCATGGCGTACCGGCTCACCGCACAGGTACGTGACATTGCTCTCGTCACCACGGCAGTCGCCAAGGGTGACTTGTCCCGGAAGGTGACGGTTCACGTCGCCGGCGAGATGCTGGAGCTGAAGAACACCGTCAACACGATGGTGGACCAGCTCTCGTCGTTCTCCTCCGAGGTGACCCGTGTCGCGCGCGAGGTGGGCACGGAGGGTGAGCTCGGCGGCCAGGCGCAGGTGCCCGGTGTGGCGGGCGTGTGGAAGGACCTCACCGATTCGGTGAATCTTATGGCCGGCAACCTCACCGCCCAGGTGCGGGGGATCGCCCAGGTCACGACGGCCGTCGCGAACGGCGACCTGTCCCAGAAGGTCACGGTGAGCGCGCGCGGCGAGGTCGCGCAACTCGCCGAGACCATCAACCAGATGACCGAGACGCTGCGTACGTTCGCGGACGAGGTCACCCGGGTCGCGAACGAGGTCGGTGCCGAGGGGCAGCTGGGCGGTCAGGCGAACGTGCCGGGCGCCGCGGGCACGTGGAAGGACCTCACCGACTCGGTGAACACGGTCTTCAGGAACCTCACCACGCAGGTGCGGGACATCGCGACGGTGACGACGGCGGTCGCCAACGGTGATCTGTCGCAGAAGGTCACCGTCGATGTCGCGGGCGAGATGCTCGAGCTGAAGAACACCGTGAACACGATGGTGGACCAGCTCTCCGCCTTCGGTGCCGAAGTGACGCGCGTGGCGCGGGAGATCGGTGTCGAGGGTGAGCTCGGCGGTCAGGCGCAGGTGCAGGGCGCGGCCGGTACGTGGAAGGACCTGACGGACTCGGTCAACACCGCCTTCCGCAACCTCACGGGCCAGGTCCGCAACATCGCGCAGGTGACGACGGCGGTCGCCAACGGCGATCTGTCGCAGAAGGTCACCGTCGACGTCTCCGGCGAGATGCTTCAGTTGAAGAACACCGTGAACACGATGGTGGACCAGCTGTCGTCCTTCGCCGATCAGGTCACGCGGATGGCACGTGACGTGGGCACGGAAGGCCGCCTCGGCGGCCAGGCGCGCGTGGACGGCGTCAGCGGCACCTGGAAGGAACTGACCGACTCCGTCAACTTCATGGCGGGGAACCTGACGTCGCAGGTGCGTCAGATCGCCCAAGTCACGACGGCGGTGGCGCGGGGCGACCTGTCGCAGAAGATCGACGTGGACGCGCGCGGCGAGATCCTGGAGCTGAAGAACACCATCAACACGATGGTTGACCAGCTCTCCGCCTTCGCCGACCAGGTGACCCGGGTGGCCCGCGAGGTGGGCACGGAGGGCCGCCTGGGCGGGCAGGCGCAGGTGCCCGGCGTGGCCGGTGTATGGCGCGATCTGACCGACTCGGTGAACGGCATGGCCGGCAACCTCACCGCTCAGGTGCGCAACATCGCGCAGGTCGCGACCGCGGTGGCGCGGGGCGACCTGTCGCAGAAGATCGACGTGGACGCGCGCGGCGAGATCCTGGAGCTGAAGAACACCCTCAACACGATGGTGGACCAGCTGTCGGCCTTCGCCGAGCAGGTGACGCGGGTGGCCCGCGAGGTGGGCACCGACGGCATCCTGGGCGGCCAGGCGGAGGTGCAGGGCGTCTCCGGCACCTGGAAGGACCTCACGCAGTCCGTGAACGGCATGGCGAACAACCTGACCCTTCAGGTCCGCAACATCGCCGAGGTCACCACGGCCGTCGCCATGGGCGACCTCTCCAAGAAGATCACCGTCGACGCGAAGGGCGAGATCCTCGAGCTCGTCACCACCGTGAACACGATGGTCGACCAGCTCTCCAACTTCGCCGAGCAGGTCAACCGCGTGGCCCGCGAGGTGGGCACCGAGGGCAACCTGGGCGGCCAGGCACGGGTTCCGGGCGTCACCGGCACCTGGAAGGACCTGAGCGACAACGTCAACCTGATGGCGAACAACCTGACCGGCCAGGTGCGCAACATCTCCCAGGTCGCGGCGGCGGTCGCCAACGGAGACCTGACCAAGAAGGTCACCGTCGAGGCGCGCGGCGAGGTCGCGCAGCTCGCCGACACCGTCAACACGATGGTGAAGACGCTGAGTTCGTTCGCGGACGAGGTGACCCGCGTGGCCCGCGAGGTGGGCACCGACGGCATCCTCGGCGGCCAGGCCCGCGTTCCCGGAGTGTCGGGTACGTGGAAGGACCTGACGGAGTCCGTGAACGGCATGGCCTCCAACCTGACCGGACAGGTCCGCAACATCGCGATGGTCACCACCGCGATCGCCAAGGGCGACCTGACCAAGAAGATCGACATCGACGCCCGGGGCGAGATCCTCGAACTCAAGACCACCATCAACACGATGGTCGACCAGCTGTCGTCCTTCGCCGAGCAGGTCACGCGCGTGGCCCGCGAGGTGGGCACGGAAGGGCAGTTGGGCGGTCAGGCGCGGGTGCGGGACGTCGACGGGACGTGGCGCGACCTCACCGAATCCGTGAACGAGATGGCAGGGAACCTGACGCGTCAGGTGCGCGCCATCGCCGAGGTCGCCACCGCGGTGACGCGCGGAGACCTGAACCTGAAGATCGACGTCGACGCGGCGGGCGAGATCCAGGTTCTGCAGGACAACATCAACTCGATGATCGCCAACCTCCGCGACACCACCCTGGCCAACAAGGAACAGGACTGGCTCAAGGGCAACCTCGCCCGCATCTCCGGTCTGATGCAGGGCCGCCGCGACCTGGAGGACGTCGCCTCGCTGATCATGAGCGAGCTGACGCCGGTGGTCTCCGCGCAGCACGGCGCCTTCTTCCTGGCGCTGCCCACGGACGACGCCGCGGAGCCCGGCGCCGAGCAGGGGGACGCGTACGAACTGCGCATGATGGGCAGTTACGGCTACTCCATGGGCTCCATGCCGACGTCCTTCCGGCCCGGCGAGACGCTCATCGGCACCGCCGCGCAGGAGCGGCGCACCATCCTCGTGGAGAACGCGCCCTCCGGCTATCTGCGGATCGCCTCCGGCCTCGGCGAGGCGCCGCCCGCCCAGGTGATCGTCCTTCCGGTGCTCTTCGAAGGGACCGTCCTCGGCGTGATCGAGCTGGCCGCCTTCCAGGCGTTCACGCAGATCCAGAAGGACTTCCTCAGCCAGATCGCCGAGATGATCGCGACGAGCGTCAACACCATCAGCGTCAACACGAAGACCGAGGTGCTGCTCAAGCAGTCGCAGGAGCTCACCGAGCAACTGCGGGAACGTTCGGCCGAGTTGGAGAACCGGCAGAAGGCCCTGCAGGACTCGAACGCCGAACTGGAGGAGAAGGCCGAGCTGCTTGCCCAGCAGAACCGCGACATCGAGGTCAAGAACACCGAGATCGAAGAGGCCAGGCAGGTCCTGGAGGAGCGCGCCGAACAACTCGCCGTCTCCATGCGCTACAAGTCCGAGTTCCTGGCGAATATGTCGCACGAGCTGCGTACGCCGCTCAACTCCCTGCTGATCCTCGCCAAGTTGCTCGCCGACAACGCCGACGCCAACCTCACCCCCAAGCAGGTGGAGTTCGCCGAGACGATCCACGGGGCGGGCTCGGACCTGCTCCAGCTCATCAACGACATCCTCGACCTGTCGAAGGTCGAGGCGGGCAAGATGGACGTCTCCCCGACGCGCATCGCGCTCGTCCAGCTCGTGGACTACGTAGAGGCCACTTTCCGGCCGCTGACCGCGGAGAAGGGACTCGACTTCTCCGTACGCGTGTCTCCGGAGCTGCCCGCGACGCTGCACACGGACGAGCAGCGGCTCCTCCAGGTGCTGCGCAACCTCCTGTCCAACGCGGTGAAGTTCACCGACTCCGGAGCGGTCGAGCTGGTGATCCGGCACGCGAACGCCGACGTGCCCAACGCCATCCGTGAGCAGCTCCTGGAGGCCGGTTCGCTGCGGGACGCGGACGCGGATCTGATCGCCTTCTCGGTGAGCGACACCGGCATCGGAATCGCCGGCAGCAAGATGCGGGTCATCTTCGAGGCGTTCAAGCAGGCCGACGGGACGACGAGCAGGAAGTACGGCGGCACCGGTCTCGGGCTCTCCATCAGCCGGGAGATCGCGCGGTTGCTCGGCGGAGAGATCCACGCGGCGAGCGAACCGGGCCGCGGCTCGACGTTCACGCTCTATTTGCCGCTGCACCCGAGCGAACTGCCTCCCCAGGGCTACACGCAGCTGGCGCCCCTGCCGGGGACGCCGTCGCGGCCCGCCCTGGAGGAGGGCGCGTCCACGGCCGAGCAGCCGCCCCAGAGCGAGGGGACCGCACGGCCGAGCCTCGACGCGGTACCGGAGTCCGGCACGCTCTTCAGGCGCCGCCGTCGCGCCGCGCACGCCTCGTCGGAGCAGCCGCCGGTGCTGCCCGGGCAGGGGCCGACGGGGCCTCAGGAGGAGCGCTCGCAGGAGCAGTGGCCGACCGCCGGGCAGGAGGCGCCCGAGGGGCGTCCCGGCTATCAGTTCGGCGGCGAAAAGGTGCTCATCGTCGACGACGACATCCGTAATGTGTTCGCGCTCACCAGCGTCCTGGAGCAGCACGGGCTCTCGGTGCTGTACGCGGAGAACGGCCGCGAGGGCATCGAGGTCCTGGAACAGCACGACGACGTGACGGTCGTCCTGATGGACATCATGATGCCGGAGATGGACGGGTACGCGACGACGACGGCGATCCGCAGGATGCCGCAGTTCGCCGGACTGCCGATCATCGCGCTCACCGCGAAGGCCATGAAGGGCGACCGGGAGAAGGCGATCGACTCCGGAGCCTCCGATTACGTTACGAAGCCGGTCGACCCGGATCATCTGCTCTCGGTGATGGAGCAGTGGATGCGCGGGGAGTGACCGAGAAGGGGCTTCATTACGCGGAGTTGCTGACAGAGTGTGGCCGAAGCCGTGTAGAACCACGGTATTCGGGGAACCTTCTGGTCTCCCACTGCGTTTCTGCTACGTGCACAGTGACATCGCGGTGACAGGGTGTGGCGACAGGCGGGGTGCGGCTACGATGACCGGCACAAGGACGGACGGCGTAAGGGAGTCGTCCCCTGGGGCGGCGCCCGGTGTACCGCCGGGGCGAGGAGGGCGGGCCATGGTGCAGAAGGCCAAGATCCTCCTGGTCGATGACCGGCCGGAGAATCTGCTGGCGCTGGAGGCCATCCTCTCTGCGCTCGATCAGACCCTGGTACGGGCATCGTCCGGGGAGGAAGCGCTCAAGGCACTACTCACGGACGACTTCGCGGTCATTCTGCTGGACGTCCAGATGCCAGGCATGGACGGTTTCGAGACCGCCGCGCACATCAAGCGGCGAGAACGGACCCGGGACATCCCGATCATCTTCCTCACCGCCATCAACCACGGCCCGCATCACACGTTCCGCGGTTACGCGGCCGGTGCGGTGGACTACATCTCCAAGCCGTTCGATCCGTGGGTGCTGCGCGCGAAGGTCTCGGTGTTCGTCGAGCTCTACATGAAGAACTGCCAACTGCGGGAGCAGGCAGCGCTGCTGCGTCTCCAGCTCGAAGGCGGCGGCAAGTCCACGGCGGGTGACGCCAAGGAGCCCGCGGGGCTTCTCGCGGAGCTCTCCGCGCGCCTGGCGGCCGTCGAGGAACAGGCGGAAGCGCTCTCGAAACAGCTCGATGACGACTCGGCGGATGCCGCCGCTGTCGCCACCGCAGCCCATCTCGAACGCAAACTCACCGGCCTGCGGCGGGCTCTTGACGCCTTGGAGCCGGGCACCGGCAGCGGTGCGCCTTCGGTGTCCTCGCAGAGCTGATCCGGCGCGGACGCCGGGCAGAAGCCGACGCGAAGGCGGTGAACGTCCGTCAGTTCACCGCCCTCGCAAGGGCGACACAAACGGGTGAAGCAGTAGGCACACGTGTCCACGGTGGCCTCCACCGGTAACCTCAGACCCATGGCCTCACGTCCGTCCGCAGCCAAGAAGACGCCCGCGAAGAAGGCGGCCGCGCCCACAAAGGCTCCGGCGAAGAAGGCCGTCGCCAAGAAGCCGCCCGCCAAGAAGGCTCCGGCGAAGAAGGCGCCCGCCAAGAAAGCCGTGGCGAAGAAGCCCGCGCCCAAGCCGGCGCCCAGTCCCACGGGCGGCGTGTACCGCCTCGCGCGCGCCCTCTGGCTCGGTCTCGCGCACAGCGTGGGCGCGCTGTTCCGCGGCATAGGGCGCGGCGCGAAGGGACTCGATCCGGCACACCGCAAGGACGGCGTCGCGCTGCTGCTGCTCGGCATCGCGCTGATCGTCGCCGCGGGCACGTGGTCGAACCTGCGGGGTCCCGTGGGCGATCTCGTCGAGATGCTGGTGACCGGCGCGTTCGGCCGCCTCGATCTGCTCCTTCCGATACTGCTCGCGGTCATCGGCGTACGCCTCATCCGGCACCCCGAGAAGCCCGACGCGAACGGCCGCATCGTGATCGGCCTGTCCGCGCTCGTCATCGGCGTGCTCGGCCAGGTGCACATCGCCTGCGGTTCGCCCGCCCGTGCGGACGGCATGGAGGCCATAAGGGACGCGGGCGGTCTCATCGGCTGGGCCACGTCCACCCCGCTGATCTTCACCATGGGCGAGGTCCTCGCCGTACCGCTGCTCGTCCTGCTGACCGTCTTCGGGCTGCTCGTGGTCACCGCGACGCCCGTCAACGCCATCCCGCAGCGGCTGCGGCTGCTCGGCACCAGGCTCGGCATCGTCCAGGCGGAGCCCGAAGCGGAGCAGGGCGACTACGCGGACGACGAGCGATACGACGAGCAGTGGCGCGAGGCGCTGCCCGCCCGCTCCCGCAGGCGCTCCGAGGCGCCCGAGGCGTACGCCCCGGACCAGGCCGAGGAAGAGGCGCTCACGCGGCGGCGCAGGCCCCGCAGGGCGTCCGCACAGCCCTCCCTGGACCGGCCGATGGACGCGGTGGACGTGGCGGCCGCCGCTGCCGCCGCCCTGGACGGCGCGGTCCTGCACGGAATGCCGCCCTCGCCGCTGGTCGCCGACCTCACGCAGGGCGTCTCCGGGGAGCGCGCCGAGAAGCCCGCGCAGGAGGAGCAGCCGGAGGAGAGCTCCGCGCCGGTGCCGAGCGCGCGCGCCACGGACAGCCCGCCGCCCGGCGTGCTCCGCAAGAAGCCGGGGGAGTCGCGCGACGCGTCCGCCTCCGGCGTGAAGGACCTGACGAAGGCCGCCCCGGAACAGCCGAGGGACCTCCCGCCGCGCGCCGAGCAGCTACAGCTCGCGGGGGACATCACGTACTCGCTGCCCTCGCTCGACCTGCTGGAGCGCGGCGGCCCCGGCAAGACCCGCAGCGCGGCAAACGACGCGGTCGTCGCCTCGCTCAGCAACGTCTTCACCGAGTTCAAGGTCGACGCGGACGTCACCGGCTTCACGCGCGGCCCGACGGTCACGCGGTACGAGATCGAGCTCGGCCCGGCCGTGAAGGTCGAGAAGATCACCGCTCTGGCCAAGAACATCGCGTACGCGGTCGCCAGCCCCGACGTCCGCATCATCAGCCCCATCCCCGGCAAGTCCGCGGTCGGCATCGAGATCCCGAACACCGACCGCGAGATGGTCAACGTCGGAGACGTGCTGCGTCTCGCGGACGCGGCCGAGGACGACCACCCGATGCTGGTCGCGCTCGGCAAGGACGTCGAGGGCGGCTACGTCATGGCCAACATGGCGAAGATGCCGCACATCCTGGTCGCCGGAGCCACCGGCTCCGGAAAGTCGTCCTGCATCAACTGTCTGATCACGTCGATCATGATGCGGGCGACCCCCGAGGACGTACGGATGGTCCTCGTCGACCCCAAGCGCGTCGAGCTCACCGCGTACGAGGGCATCCCGCACCTGATCACGCCGATCATCACCAACCCCAAGCGGGCCGCCGAGGCGCTGCAGTGGGTCGTACGCGAGATGGATCTGCGCTACGACGACCTGGCGGCGTTCGGCTACCGGCACATCGACGACTTCAACCAGGCCGTCCGGGACGGCAAGCTCAAGACGCCCGAGGGCAGCGAGCGGGAGCTCAGCCCCTACCCGTACCTCCTGGTGATCGTCGACGAGCTCGCCGACCTGATGATGGTCGCCCCGCGCGACGTGGAGGACTCGATCGTCCGCATCACGCAGCTCGCCCGTGCGGCGGGCATCCACCTGGTGCTCGCCACGCAGCGGCCGTCCGTGGACGTCGTGACCGGTCTGATCAAGGCGAACGTGCCGTCGCGGCTCGCCTTCGCCACCTCCTCGCTCGCCGACAGCCGCGTCATCCTCGACCAGCCCGGTGCCGAGAAGCTGATCGGCAAGGGTGACGGGCTCTTCCTGCCGATGGGTGCGAACAAGCCCACCCGAATGCAGGGCGCCTTCGTCACCGAGGACGAGATCCACGCGGTCGTCCAGCACTGCAAGGACCAGATGGCGCCCGTCTTCCGGGAGGACGTCACCGTGGGGACCAAGCAGAAGAAGGAGATCGACGAGGACATCGGCGACGACCTCGATCTGCTGTGCCAGGCCGCTGAGCTGGTGGTTTCCACTCAGTTCGGGTCCACGTCGATGCTTCAGCGCAAGCTGCGGGTCGGCTTCGCGAAGGCCGGACGGCTCATGGACCTCATGGAATCGCGCGGCATCGTGGGCCCCAGCGAGGGCTCCAAGGCTCGTGACGTTCTTGTGAAGGGCGACGAGCTGGATGGCGTGCTGGCCGTGATCCGGGGGGAGGCTCACCCATAAGGGTGCGGCAGGCAACCGTTTCCCCTGGGCATACGTCAAGTTGAGGGGAGGGACAACACCATGCACCACCATCAGGATGTCCGGCCATTCCGATGGCGTACAAACTCCGTCGCCCAGTTGCCCCACCCTTCGCGAACCCCCCTAGACTGAGCATCCGGCAGGTGGCTACACGCTCGAAAGGCGCCCCCGTGTCCATCGGCAACTCCCCTGAAGACGACCGCCCTTCAGACCACCGACCCACTGACGACCGGCCCGTTGACGACCGTCCGGCAGCTGAGAGCCCGGCTGACGACCGGCCCTCGATCGGGCGCACGCTGCAGCAGGCACGCATCGACGCGGGCCTGACCGTCGACGAAATCAGCTCGACCACCCGGGTGCGCATCCCGATCGTGCACGCGATCGAACAGGACGACTTCTCCCGGTGTGGCGGAGATGTGTACGCCCGCGGCCACATCAGGACGCTCGCCCGCGCCGTGGGGATCGACCCCGCCCTGCTGCTGGCGCAGTACGACGCGGCGCACGGCGGGCACCCGCCAGCGCCCACCCCGGCGGCCCCGCTCTTCGAGGCCGAGCGGATCAGGTCCGATCCGCGCCGTCCCAACTGGACCGCGGCCATGGTGGCCGCGATCGTCGCCGTCATCGGTTTCGTCGGCTTCACCGCGTTCAGCGGCGGGGACGACGACAACGGATCGAAGTCGCAGGTCGCCGAGGGCTCCACGCCCGCCACCAGCAAGCCCGCCACGAAGCCGGCTCCGAACAAGCCGGCCGACCCCAAGCCGGACCCGTCGGACAGCGCGATCGCCGGCGCCCCCCGGGACAAGGTCACGGTCAAGGTCAACGCCGCGGACGGCCGCAGCTGGATCTCGGCCAAGGACCACAACGGCCGGACGCTCTTCGACGGCGTCCTGGAGCAGGGCAAGTCGAAGACCTTCCAGGACAAGCAGAAGATCGACCTGGTCCTCGGCGACGCGGGCGCGATCAAGCTGTTCGTGAACGGCAAGGCGGTCGAGAACGAATTCGACCCCGGTCAGGTCGAGCGGCTCACGTACACCAAGGGTGATCCCGAGGTCGGCTGAGCCGTGTGACAGAGGCCCGGACCCTCGCGGCGGGGGCCCGGGCAGGGACAAAGTAGTCTTGAGAGCATGCCCGAACGCCGCACCGTCGCCCTTGTCACTCTTGGCTGCGCCCGTAACGAGGTGGACTCGGAGGAGCTCGCAGGCCGCTTGGAGGCGGACGGCTGGCAGCTCGTCGAGGCCGCCGAAGACGCGGACGTAGCCGTCGTCAACACCTGTGGATTCGTCGAAGCCGCCAAGAAGGACTCCGTCGACGCCCTCCTGGAAGCCAATGACCTCAAGGGGCACGGCAAGACCCAGGCCGTCGTGGCCGTCGGCTGCATGGCCGAGCGGTACGGCAAGGAGCTCGCCGAAGCCCTGCCCGAAGCCGATGGTGTCCTCGGCTTCGACGACTACTCCGACATCTCTTCCCGCCTGAACACCATCCTGAGCGGCGGCAGTGTCGAGGCTCACACCCCGCGCGACCGGCGCAAGCTGCTGCCGATCAGCCCCGCAGAGCGGCAGGAGGCGGGCTCCGACGTCGCGCTGCCCGGGCACGCGCCCGTGGACCTGCCCGACGGCCTCGCGCCCGCCTCGGGGCCGCGCGCCCCGCTGCGGCGACGCCTGGGCACCAACCCCGTCGCCTCGGTGAAGCTGGCCTCCGGCTGCGACCGGCGCTGCTCGTTCTGCGCCATCCCCTCCTTCCGCGGGTCCTTCATCTCGCGGCGCCCCTCGGACGTGCTCGGCGAGACGCGCTGGCTGGCCGAGCAGGGTGTCAAGGAGGTCATGCTCGTCTCCGAGAACAACACCTCGTACGGCAAGGATCTCGGCGACATCCGGCTCCTGGAGACGCTGCTGCCCGAGCTCGCCGCCGTCGACGGCATCGAGCGGGTGCGCGTGAGCTACCTTCAGCCCGCCGAGATGCGCCCCGGGCTCATCGACGTACTGACCTCCACGGAGAAGGTCGCCCCCTACTTCGACCTGTCCTTCCAGCACTCCGCTCCCGGCGTGCTGCGGGCGATGCGGCGCTTCGGTGACACCGACCGGTTCCTGGAGCTCCTGGACACCATCCGGACCAAGGCGCCGCAGGCAGGTGTGCGGTCCAACTTCATCGTGGGCTTCCCCGGCGAGACCGAGGCCGACGTGGACGAGCTCGAGCGGTTCCTCACGGGTGCGCGGCTGGACGCCATCGGCGTCTTCGGGTACTCCGACGAGGAGGGCACGGAAGCGGCGACGTACGACCACAAGCTGGACCAGGACGTCGTCGACGAGCGGCTCGCGCGCATCTCGCGGCTCGCCGAGGAGCTGACCTCACAGCGTGCCGACGACCGTCTCGGTGAGACCGTCGAGGTGCTTGTGGAGTCCGTGGACGAGGAGGACGGCGCGATCGGCCGGGCGGCTCACCAGGCGCCCGAGACGGACGGCCAGATCCGCTTCACGGGCCCCACGGGTGGGGACGACCTGCAGGTCGGTCGTATGGTCGTGGCAAAGGTGGTCGGCACGGAAGGCGTGGACCTGGTGGCTGAGTACAGCGAAATTCTGGGGGCCTCGCCCCGGATTCCGGCTGAGGAGGCGCGCAGATGACCGGTGTCCCGGCATCCGCGGCGGGCGGCTCCGGCGCGCAGGGCGCCAAGCCGGTGCGCGGTGGAAAGTTGGGCGCTGCGGCCGTCAACCAGGCCAGCGTGTGGAACGTCGCCAACCTGCTGACGGTGATCCGGCTGATCCTCGTGCCGGGTTTCGTGATGCTGCTGCTCGCCGACGGCGGGTACGACCCGGCCTGGCGCGCGTGGGCCTGGGCGGCCTTCGCCGTCGCCATGATCACCGACCTGTTCGACGGGCACCTGGCACGTACGTACAACCTGGTCACGGACTTCGGGAAGATCGCCGACCCCATCGCCGACAAGGCGATCATGGGCGCCGCGCTGATCTGCCTCTCCTACCTCGGCGATCTGCCCTGGTGGGTGACGGGCGTCATTCTCGGACGTGAGCTCGGGATCACCCTGCTGCGGTTCTGGGTGATCCGCTTCGGTGTCATTCCGGCCAGTCGCGGCGGCAAGATGAAGACGCTCTGGCAGGGCGTGGCCGTCGGGATGTACGTCCTGGCGCTGACCGGGCCGCTCGCCACGCTGCGGTTCTGGGTGATGGCGGTCGCCGTCGTCCTGACCGTGGTGACCGCGCTCGACTACGTGCGCCAGGCGGTCGTGCTGCGCCGCCTCGGTCTCGCGGAGGCGCGGGAAGCGGCCGCCGCTTCCGCCGCGGCCTCCGGCGAAGGGGCCCGGGAGTCGGCGACGTGATGTCCTCCGGGCCGGCTGCGGAGGTTCTGCGGCTCCTTCAGGCGCGCGGCGAGACGCTCGCGGTCGCCGAGTCGCTCACCGGCGGTCTGGTGGCCGCGGAGGTGACGGCGGTGCCCGGGGCCTCTCGGGTCTTCCGGGGGTCCGTGACGGCGTACGCGACCGAGCTGAAGCACGAGGTGCTCGGGGTCGACGGCACTCTGTTGGCCGAGCGGGGCGCCGTGGACGCAGAGGTGGCGCTGCAGATGGCGGCAGGTGTGCGCAAGGTCATGGGCGCGGACTGGGGGATCGCCACCACGGGCGTCGCGGGGCCCGATCCGCAGGACGGACAGGCGGTCGGCACCGTTTTCGTGGCGATCGACGGGCCGGATTCCCCGGTTGGCGGGTCGGCTTCCCCGGTTGGCGGGATGGGTTCCGCTCTTCGCTCTGAGGGGAAAGTAGCCGCTCTGAGGTTGAACGGTGAGCGTTCGGACATCCGTATGGAGAGTGTACGGAGCGTGCTCACGCTGCTGCTCGAGCGGCTGTCCGGCGAACGTACCGGGAATGGGCGGGCACAGGATACGGAACAGAACGGGGGGAATTGATGTTTGCAGCCCTGAGTGAACACGACATCGCTCCCCGCACGGCCGCCGCGCGAGGCGGTACGGTGGGGCGTGAAGGATGCGGCTACGCGGTCCGAGGAGGGAGCCACCGATGATTCTGCTCCGTCGCCTGTTGGGTGACGTGCTGCGTCGGCAGCGCCAGCGCCAGGGCCGTACTCTGCGCGAAGTCTCCTCGTCCGCCCGAGTCTCGCTCGGCTATCTTTCCGAGGTGGAGCGGGGGCAGAAGGAGGCATCCTCCGAGCTGCTTTCCGCGATCTGCGACGCGCTTGACGTACGGATGTCCGAGCTCATGCGCGAGGTGAGCGATGAGCTCTCTCTCGCCGAACTGGCTGCGTCGGCAGCGGCTACGGAACCGGTGCGCGCACCGGTTCGCCCGATGCTCAATTCCGTCTCGGTGAGCGGTGTGCCGCCGGAACGGGTGACGATCAAGGCGCCCGCGGAGGCAGTGGACGTCGTCGCCGCGTGATGCTGCGCTGACTGTGCATGCTGCTTGAGCGCTCAGAAGTGTGGGAAGCCCCGGCCGGGTCACTGGCCGGGGCTTCTGTCTGTCTCTTGCTCTCAGCCCTCTCAGCTGACCCTGTCCTGAGATGCCCCAATTGGTGCACGTGTGCCATTGTTGGTGGGGATTTTCGATTACGGGGGTTTCATGAGCTTTGGAGGCCGAATGTACGTCGTGAAGAGCCCTCTGTCCGATGCGGATCTGAAGACGGTCTCGGACGCCCTGCAGGGGGCGCTCGTGGACCTGGTCGACCTCTCCCTGGTGGCCAAGCAGATCCACTGGAACGTGGTCGGCACGCGGTTCCGGTCCGTTCATCTCCAGCTCGACGAGGTCGTCGACACGGCGCGGACGCACTCCGACACGGTGGCCGAGCGGGCTTCCACCCTCGGCGTCTCGCCCGACGGGCGTGCGGCGACCGTGGCGCGGAGCAGTGGCATCGGGGACGTCGCCGGGGGCTGGGTCAAGGACGCGGACGCGGTGGGGACGCTCGTGGACGCGCTCGGTGCGGTGATCACGCGGATGCGGGAGCGCGTCGAGGCGACGGGCGAGGCGGATCCGGTGAGCCAGGACATCTTCATCGGGATCACGGCCGATCTGGAGAAGCATCACTGGATGTTCCAGGCGGAGAACGGCTGAGCGGGTCGATCGGGCTGATCGGGCCGAACTGACCGGCGGGCTGATCTGACCGGTCTGATCGGTCTGATCGGTCTGAGTGGGCTGGCTGATCTGGCCGTCTGGTCGGACTGGTCGGTCTGGTCGGTCTGGTCGGTCTGGATGGGCTGGTCGGTCTGGTCGGTCTGGATGGGCTGGCCGGGCTGGCCGGGCTGGATGGTCGCGGATCGTGGAGAGCGGGTGGTCTGGGTGGTGGTCGTGCCTCGTGTGCGCTGGGGTGCGCCCTCCCGCCCGGTCGCACCTGGCGTCTAGCGTCGACTGGACGTCGGATGTGGCGGGGGCGCGTGAGGTGTGGCGTGTGCGGTGGGGTGTCGGACGGACGTCGGGCCTCGTACGGAGGTGGTGGCCGTGGCATGGAGAGTCGTGCGGTGGGCGCCGGCTCTGGCCCTCGGTGCGCTCTGGTGGTGGGGCGTGCTGCGGCTGGCGTTCGTGCCTGACGCGGGGGTTCTGGAGGGGGCGGTCGCGGCCGGCGGATGGGGGCTGAGTCTGCTGCCGGTGCACTGTGTGCCGAAGTCCCGGGCGGGGGTCGTCTTCCGGTCCAGGCGGAGCTCTCGGCGGCCGGACGGTTCGCTGCGGTGGCCTGGGGAGCGTACGGCCAAGGGCGCTGCGCAGACCGTCGGTGGCGCTGTCACCAAGGCATGGCGACGCCGCCGTTCGGGCGGAGGATCTGCCCCGTCGTGAAGGCGGACGCGTCGGACGCCAGGTGCAGGACGGCGTGCGCGATGTCCTCCGGTTCGCCGACGCGGCCCAGGGGGGACATGCGGACCATGAGGCCCTCGGTGTGCGCCTGGGCGTCGCTGTCGTGGCGGTCGGTCATGGGGGTGCGGATCCAGCCCGGCGCGACGGCGTTGACCCGGATGCCGTGCGGGCCCACCTCGGTGGCCAGTGTCTTCGTGAGCTGAACCACGGCGGCTTTCGCCGCGCCGTAGCAGAGGAGGCCGGGGCCGCCGGTGTCCACGGCGCCCGAGGCCATGGTGATGATGCTGCCGGGGCGGCGGGAGCCGTCGGCCCGGTCGGCGTTGGCCGCGATCATCGCGCGGGCCGCGGCCTGGCAGGCGTACAGGACGCCCTTGAAGTTGATGCTCAGGACCCGGTCGAGGTCCTCGTCGCGGGTCTCCAGGACCGGGCTGTTGTGCATGATCCCGGCGATGGCGGCCATGACGTCCAGGCGGCCGGTGGCCTCGGTGGCGGTCGCGACGGCCTGGTCGACCTGGGCCCTGTCGGCCACGTCCAGGGGGTGGGTGTGCGCGGTGCCGCCCGCGGTCTTGATGAGCGTGGCGGTCTCGTGGAGCCCCTGGGTGTCGCGGTCGGCGCAGTGGACGGTGGCGCCCGCTTCCGCGAGGAGCACGGCTGACGCCCGGCCGATGCCGCTGGCCGCGCCGGTGACGAATGCGGTGCGTCCGCTGAGGTCGTACGCCGTGAGGGGCATGACGGGACGGTACGGCGGGATCTGACGGGGCGTCAACTGGTGGGTGGGGGTGGGTTGCTGGGGGGTGGTGGTTGCTGGGTGTGCGGGGCTGGGGGTGGTGTGGGGTGTGGGGTGTTGGGCATCTGGGCGGGGCTGGGTGGAGCGTGGGATGGGTGTGGTTGCCGCCAGGGTCAGGGGGTCGGGCCCTGTTGGCAGGTGGGGCACCAGTACGTGGGGCGGCTGCGGGAGCCGTCGCCCTGCTCGCCCTTGCGGATGGGGGTGCCGCAGCGCAGGCAGGGGCGGGGTGCGCGGCCGTATACGTAGAGGCGCTGGCCCGGGCGGTCGTGGCCCGTGGTGGTGCGCGACGGGCGGTCGCGGTTGGCTTCCAGGAGCTTCTTGGAGAGGGCGGGGACGCGGGCGGCCGTCTCGGCGGGGAGTTCGCCGACGGGGAGCCAGGGAGTGACGCCCAGGAGGAAGCAGATCTCGCTCTTGAATACGTTGCCGACGCCCGCGAGATTGCGCTGGTCCAGCAGGGCCTCGCCGAGGGGGCGTTCGGGGGTCGCGAGGAGATTGGCGAGGGCGAGCTCGGGGTCCCAGTCGGGGCCGAGGAGGTCGGGGCCGAGGTGGCCCACGGCCTTGTCCTCGTCGGCGGTGCGCAGGAGTTCGAGTACGGGCAGGCGGTAGCCGACGGCTGTGCGCTCGGCGGTGCCCAGGATCGCCCTGATCTGGTGCCCGGGGCCGCCGCTCCAGCGCTCGCCGGGGGCGTACAGCTTCCAGGAGCCGTCCATGCGGAGGTGGGAGTGCAGGGTGAGGCCGCCCTCGAAGCGGGTGAGGAGGTGCTTGCCGCGCGGGGTGACGTTCAGAACGGTGCGCCCGGTGAGGTCGACGGTCGCGAGCTTCGGGACGCGGAGGTCGGAGCGCGTGACGGTGTGCCCGGCGAGGGCGGTGTGCAGACGCCGGGCTGCCTGGTGGACGGTGTCGCCTTCGGGCATGGGTCCAGGGTGGCATGTGGGGGGTGGGGAGGGCGGGAGGTGCGGGGTGGGGGCGTCATGCCAGTAGGCGTAGCCCCCGGGAGGTGGCCGTCATGCCCGCAGCCGCAGCCGCAGCCGCAGCCGCAGCCGCAGCCGCAGCCGTAGCCGCGGCCGTAGCCGTAGCCGCAGACCCCGCGAGAAGCCGGCCGTCACGCCCGCAGCCGCAGCCCCCGGGGGGTCGCGTGGAAGCCTGCTCCTTCCAGGAGGGGGGCGAAGGGGGAGGTCAGGGAGGAGCCTCCGTTGATGCGTTCTACCGTGACCGTGCCGAGGGAGCCCGCTCGGGCCGAGGCGGCGAGCGCTTCGGCGGCCGCGTGCAGGCGGGCGTCCTCGGTGGCGGGGCTGTCGTCCTGTGGGGTGGCGGGCCAGGCCAGCAGGGTCTTGCCGCCGCGCTCCATGTAGAGGGTCAGTTCACCGTCGACGAGGACGACCAGGGAGCCTGCCTTGCGGCCCGGCTTGTGGCCCGCGTCGGTGGGCGGGTCGGGCCAGGGGAGCGCGGCTCCGTAGGCGTTGGCCGGGTCGGCGGCGGCCAGGACGATGGCCTGGGATTCCGAGGAGCGCGGGGCGTAGTTCATCGCGGACGGTGAACTGTCCGTGCGGTCCCGGGCGTTCGCCGCCGCGCGCAGCCGGTCCACCGCGCCGTCCATGGCGAACTGGGCGGCGCCGAGGCCCTCGACGACGTACCCGCGGCGCGCCTGGCCGCTGTCCTCGAAGACGGACAGGACGCGGTACGTCGCCGAGAAGCCGCCCTCCACTCCCTCGGCCGCGACCGCCCCACGGGTCACCACGCCGTGTCGGTCGAGGAGCGTGCGGGCAAGGGCGTGGGCGCGCAGGGTGGGGTCCGGTTCCTGGGCGGGGAGCAGCGACCAGCGGCCCGCCACGGTCGGTGGGCCCGTACGCGAGGTGGGGCGGGCGGCGGCCGTCAGCGTGCCGTAGCGCCCGCGCGGGGCGGAGCGCTTGGCGCGGTGGGCCGTGGAGCCCGCGGTGCGGCCCGAGCCGAGGAGCGAGCGCATGGGGGCGAGCGTGTCGTTCGTGAGCCGTCCGGACCAGGCCAGGTCCCAGATCACGTCGGCCAGTTGTAGGTCGGAGGCCTCGGGGTGGGTGGTGGCGCGCACCTGGTCGGCGATCTGCCGGAAGAACAATCCGTACCCCCCGGAGAGGGTGTCCAGGGCCGACTGGTGGAGCGCGGTGAGCTCCAGCGGATGGGCCTGCGGCAGGAGCAGGGGCGCGGCGTCGGCCAGGTAGAGGGAGACCCAGCCGTCCTTGCCGGGGAGGGACCCGGCTCCGGCCCACACCACCTCTCCGGCGGCGG
This sequence comes from Streptomyces sp. NPDC055243, assembly GCF_044544025.1. Taxonomy (NCBI): domain Bacteria; kingdom Bacillati; phylum Actinomycetota; class Actinomycetes; order Kitasatosporales; family Streptomycetaceae; genus Streptomyces; species Streptomyces sp. NPDC055243. The sequence goes on from NZ_JBITWR010000019.1 coordinate 23,238, forward strand.
TGAGTTCGTCGAGCATCGCCGGTGCGTAGCCGGAGACGCGCGAGGGCAGGACGAGCTTTTCGAGGGCGGACGCGGGCACGGTCGCCCCTTGCAACTGCTCGATGGCGCGCACCAGTCCGTCCACGCCCCGCAGGCCGTGCCCGCTCAAGTGCTGCCACTGGGGCAGGAACTGGGCCAGCGCGGCGGGCGGCACCGGCTCCAGCTCGTGCCGGAGGGCCGCCAGGGAGCGGCGGCGCAGGCGGCGCAGGACGGCCGCGTCGCACCACTCCTGGCCGATGCCCGCCGGATGGAACTCTCCTTGTACGACGCGCTGGTTGGCGGCCAGGCGCTGCAGCGCGCCCTCGGTGACCGCGACGCCGAGGCCGAAGCGGGCCGCCGCCGTCGCCGAGGTGAAGGGGCCGTGCGTGCGGGCGTACCGCGCGATGAGATCGCCGAGGGGGTCCTTGACGGGCTCGGTGAACGCCTCCGGGACACCGACCGGCAGCGCGGTGCCCAGCGCGTCGCGCAACCGTCCCGCGTCCTCGATCGCCGCCCAGTGGTCGGCCCCGGCGATGCGGACGCTGATCGCGCGGCGGGCCGAGGCGAGCTCCTGCGCCCAGTCGGGCTCGGCGCCGCGCTCGGCCAACTCGGCGGAGGTGAGCGGCCCGAGGAGGCGCAGCAGGTCGGCGACGCCTTCGGCGTCCTTGACGCGGCGGTCCTCCGTGCGCCACTGGAGCTCCTGCTCCAGTTCCGTCAGGACGTCCGCGTCGAGCAGCTCGCGCAGCTCGGCCTGGCCGAGGAGTTCGGAGAGGAGCCGGGAGTCCAGGGACAGGGCCGCCGCGCGGCGCTCGGCCAGGGGTGAGTCGCCCTCGTACAAGAACTGCGCCACGTAGCCGAACAGGAGGGAGCGGGCGAAGGGGGACGGCTCGGGGGTGGTGACCTCGACGAGCCGGACCTTGCGGGACTCGATGTCGCCCATCAGTTCCGTCAGGCCGGGGACGTCGAAGACGTCCTGGAGGCACTCCCTGACCGCTTCGAGGACGATGGGGAAGGATCCGAACTCGCTGGCCACCTGGAGCAGTTGTGCGGCGCGCTGGCGCTGCTGCCACAGAGGTGTGCGCTTTCCGGGGCTGCGGCGCGGCAGCAGCAGCGCGCGGGCGGCGCACTCGCGAAAGCGCGAGGCGAACAGGGCCGAGCCGCCCACCTGGTCGGTGACGATCTGGTTGACCTCGCCCTTGTCGAAGGCGATGTCGCCCGCTCCTACGGGTGCCTGATCGCTGTCGTACGCCGGGTGCTGGTCGGTGGGTTCCTGGTCGAGCAGGTCCAGGCCCATGAGGTCGGCGTCCGGCAGGCGCAGCACGATGCCGTCGTCGGCGTGCATGACCTGGGCGTCCATGCCGTACCGCTCGGTCAGCCTGGAGGCGAGGGCGAGGGCCCAGGGTGCGTGCACCTGCGCGCCGAAGGGGGAGTGCACCACGACCCGCCAGTCGCCCAGCTCGTCGCGGAACCGCTCGACCACGATCGTGCGGTCGTCCGGGATGTGGCCGCAGGCCTCACGCTGCTCGGTGAGGTACGTCAGGACGTTGTCCGCCGCCCAGTCGTCCAGGCCCGCGGCCAGCAGGCGCACGCGCGCGTCGTCGCGCGACAGGGAGCCGACCTCCCGGAGGAAGGCGCCCACCGCACGGCCCAGTTCGAGCGGGCGGCCCAGTTGGTCGCCCTTCCAGAAGGGGAGCCGTCCTGGAACGCCGGGTGCGGGGGAGACGAGCACGCGGTCGCGTGTGATGTCCTCGATGCGCCAGGAGCTGGTGCCGAGCGTGAAGACGTCGCCCACCCGGGATTCGTAGACCATCTCCTCGTCGAGCTCTCCGACGCGGCCGCCGCCCTTCTTGGGGTCGGCGCCCGCGAGGAAGACCCCGAAGAGGCCGCGGTCGGGGATCGTGCCCCCGGAGGTGACTGCCAGGCGCTGCGCGCCCGGCCGCCCGGTGACGGTGCCGGCGACGCGGTCCCAGACCACGCGGGGGCGCAGCTCCGCGAAGGCGTCCGAGGGATAGCGGCCCGCGAGCATGTCCAGGACGGCCGTGAACGCCGACTCCGGGAGCGAGGCGAAGGACGCGGCGCGGCGGACCAGGGCGAGGAGGTCGTCGACCTGCCAGGTGTCGAGGGAGACCGTCGCGACGAGCTGTTGTGCCAGGACGTCCAGGGGGTTGGCCGGGACGCGCAGCGACTCGATGGAGCCGGTCCGCATCCGCTCGGTGACCACGGCGGCCTGCACCAGGTCCCCTCGGTACTTGGGGAAGACGACGCCGGTGGAGACCGCGCCCACCTGGTGTCCCGCGCGGCCGACCCGCTGCAGGCCGGAGGCCACGGAGGGCGGTGACTCGACCTGGATCACCAGGTCGACCGCGCCCATGTCGATGCCGAGCTCCAGGCTGGAGGTGGCGACGACGGCCGGCAGGCGGCCCGCCTTCAGGTCCTCCTCGACGAGCGCGCGCTGCTCCTTGGAGACCGAGCCGTGGTGGGCCCGGGCGAGGACCGGAGGGGCGCCCTTGGCCGCGCCCGACTCGGCCATCAGCTCGGCGGGGGAGTGGTCCTCCGGAAGAGGCTCTCCCGTCGCACGTTCGTACGCGATCTCGTTCAGCCTGTTGCACAGGCGCTCCGCGAGACGGCGTGAGTTGGCGAACACGATCGTCGAGCGGTGTGCCTGGACGAGGTCGGTGATGCGCTCCTCGACGTGCGGCCAGATCGAGGGGCGCTCCGCGGCCTGGTCGGAGTCGGCGACCGGGGAACCGCCCAGCTCCCCGAGGTCCTCGACCGGCACGACCACCGAGAGGTCGAACTCCTTGCCGGACGGTGGCTGGACGATCTCCACCCTGCGCTGCGGGGAGAGATAGCGCGCCACCTCGTCCACCGGGCGGACCGTCGCCGACAGGCCGATGCGGCGGGCGGGCCTGGGCAGCAGCTCGTCGAGCCGCTCCAGGGAGAGGGCGAGATGGGCGCCGCGCTTGGTGCCCGCGACCGCGTGCACCTCGTCCAGGATCACCGTCTCGATGCCCGCGAGCGCGTCCCGCGCGGCGGAGGTGAGCATCAGGAAGAGCGACTCGGGCGTGGTGATCAGGATGTCCGGCGGGCGCGTGGCCAGGGAGCGGCGCTCGGCGGGCGGGGTGTCGCCCGAGCGGATGCCGACCCGCACCTCCGGCTCGGGGAGTCCGAGGCGCACGGACTCCTGGCGGATGCCGGTCAGCGGGCTGCGCAGATTGCGCTCCACGTCGACCGCCAGGGCCTTCAGGGGAGACACGTACAGCACCCGGCAGCGCTTCTTGGGGTCGGCGGGCGGCGGGGTCGAGGCCAGCTGGTCGAGGGCGGCCAGGAACGCGGCCAGCGTCTTGCCCGAGCCGGTGGGCGCGACGACCAGCACGTCCGAGCCCTCGCCGATGGCCTTCCACGCCCCGGCCTGCGCGGACGTGGGCGCGGAGAAGGCCCCCGTGAACCAGCTGCGGGTCGCGGGGGAGAAGCCGTCAAGGGCGCCGAGGGCGCTGGATGCGGACCTGACCATGACCCCATCGTGCACCCCGCCACTGACAACGGCGCCGACCTGCGAAAAAGGGTTTGCGTGGCTGTCGCAGAATGGGGCCATGGCAGGTTCGGCGGAGCAGGCGCGGCACTGGCGTTACGCGGAGCTGCCCGGGGTCGACCTGCTGCGGGCCCACTACATCAGCAAGACGTTCGTGCGGCACACCCACGAGCACTTCGTGATCGCCGCGATCGCCGAGGGCGTCGACGTGTTCCACCACGGTGGCGCCGATCAGCACGCGGGGCCGGGGACGCTGGCCCTGATCAACCCGGACACCACGCACACCGGCCGGGCCGGCGCACCCGAGGGATGGCGGTACGCGGCGGTCTATCCGTCGCCGGAGCTGGTCACCGCCATCGCCGCCGAGACCACCACGATCCGCGGAACCCCCGGCTTCGTCCGTCCGGTGCTCGATGACCCGTACGCCGTGACCCTCGTCCACCGGGTGCTGCGCGCCGCCGAGGAGGGCAACGCGCTCGCCGCCGACACCCTCCTGCGGGTGGCCGTGACCCGGCTGCTGCGGCTGAACGGCGGGCCCCTCCCCGAGCGCGCCGTGCCCACGGCGGGGGCCAGGATCGCGGCACGCGCGCGTGCGGTCCTCGATGAGCGGATGGCCGACCCGCCGAGCCTGGAGCGGCTCGCCACCGACCTCCGAGTCGGCCCCTTCGCCCTGCTGCGGGCCTTCCGTGACGCGTACGGGATGCCTCCGCACGCGTGGCTCACCGACGCGCGCGTGCGCGCCGCACGGCGCCTCCTGGACGTGGGCACGGCGCCCGCGGAGGCGGCCGTCGCCGTGGGGTTCACCGACCAGCCGCACCTGAACCGGCACTTCGCGCGGATCGTCGGGGTGCCGCCCGGGGCGTACCAGCGCGAGCGCAAGAACGTACAAGACGGCGCGTCGGCCCTCCTCGTACCGTCCGGCGTGTGGCAGAACAGACGACACCCGCAGACATAGGCCCAGGCCGGATCGAGCACGGCGACCAGACCCCCCGCACACCGGAGAAACCCGACTCCGCCGTGGTCCGCGACGCCCTCGGCGTCGGGATCGCCGTCGGCCTCTCCGGCTTCGCCTTCGGAGTGACCTCGGCGGGCAGCGGCCTCACCGTGCTGCAGACCTGCGCGCTCAGCCTGCTGGTCTTCACCGGCGCCTCGCAGTTCGCGCTGGTCGGGGCGCTCGCGGGCGGCGGGAACCCGTTCACCGCGGCAGCGGGTGCCTTCTTCCTCGGCGTACGCAACGCGTTCTACGGACTGCGCCTCTCGCAGCTGCTTGCCCTCCCGCGCGCGGTGCGCCCGTTCGCCGCCCACTGGGTCATCGACGAGACCACCGCCGTCTCGCTCGCCCAGCCGACACGGCGCGCCGCCCGCATCGGGTTCACCGTCACCGGACTGAGCCTCTACGTGCTGTGGAACCTCACCACGCTCCTGGGGGCGCTCGGCGCGGAGGCCATCGGAGACACGGACGCGTGGGGGCTCGACGCCGCGGGGCCCGCGGTCTTCCTGGCGCTGCTCGCGCCGATGCTGCGGACGGCCACGGAGCGGGCGGTGGCGGCGATCGCGGTCGTCCTGGGGCTCGGCCTGCTGCCCGTGCTGCCCGCGGGGGTGCCGGTCCTGGTGGCCGCGCTCGCCGTGCCGGCGGTGCTCTACGTAGAGGGCCGCAAGGCCGCCGCCAAGGAAGAGGCACGCCCCGACGGCGCCCGGAACGACACCCAGTACAACGCTCGGAACGACGCACAGAAGGAAGACCGTTGAACATCTGGATCGCGATCGGCGTGACCTTCGTCGGTTGCTACCTCGTGAAGCTCGCGGGCCTGCTGGTGCCCGCGGGCGCCCTGGAGCGTCCGCTCGTCAAGCGCATGGCCGCCCTGCTGCCCGTGGCCCTGCTCGCCGCGCTCACGGCCCAGCAGGCCTTCGCCGACGGCCGGGTCCTGGAGCTCGACGCCAAGGCGCTGGGGCTCGTGGCGGCGGCCGTGGCGCTGCTGCTGCGTGCCCCGTTCCTGGTCGTCATCGGGGCGGCGGTGGTCGTCACCGCGGGGGTGCGGGCGCTCACGGGTTGAGCTTCGGTGCCGTCCTCCACAGGGACTCACAGGTATCGGTGGCCTCGAACACCCGCTCCCGTCGCGCACAGACCCCGTGGGTAATGTGACGCGTCACAACCGCGGCCCCGCCCCCGGAGAGGAGACACCGTGGCGCTGTCCTCCGAAGCCAGGTCCCTCGCGGCGCGGTGCGAGCCCCGGGTCAATGAACTGGCCCGCAGGATGGCCCGTGAGTCGTTCGAGGAGCTGCCCGGATACGCGGAGCTCCCCGACGACGTGAAGGACGTGGAGATAGCCGCGACCGCACGCCACGGAGTGCGCCTCTTCCTGCGCCGCGTCACCGATCAGCCCGGCAGCCACCGGCTCTTCCGCGAGCGGGCCGCACAGCGCGCGGAAGAGGGCATGCCGCTGCATCTGCTGCTGCGTACGCACGCGCTGGGCGTCTACGTCCTGTGGCAGGCGCTGCGCGACGTGGCACGCCCCGGCGAGGAGGCGGCCCTGGTCGAACTCGTGGACGTACTGCTGCAGTCGCACCCCGCCGTCGTCGGGACCGTGGCCGAGACCTACCTGGACGAGCGCTCCGCGCTGGAGGCCGAGCAGCGCGCCCAGCGCAGTTCCCTGGTGCGCGGCCTGCTCGACGGCATGGTGCCGCCCGGACACGTGCTCCTCGACCAACTGCGCCTGGCGGGTCCCGCGCTCGTCCTCGCGGTCGGCTTCGACGGGGCGCCGGCCGAAGGCCCCGTGGCGGTACGGCGGCGGCTGCGGCGCGTACAGACCGCCCTGGACCACGCCTTCGACGTGGAGGTGCTCGCGCTCCTTGAGACCGACGGCGGCCGGGTCATCGTGCCCAGGGAGTGCCGGGCTCCCGAAGACCTGCCCCGCCGCCTGAGCAAGGCCTGCGACCTGCCCGTGCGCGTGGCCGCCGTGGACGCCGCGGGGCCCGAGGCCGTGACCGGCGCGGCCCGTACCGCGACCGAGATCCTGCGCATCACGCGCGCGTGCGGGATGCCTCCGGGACTGCACCGCATGGACGACGTGCTTCTGGAGTACCACCTCTCCCGCCGCAACGAGAGCAGCCACCTCATCTCCGCGCTGCTTGACCCGGTCGCCGACCGACCCGAGCTCCTGGAGACGCTGCGCACCCACCTCGGCCACCAGCAGGACCGCAGGGCGACCGCCGCCGCCCTCGGCCTGCACCCCAACACCGTCGACAACCGCCTCGCGAAGATCGGCGAACGCACCGGCATCGACCTGTCGGCGCCGCGCGGCACGGCACTCGCCATCGCGGCACTACTGCTGAGGGAGGCCGAGGAGCCTCCGTCAGGCGATGGGGCGCCCGTAGGCCCGTAGCGTGCGCAGCGCCTCGATGGTGACGATCGGGCGCGCTTCGAGGGCGGTGGTCGGCGCCCACTGGCGCCACCGCACGGGCCAGCCGCCGTCCTCCTGCTGCTCGCGCTCCAGGAAGTCCAGGGAGCGCGCCATCTCCTCGTCGGTGAACCACGCGCGCGCGAGCGACTCGGGGGCCTTCGCGTAGTCGTGCGCGAAGTGGTGCTCACCCGGTGCGTAGCCGGGCGCCACGGGATACGCGTCCAATCGCTCGGGGTCGAGGGCCACCAGGCCCTGCTCCCGCGCGATTCTGCCCAGCCGGTCGGCGGCCGCCTGCGCGCGCGGGCGGTCGGGTGCCCCGTCGAGGAACGCGACGGCCGCCTCGATCTCGTACGGATGGGACTTCTCGAGGGACTCGACGGCCGCCCAGCAGAAGTCGGTGGCCCTGAACAGCCAGGCGTGCCACACCTCGTTGCGGTGCAACAGGCCCACTACGGGGCCGGTGGCGAGGAGTTCGCTCGGCGGATCGTCCACCACGGGCACGAACGGCGCCGAGGGGTAGCCGCGCTGGCTTGGATGGATCGCCGGAAGGGCGCCGTCGGACGTCGACACCGAGGTCAGATAGCGGCACACGCGCTCCACCCGCTGCCCGCCGCAGCGCCGGATCGAGTCCAGGACGCGCAGCGCGTGCCCGGCGTGCAGGGGCTGGCTGACGGGGCCGCGCAGATCCGGTTCGAGCGCGTACCCGTACCCGCCGTCCACGGTGCCGTACGCGGCCAGGGCGGTCTCGACGGCATCGGCCGCCGGGTCGGCTCCGGTGCCGCCCGCGCCGCCCGTGCCGCTCAGGAAGTGGTACGCGAACCGCCGCTGTTCCAGGACGCGCGCGGTGAGCCAGACGAAGTGCTCGGCGCGTGCGACCGGCGAGGGCGCGGCGTGCGGGGATGCTCCGGTTTCGGCCATGCACAGACCGTAGGCCGGAAAGCGCCTTCGGTAAGCCCCCTGCGTCCGGCTGCACTCTCTAGGGCGCGATACTGAAGGCATGCGGTTGACGATTTTCTGGGAGCGGATGGCGGACCACTTCGGACAGGGGTACGCGGACTCGTTCGCTCGCGATCACGTGATGGCGGAGCTCGGCGGCCGCACGGTGCATCAGGCGCTGGACGCGGGCTGGGACGCCAAGGACGTCTGGCGTGCCGTGTGCACGGCGATGGACGTGCCGGCCGACAGGCGCTGACACCGGACGGCCCGCCGTCTTCCCGCGGCTCGTCCCGGGCGCCGGAGACCGTCAAGATGCGGGGGCGGCGGCTGAATGTCGGCGGCGTGGGCGAGACTGGCTCTGTGTCATCGACAGACGAGACCGCGCAGGTCACTCAGGACGTAGCTCCGCTCGGCACCACGCCGCCCGCACGGCCTCCGAACGGGGCGGAGACCGGGCGGGCCGCCAGTATGCCGCGCTGGCTGCCGCGCGCCATGGTGCTCGCCCTCGCGCTCATCGCCTGTTTCCAGCTGGGCAGTTGGGCCTTCCACCAGGTCACAGGACTGCTGATCAACATTCTGATCGCGTTCTTCCTGGCGCTCGCGGTCGAGCCCGCGGTGAGCTGGATGGCCGCGCGCGGGCTGCGCAGGGGCTTCGCCACCTTCCTGGTCTTCCTCGGCGTCCTGATCGCGAGCGCGGGCTTCATCACGCTCATGGGGTCGATGCTCGCGGGCCAGATCGTGGAAATGGTCGAGGACTTCCCCGAGTACCTCGACGATGTCATCAGCTGGATCAACCAGACGTTCCACACGGAGCTCTCCCGGGTCGAGATCCAGGACAGCCTGGTCCACTCGGACTGGCTGCAGAAGTACGTGCAGAACAGCGCGAGCGGCGTCCTGGACGTCTCGGCGCAGGTCCTCGGCGGCCTCTTCCAGCTCCTGACGGTCCTGCTGTTCTCGTTCTACTTCGCGGCCGACGGACCGCGGCTGCGGCGCGCGCTCTGCTCGGTGCTGCCGCCCGCCCGGCAGGCCGAGGTGCTGCGCGCCTGGGAGATCGCGGTGAACAAGACCGGCGGTTATCTCTACTCGCGCGGTCTGATGGCACTGATCTCCGGAGTCGCGCACTACGTCCTGCTCCAGGCCCTCGGTGTGCCGTACGCGCCCGTGCTCGCGGTGTGGGTGGGCCTGGTCTCGCAGTTCATCCCGACCATCGGCACGTATCTGGCGGGCGCGCTGCCGATGCTGATCGCCTTCACGGTCGATCCCTGGTACGCGCTGTGGGTGCTGATCTTCGTAGTGGTCTACCAGCAGTTCGAGAACTACGTCCTGCAGCCCAAGCTCACCGCCAAGAGCGTGGACATCCACCCGGCGGTCGCCTTCGGGTCGGTCATCGCCGGCACGGCGCTCCTCGGCGCGGTCGGCGCCCTGATCTCCATCCCGGCGATCGCGACCCTCCAGGCGTTCCTGGGGGCGTACGTGAAGCGGTACGACGTCACGGACGACCCGCGCGTCCACGGGCACCGGCGCAAGGGCGGGGCGTCCCTCCTCACGCGCGTACGGCGTGCCCTGCGCGGGCCGAACCGTCCGGGAGCGGCGTCGGAGGCCGAGGTCGCGGCGGAGGAGGCCGCGGGCTCGCGCCCCGGTCCCGCATCGGGCTCCGGCCCGGAGTAGAGGGCGACGCGGAGGAGCGACGCGGAGGGTCTCAGGGGCGATGTGCGCCGGGCGGACCGGACCCTTCCGTACTCTCGGTGGAGCCGCGTGGTGCGCTTGACACCGAAATCGAACATCCATTCTCATAGGTTGCCTGGCGGCGTTTTCCCGGGGTTTTCGCGGGGGGATCCCTGGGGCTCCGGCGGATTTCGGCGGGGCGATCGCCTCGAGTTATCCACAGGCGGGACGGGCGTCGGGGCGGATTGTCAGTGGCAGGCGCTAGCGTCATTGACGTGAAGCGATCGACACAAGCAAATCGGGTGGAACCCATGGCAGGAACCGACCGCGAGAAGGCGCTCGAAGCCGCGCTCGCACAGATTGAACGGCAATTCGGCAAGGGCGCAGTGATGCGCATGGGCGAGCGGCCGAACGAACCCATCGAGGTCATCCCCACCGGATCGACCGCGCTCGACGTCGCGCTCGGCGTCGGCGGCATCCCGCGCGGCCGTGTGGTGGAGGTGTACGGGCCGGAGTCCTCCGGTAAGACGACGCTGACGCTGCACGCGGTGGCGAACGCCCAGCGGGCAGGCGGCTCGGTGGCCTTCATCGACGCCGAGCACGCCCTGGACCCCGAGTACGCGAAGAAGCTCGGCGTCGACATCGACAACCTCATCCTGTCCCAGCCGGACAACGGCGAGCAGGCGCTGGAGATCGTCGACATGCTGGTCCGTTCCGGCGCCCTCGACCTGATCGTGATCGACTCCGTCGCGGCCCTGGTGCCGCGCGCGGAGATCGAGGGCGAGATGGGTGACTCGCACGTGGGTCTGCAGGCCCGCCTGATGAGCCAGGCACTGCGGAAGATCACCAGCGCGCTCAACCAGTCCAAGACCACCGCGATCTTCATCAACCAGCTGCGCGAGAAGATCGGCGTGATGTTCGGCTCGCCGGAGACCACGACCGGTGGCCGCGCGCTGAAGTTCTACGCGTCGGTGCGGCTCGACATCCGCCGTATCGAGACCCTGAAGGACGGCACGGACGCGGTCGGCAACCGCACCCGCGTCAAGGTCGTCAAGAACAAGGTCGCGCCGCCCTTCAAGCAGGCCGAGTTCGACATCCTCTACGGCCAGGGCATCAGCCGCGAGGGCGGCCTGATCGACATGGGCGTGGAGAACGGCTTCGTCCGCAAGGCCGGCGCCTGGTACACGTACGAGGGCGACCAGCTCGGCCAGGGCAAGGAGAACGCCCGCAACTTCCTCAAGGACAACCCCGACCTCGCCGACGAGATCGAGAAGAAGATCAAGGACAAGCTGGGTGTCGGCGTGAAGCCGAAGGCGGAGGAGCCCGCTGCCGAGCCGGCCAAGGACGCGGGGGACGCGGTCGAGGACGCCGCCAAGACGGTGCCCGCACCGGCGACCAAGGCCACCAAGCCCAAGGCCGCCGCGGCCAAGAGCTGATCCATGACGCGGCGCACGGACTGGGCGGACCAGGTCACCCCCGAGTGCCCCATCGACCCCGCGGGCAGCGGCCTCGCGGACGGTGCGGATCAGGGCGGCGCCGACCAGGAGGGTGACGGCACCGGCTTCCGCGGGGGCGGCGGCCGGAGGGGGCGCCGACGGCGTGGCGGCTTCGGTGAAGGCCGAGGCGGCGGAACACAGGACAGCGGCCCCCCTTCCTCGTCGAGGGCCGAGAAGAAGGGGGAGCCGCCGACGGATCCGGGTGAGCGGGCACGGGCGATCTGCCTGCGCCTGCTCACCGGGACCCCGCGCACGCGCAAACAGCTGGCGGACGCGCTGCGCAAACGGGAGATCCCGGACGACGTGGCGGACGAGGTGCTGACCCGCTTCGAAGAGGTCGGCCTGATCAACGACGGCGCCTTCGCGGGAGCGTGGGTGGAGTCCCGGCACCACGGCCGGGGCCTGGCCCGACGGGCGCTCGCGCAGGAGCTGCGGACGAAGGGCGTGGACGCCACGCTGATCGAGGAGGCCGTCGGGCAGCTCGACTCGGAGCAGGAGGAGGCGACCGCGCGCGAGCTCGTCGCCCGCAAGCTCCGCGCGACGCGCGGCCTGGACCGCGACAAGCGACTGCGCCGCCTCGCGGGCATGCTCGCCCGCAAGGGCTACTCGGAAGGCCTGGCACTCCGGATCGTCCGGCAGGCGATCGAGGAAGAGGGCGAGGACCCGGGGGACCTGGGGTACGACGGGGGATGAGCTGACCAGGGCCCTCGCGGGGGTGGGGCTCAGGTCCGGGCCGGGCAGTGCGGTGAGAACCGCGGCCCGGCCCTTTCGTGTTCCCAGGGCCCCGAACTCCCCCTCTCCGCCTGAGGGGTGGGGTTCACCGGGGTGGGGTTAACCCCCGGCCGAAGACGCCGGTCCGCCGCACTGCAAAGGAACCTGTGCACAGACGACTGTGTACGCATGGCAAAGGAACCCGGCACGACCGACGGCGCACCCGAGGAGCTGAGCACCCTCCCCGCGGAACGGGGCGCCCTCCCCGAGAAGCTGAGCGACCTCCGCGTCCTCAAGGCGCTCGCACAGCCCCGGCGGCAGCAGATGCTTCAGCACCTCACCGTGCACGGCCCGGCCACCTCCGCGACGCTCGCCAGGGCGCTCGGTCTCAACACCGGGGCCACCAGCTACCACCTGCGCGAACTCGCCCGCTACGGCTTCGTCGAGGAGACCACGGGCACGGGCCACGGACGCGAACGCTGGTGGCGCGCGATCCCCGGCGACCGGCGCTTCCCGCCCCGTAGCGAGCAGAACGCCGAGACGCGGCTCGTCATGGACGAGCTGAACCACCTCTCGTACGCCGCCGACCTGGAGCTCTTCGAGCAGCTGCAGCGAGAGGGCGGCACCGACCTCGGTGAGTGGGCCGACGCGTTCCCGTACTCGCGCGGCACGATCCGGCTGACGCTCCCCGAACTCCGCGCGTTCTTCGAGGAGTACATCGCCCTGCTCAACCGCTACAAGCGCCCCGACGCCGAGACACCGGCCGGCGCCCGCACCGTGCTCACGCGTCTCCTGGCCTTCCCGGCACCAGCGCCGCCCGCGCCGCCCGGCGATCCCGGGTCCTCCCGCACGCCCCTGCCCTCCTCTTCCTCCGAGCCCGAGGCGACATCATGATGCTGCGCTACGCACTGCAGACAGTCCGAGACCGCAAGGGCGGATTCCTCGGCGCCTTCCTGGCATTGATGTGCGCCGCCGCGCTCATCACGGCCTGCGGCACCCTCCTGGAGACGGGCCTGCGCGGCACCATCCAGACCGAGCGCTACGCCGCGGCCCCCGTGATCGTCTCCGCGGACCAGAACGTCCACCAGACCACGATCAAACACAAGAAGGGCAAGACCAAGGTCAAGCACAAGGCCAAGCCGATCGCCGAGCGGGCCTGGCTGTCGGACGGCATCGCACGCAAGCTCAAGGGCGTGCCGGGTGTCGGCAAGGTCGTCCCCGAACTCACCTTCCTCGCCACGCCGTTGAACCCCGCCGCCGGTGACCTCGCCGACAGGCCCGCGTACGGCCACGCCTGGGAGTCGGCCGCGCTGACCCCCTTCGGGCTCGTCGAGGGCAAGGCCCCGCGCGCCGCGGGCGACCTCGTCATCGACCGCGACCTCGCCGGGCGTGCCCACCTCAAGACCGGTGACCGCCTCACCGTCCAGTCGACCCAGGCCCCGCGCTCCTACCGCATCACCGGCATCGCGACCCCCGCCCAAGGCGCCCTCGCCCACCAGACGTCCCTCTTCTTCTCCGCTGCGGAGGCCGAGCGGCTCGCCGCCCACCCCGGCCAGATCACCGCGCTCGGCGTCGTGCCGGCCGAGGGCACCGGGACGGGTGACCTCAAGAAGGCGGTCACGGACGCCCTTGCCGGTACGAAAGCGCAGGTCAGCGTTGGCGACGACCGTGGCCCCGTGGAGTTCCTCGACGCGGCGGGCGCCCGCGTCAAGCTGGTCAGCATGGGCGGCGCGATGGGCGGTACTTCCCTCCTCGTCGCCGTCCTCGTGGTCGTCGGCACGTTCGCCCTCTCCGTGCAGCAGCGCCACCGCGAACTGGCCCTGCTGCGAGCCATCGCCGCCACCCCGAAGCAGATCCGCAAGCTTCTCGGCCGCGAGGCCCTGATCGTCGGTGCGGCCGCGGGCATCATCGGCTCGCTCGCCGGCATCCCGCTCGGCGGCTGGCTGCACGGCAAGTTCGTGGACATGGGCGCCGTCCCCGCCACCCTGGAGCGGACCGTCAGCGTTTTCCCGGTGTTCGCCGCTGTGGCCGCGACGCTGCTCGGCGCCTGGGCCGCGGCCCGCCTCTCGGCGCGCCGCATCGCCGGTATCCGCCCGGCCGAGGCCCTCGCCGAAGCACGTGTCGAGCGCACCCGGCCCGCGTGGAGCCGCATCGTCGCCGGGCTCGTCCTCCTTGCCGGAGGTGTCGTGCTGGTCGCCGTGCTCAGCGTGCTGCGTACCGAGCCCGCGTCGACTCCCGTGACGTTCCTGGCCGTTGTGGTCCTCTCCTCCGCCATCGCGCTCCTCGGACCGCTCGTGGTCAGGGCGGCGGCCGCCGTACTCCGCGGCCCGCTGCGGCTCTCCGGCCCCGGCGGCCGCCTCGCGCACGCCAACCTCCGCGGCAACGCCGCCCGGATGGCGGCAGCCGTCACCCCGCTCGCCCTGCTCACCGGCATGACCTGCACCGTCCTGTTCGTCCAGCCCACTCTCGGCGACGCGGCCCGCGCACAGGCCCGCGAGGGCATCCGCGCCGACTGGGTCCTTGCGGCGCAGGGGCCCGGCGTCCCGGCCCAGGCCGCGCAGAAGCTGCGTGCGACCGAAGGCGTCGAGGCCGCCACCGAGATCGTCCGCACCACCGTGCGCGTCGGACTCGCCAAGTACCCCGCGCAGGGCGTCAGCACGGCCGGGCTCACCCGCACCTGGGACCCGGACGACACCGCCGGGTCCCTGAAGGGCTTCGGCAAGGGCAGCGTCGCCGTCAGCGAACTGGCCGCCGACCAGCTCGGCTTGAAGCCCGGCAGCACTCTCAAGCTCACGGTCGGCGACGGCACGAAGACCGCGCTCAAGGTCAGCGCCGTGTACGCGCGCGGGCTCGGGTTCGGGGACCTGACCATGGCGCACGACCTGGTCGCCCGCCACGTCGACAACCCGCTCGCCGCCACGGTCCTGATCAAGAGCGACCGTACACAGGAACAACTCGCGGCAGGCCTCGCGAAGTTCCCGGGCGTGCGCGTTCTCGCCCCGGCCGCCGTCGACAACCTCCAGGCCGAGCGCCAGCAGGCGAACGCCGAAGTGAACTACCTGGCCATGGGCCTGATCCTGGCCTTCACCGCGATCGCCGTCGTCAACACCCTCGCGATGTCGGTCTCCGAGCGCGTCCGTGAGTTCGCGATGCTGCGTCTCGTGGGCGCCGGCCGCCGCCAGGTCCTGCGCATGCTGCGCACCGAGGCCCTGTCCGTCCTGCTCATCGGCACGGCACTCGGCAGCGGGATCGCGCTCGCCGTCCTGACCGCCTTCAGCGTCGGCATGACCGGCAGCGCCGCGCCCTCGATCACACCCCTGGTGTACGTCTCCGTGGTGGCCGTCGCGGCTCTGCTCGCCCTCACCGCCACCGCGCTCCCGGGCCGGGTCGCCCTGAAGCCGCGCCCCGTCACCGTGGCAACGGCCAAGGAGTGAAACGGCCGACGAGTGAGGCGTGCACTCACCCCGCGACGGGAAGCCCGGCGGCCTTCCACGCCTGGAACCCGCCGACGAGGTCGGTCGCGTGCCGCAGCCCCAACTGCCGCAAGGAGACGGCCGCGAGGCTCGACGCGTAGCCCTCGTTGCAGATCACGACGACCCGCAGGTCATGGCCGACGGCCTCCGCGGCACGGTGGCTGCCCTGCGGGTCCAGGCGCCACTCCAGCTCATTGCGCTCGACGACGAGGGCGCCGGGGATCAGTCCGTCGCGCTCGCGCAGGGCGGCGTACCGGATGTCGACCAGAAGTCCCCCCGCGGCAGCGGTGTCGCGCGCCTCCTCCGGAGTGACCCGGTCGAGGTCGCGCCGCACACGCTCCAGCAACTCGTCGATGCCGACAGGACGTTCGCCTGCTGTCTGATGCCCACTCACTGCCAGTCCTCCGGGCGCTCCACGGACTCCAGGCGCAGGACCGCGCCCGTGCGGCTGTAGCGGCGGATGCGCGGCAGCGGAGGGTAGTAGGCGTGCACGGAGACGGCGTGTTCGCTCGTGGACTCGTTCAGCACCTCATGCACGTGGTTCTGGCCGAACGCCCTGCCCTTGCCGGCCGTCAACTCCCGTTCGCGGTCCACCCCGTCGGACAGCTCCAGGGTCTTCCAGCCGTCGGTGGGCAGCCGGGCGGCGAGCGAGTTCTCCTTGAGGGTGCCGGCGGCGGTGAGGAAGGCGCCGACCGACTCCGCGTGGTCGTGCCAGCCGGTGCCGGTTCCCGGCGGCCAGCCGATCAGCCAGGCCTCGCTGCCACCGGGCCCTTCGAGCCGCACCCAGGTGCGCCCCTCGGGGT
This sequence comes from Streptomyces sp. NPDC055243, assembly GCF_044544025.1. Classification (NCBI taxonomy): domain Bacteria; kingdom Bacillati; phylum Actinomycetota; class Actinomycetes; order Kitasatosporales; family Streptomycetaceae; genus Streptomyces; species Streptomyces sp. NPDC055243. The sequence goes on from NZ_JBITWR010000019.1 coordinate 39,273, forward strand.
CGAGCGGCAGCGAGGCGATGAGCTCGGGGTCGGAGGCACTGCGACGCACGAAATCGAGAAGATCTGCGGCGGTGGGCGCCGACACCGCAGGGGAGGCAGAAGAAGGGTTGGTGACAGAGAGGGACATGGCTACCGTCCTGGACGTTCGCGGAAACGCGCGCCGAGAAGAGGGCACGCGAGAGGGAGAGGCGAATTCAGCAGGACGGACGACACACGCAGCCCGCATAGCGGACGAGGTCCATATGGACCCTCCGCCACAGGCGCACATCGGTGTCGGTCACGTTTCGGAGTAGACCATGACGCTGCGTGCCGGTCAACCCGTTCTCACTGTGTGGTCGGCCGCCCCGCGACGGCCGTACTCTCCGCCTTCTCCGTAGCGTCCGCGCTCTTCTCGCGCCGCTTCCGTTCCGCCCCGCCCAGGGCCGCCTCGGCCGCCGTATACAGCTCGGCCGGGCGTACCCCGCTCAGCGCGGTGACCAGGTGGCCGTCGGGGCGGATGAGCAGCACCGAGTGCGCTGCGGCCCCGGGGTAACCCTCCGCCACGAGCAGTTCCGCCGGGTGCGGCAGCGCCGTGACGGCGGCGGCGAGCCGGGGCATGATCCCGGCCGTCACCCAGTGCCGCCGCTCCCACACCACCGTGCCGGGCGCGACGAGGACGACCAGCAGCTGCCCCAGGCCGAGCCGGTCCCGCAGCCGCACGAAGGATCCGTCGGGTGCCGTCACCGGCACGTCGGCCACCGGAGACCCCGGTTCCGTGCCCACGGGGACCTCGGACTCGGAGGGCGGGGGCGCCAGCGGTGACTCCGCGTACGACCCCGGGGCGCCGAGCGGCCCGCGTCCCACGTGGCCGTCGGTGAGGAGCATGTCGTGGCCGCGCGCCGACCCCGGCACGTACGAGCGCAGGCCTTTGCCGCCCCGCAGTATCGGCAGCGACTGGTCGGCGGCGCGCAGGCGTGCGGCGACCCCGGCCCGCCGCTCGGCCTGGTAGCTGTCGAGCAGGGTGTCCCGCGCGCCGTGGTGCCAGGCAAGGGCCAGCTTCCAGGCGAGGTTGTCCACGTCCCGCAGCCCCTCGTCGAGGCCTTGGGTGCCGAGCGCGCCGAGCAGATGCGCGGCGTCGCCCGCGAGGAAGGCACGGCCGACCCGCCACCGGCGGGCCAGCCGGTGGTGGACGGTGTGCACGCCCGTGTCGAGCAGTTCGTACGGCGGCGTGGCGCCCCCGCACCAGCCCGCGAGGGTCTCGCGGATGCGCACCACGAGGGCGTCGGGCGTCACGAGCTCGCCGCGCGGCGGCAGCAGCCAGTCGATCCGCCACACCCCGCCGGCGAGCGGACGGCCCGTCACCTCGGCGCCTCCGTGGCGCCACGGAGGCATCCGATGCAACAACGCCTCGCCGGGCCGGGGAAGTTCCGTGCGCAGGGCGGCGACGGCGTGTCGCTCGACGGCCGTGCGCCCCGGGAAGCGGATGTCGAGGAGCTTGCGCACCGTCGACCGCGGTCCGTCGCAGCCCACCAGATAACTGCCCCGCCACCAGTTGTCCTTGGGGCCGCGCGTGTGGGCGGTCAGTCCGCCCGCGTCCTGCTCCAGGGAGTCGAGCTTGCTCTCCACCGCGACCTTGATCAGCCGCTCCTCGGCGATGGCCGCGCGCAGGGCGCCGGTCAGCACGTGCTGGGCCACGTGAAGCGGGGCCGGCACCTCATCACTGAACGTGAGCTCCCGCATCAGCTGCTTGCGCCGCAGGGAACGCCAGCCGCCCCACCGTGCGCCGGACTCCTGGTCGCCGAACGAGTGACCGGTGAGCCGCTCCATGAGGGCCGCCGTGTCATCCCGCAGGACGACGGTCCGCGCGGCCCGCTGCTCGTCCTTGCCCGGTCCTTCGTCGAGCACGACGGTGGGCACGGAGTGACGTGCGAGAGCCAGGGCGAGCGCGAGGCCCACGGGGCCCGCGCCGACGACGATCACCGGGTCCACGGTGCGCACCCTCCCGCCGCAAGGGCCCGGGAGCGCTGGACGTACGTACAGGAACTGGCAGTTGGAGCCCGGTGCACGATCACAGAACGTATGCAACAGACTGCGTGCCGACCCGTCAAGCTGGACGCACGGTGGCGGAGCTCCCTCGGGGGCCGTTCGTGGGGAACGGGAGGCAGAGGACGCGTCAGGGCCCGCCGAGTGTCCTCGGCGGGCCCTGACGGACGAGCTTTCGTGCGGGTGGTTCCCGACGCTGAGGTCGCGTCAGATCTTCTTGTCCGTGGGGCCGTCGTCCGGCTGCGCGTCCGCTGCCGCGGTGCCCGCGGCGGTGGGGCCGAGCGGCGCGGAGGGATCGAGCACACCGGGTGCCTCGGCCGGTTCGGCGGCCGCGGCGACGGCGATACCGGTCTTGGCGCGACGTCCGCGCTTCTCGATCCAGGTGGCCAGCGAGGACAGGATCATGCAGAGGCCGATGTAGATGGCGCCGAACACGGTGACCGTCTGGACGAACGGGTAAACGCCGTTGACCGGAGTGTTGTTGGCGATCAGGCGGGCCGACTGGAGCAGCTCGGGGTAGAGGACGAAGAATCCGAGCGAGGTGTCCTTCAGCGTCACCACCAGCTGGCTGATGATGGTCGGCAGCATCGACCGGACCGCCTGCGGGAAGAGCACCGACGCCATGACCTGGGTCTTGCGCAGACCCAGGGCGTAGGCGGCCTCCATCTGGCCCTTGGGCACCGCGTTGATGCCCGCGCGGAGCACCTCGGCCTGGACGCATCCGTTGTAGATGGTCAGGCCGAGCACCAGCGCCCAGAACGGGGTCATGTTGCCGACGAGGCCGACCCAGAACGCGAAGATGGTGATGAGCAGCGGAATGGACCGGAAGAGGTCGATGAAGGCGACCGCGATCCAGCGCACCGGCTTGTGCTCGGAGAGCCGCGCCACACAGAGCACCACGGCGAACACCAGCGAGAAGACGCCCGCGAGGGCGAACACCTTCAGCGTGGCCAAAAGGCCGTCAAGGACGTTCTGCTGAATTCCGGTGTAGTTGAAGATGTCCCACAGGTCGGCTTCGAACTCACCCTTTTCGTTCAGCCGCAGAATGACCCAGAGGATGCCGCCCAGGAGGGCGGCGGTGCCGATGACGCTGTAGATGATGTTGCGGACACGGGCCTTGGGGCCGGGGGCGTCGAAGAGAACGTTGGCACTCATCGGGCGACCTCCAGGCGGTGCTCGAGCAGCCGGAAGAGGCCGTTGATGGCGTACGTGATGATCAGGTACGCGATGGTGATCCAGAGGAAGATCATCACGATGTCGTAGCCCTCGTTGCTCAGCGTCTTGGAGACGTTGAACAGCTCGACGTTGTCGAAGGCACCCGCGATGGCGGTGTTCTTCGTCAGGGCGATGAAGATGCTGGAGAGCGGCGGTACCACGGTGCGCGTGGCCTGCGGCAGCACGATGAGCCGCATCGTCTGGCTGAAGGTGAGCCCGACGGCCCGGGCCGCCTCGGCCTGCCCGAGAGGCACCGTGTTGATGCCCGAGCGGACCGCTTCGGCTACGAACGCGGAGGTGTAGAAACCGCAGGCGAGCGTGGCGAGGAGGAAGGAGTCCAGGTCGGGGTAGAGCACCTTGGGGACGACGAAGAACGCCACGAGGAAGAGCAGGGTGAGCGGGGTGTTGCGCAGCAGCGTGACCCAGAGGGTTCCGAATATTCGCAGCGGCGGTACGGGGGATACCCGGAACCCGGCGATGATGACCCCGACGACCACAGCAACGAGCGCGCTGGATGCGGTCAGCTTCAGAGTCCCGTAAAACCCTTCGCGGAAAAGCGACAGGTTGTCGAGTAGTACGTCCATGAATTCTCCGCGAGGTCTTTCGCGACGGGTCGCAGGTGATCGCGACGGGCCCCGGCCGTCAGGGCCGGGGGCGGTGGCAGGGTTTCGCGACAGGTCCGGCAGCGATGCGCGCAGCGAACGTCCCGCTCCGTACCGCGGCCGAGCGCGGACGGAGCGGGGCGTGCCGGATTACTTCGGGTCGGTGAAGGCCGGCGGGTCCTTGTACTCGGAGCCGGACTTGCCGAGGGTGGCCTCGTAGGCCTCCTTGTAGTCGCCGTTCTCCTGGTGGGCCTTGATGGCGTCCGCGACGGCCGTCTGCAGGGCCGCGTCGCCCTTCTTCAGGCCGACGCCGTAGGGCTCGTCCGAGAACGGCTTGCCGACGACCTTGAGCTTGCCCTCGTTCTGCGCCGCGTAGCCCATCAGGATCGCGTCGTCCGTGGTGACGGCGTCGACCTGGTTGTTCAGGAGCTGGGCGACGCACTCCGAGTACTTGGAGAGCTCGGTGACCTTGGCGCCGTACTTCGGCTTCTTGATGTTCTGCAGCGGCGTGGAGCCGACGATGGAACAGACCTTCTTGTCGCGGACCGTCTCCGGGCCCTTGACGTCCTTCTCGTCCTTGCGGACGAGGAGGGAGGCACCGGCGTGGAAGTACGGGCCGGCGAAGTCGATCTGCTTCTTGCGCTCGTCGTTCATCGTGTACGTGCCGATCATCAGATCGACGTCGCCCTTGGAGACCGCGGTCTCACGGGCACCGGAGTCGACCGTCTTCCACTCGATCTGCTTGGCCGAGAAGCCCAGATCGGCGGCGATCATCTTGGCGATCTCGATGTCGAAGCCGGAGTACTCCTTGGTCGACTGGTCCTGGAAGCCCAGGTACGGCTGGTCGGCCTTGGCGCCAATGACGATCTTGCCGCGCTTCTTGGCCGCCTTGAAGACCGACGAGTCGACCGAGGCGTCCTTCTTGACCTCGTAGCTGAGGGCCTTGCCGGAGTTGTCCGGGCCTTCCGGCTTGTCGCCGGCGGAGCCCTCCTTGCCGCCGCAGGCCGTGGCGGCAAGGGAGAGCGCGGCGATCGCCGCTGCGACGGCGGCGGACTTACGGAGCTTCATCGTGGACATCCTTTGTTTCGACTGGCGTTGAGACGACGTGGGAGCCTCAGTGTTTAAGGATCTTCGACAGGAAGTCCTTGGCCCGGTCGCTGCGCGGGTTGCTGAAGAACTGGTCCGGCACGGCCTCTTCGACGATCCGGCCGTCCGCCATGAAGACGACGCGGTTGGCCGCGGACCGGGCGAAGCCCATCTCGTGGGTGACCACGACCATGGTCATGCCGTCACGCGCGAGCTGCTGCATGACCTCGAGCACCTCGTTGATCATCTCGGGGTCGAGCGCCGAAGTGGGCTCGTCGAAGAGCATGACCTTGGGGTCCATCGCCAACGCGCGGGCGATCGCCACGCGTTGCTGCTGGCCACCGGAGAGCTGCGCGGGGTACTTGTCGGCCTGCGACGCGACACCCACGCGGTCCAGGAGACCGCGTGCCTTTGTCTCTGCTTCCGCCTTGGACGTCTTGCGCACCTTGATCTGGCCCAGCATCACGTTCTCGAGCACGGTCTTGTGCGCGAAAAGGTTGAAGGACTGGAAGACCATGCCCACGTCCGCACGGAGACGGGCGAGCTCCTTGCCCTCCTGGGGCAGCGGCTTGCCGTCGATCGAGATGTCTCCCGACTCGACCGTCTCCAGGCGGTTGATGGCGCGGCACAGTGTCGACTTGCCCGACCCGGAGGGGCCGATCACGACGACGACCTCACCGCGGGTGATGGTCAGGTCGATGTCCTGGAGGACGTGCAGAGCGCCGAAGTGCTTGTTGACGTTCTTCAGCACGACCAGGTCGTCCGCCCCGGGCGGTATGGCGTCCTTGGTCACCGATACTTCGGTCACGGCTTGTTGCTCCATCCTCCTCGGTTGGGAGGACAGTAATAACCCGGTGCGACCAGCGTCATTACATCTGAGGGGAAATTGAGCATAACGATCCGGCCGCAACCGGACACTCCGTGTGAAGGGGACGCCCTGCCGCGTACCGGCTGGATAACGGAACGTGTCCGTGACCCGCACCCCCTTGACGCGGTCCTTATCCATCGGCGTGGATGCCTTGGTGCCTGTGCACGCGCGCATACCGGCCATCGGCGAGCGCGAACGGAACGACCGATGAACCGGAGGGGGCCTGTATGAGACTGCTCCTCGTCGAGGACGACGATCATGTGGCCGCCGCCCTGTCCGCGGTCCTGGCCAGGCACGGCTTCGACGTCGTGCACGCCCGCAGCGGCGAGGAAGCGCTTCAAGCCCTGTTGCCCGGTGAAACGGCACCCTTCGGAGTCGTGCTCCTCGATCTGGGACTGCCCGATCAGGACGGCTACGAGGTGTGCGGCAAGATCCGCAAGCGCGGGTCGACCCCCGTGATCATGGTGACGGCCCGTGCCGACGTGCGCTCGCGCATCCATGGCCTGAACCTCGGGGCCGATGACTACGTAGTGAAGCCGTACGACACCGGGGAGCTGATCGCCCGCATCCACGCGGTCATCCGGCGACCTCCGTCCGGCGCCGCCGCGGGCCCCGCGGACAGCGAACTGCGCCTCGGTTCCGTACGCATCGAACTGCCCACCCGCCAGGTCAGCGTGGACGGTTCGACGGTCCAACTGACCCGCAAGGAGTTCGACCTGCTCGCACTCCTCGCGCAGCGGCCGGGCGTGGTGTTCCGCCGGGAGCAGATCATCAGCGAGGTGTGGCGCACCAGCTGGGAGGGGACGGGACGCACCCTTGAGGTGCACGTCGCCTCCCTGCGGTCCAAGTTGCACATGCCGGCCCTGATCGAGACCGTCCGGGGTGTGGGCTACCGGCTCGTCGCCCCGGCCGCGTAGCGCGTAGCGAGGTCAGGTGCGCTCTCGCCTCCTCCCGCTGCTCATCGTCCTCATGGCGGGTGTGCTGCTCGCGCTCGGCTTCCCGCTCGCGGTGAGCGTGGCGGCGGCGCAGCAGCAGAAGGTGATCGTCGACCGGATCGACGACACGGCACGGTTCGCGGCGCTCGCGCAGTTCGTCACGAAACGTCCCACGGGCTCACGGCTGCGGGACAAGGACGAACGCCGCGAAACCCTCCAGACCGAACTCGACTACTACCACGAGGTCTACGGGATCAAGGCGGGCGTCTTCTTCCGGGACCGTGAGCCCATGGCTCACGCGCCCGGGAGCTGGTTCCTGCCCCCCAGGGGCGCCGAGGTGCGGGAGGCCTTCGAAGAGGCCCTCAGGTCCCGTGGAAGCCACGATCCGCGTCAGGTGTGGCCCTGGCAGCGCGGCCGGCTCGTCGTCGCCTCTCCGGTGATCAGGGACGGGGACGTCATCGCCGTCGTCGTCACCGAGTCGCCCACGGGGCGCATGCGTTCGAAGACGCTACAGGGATGGCTGCTCATCGGCGCAGGCGAGTCGGCGGCGATGCTTCTCGCCGTGGGTGCCGCGCTGCGCCTCACCGGCTGGGTGCTGCGCCCCGTGCGGGTCCTGGACGCGACCACCCACGACATCGCGACCGGGCGCCTGAAGTCGCGGGTGGCGGCCGCGGGCGGACCGCCGGAACTCAGGCGTCTCGCACGGTCGTTCAACGAGATGGCCGACAACGTCGAGGACGTGCTCGAGCAACAGCGGGCCTTCGTCGCCGACGCCTCGCACCAACTGCGCAACCCGCTCTCCGCCCTGCTGCTCCGCATCGAGCTGCTCGCCCTCGAACTGCCCGAGGGGAACGAGGAGATCGCCTCCGTGCGCACCGAGGGCAAGCGCCTCGCCCAGGTCCTCGACGACCTCCTGGGCCTCGCGCTGGCCGAGCACGCCGCCGCCGATCTGCGGCTCACCGACATCGGGGCGCTCACGTCCGAACGGGTCGGCGCCTGGCGGCCGCTCGCCGAGGAGCGCGGGGTGCGGCTGCACGGCGTCTGCCCGGCGACCACCGGCTGGGCCGACCCGGTCGCGCTGTCCAGCGCCCTGGACGCGGTGATCGACAACGCCCTCAAGTTCACGCCCGAGGGCGAGGAGGTGCGGGTGGAGGTCTCCTGGAGCGGTGAACTGACGACCATCGTGATCACGGACGGCGGCCCCGGCCTCACGGAGGACGAACTCGCCCGCATCGGCGACCGCTTCTGGCGCAGCAACCGCCATCAGAACGTGAAGGGCTCGGGCCTCGGTCTGTCGATCTCGCGGGCCCTGCTCACCGCGGGCGGCGGCTCCATCTCGTACGAACAGCGCGCGCCGCACGGACTTCGGGTGACCGTCAGCGTCCCGCGCGGCGAGCCCGGCCTCCACGTCTGACACGGCCGGAACAGGGCCCGACGGCTAGGGCTTGACCGACTGGTAGTAGCGGCGTGCGCCCTTGTGCAGGGCGAGCGGATCCGTGTAGAGGGCCGTGCGCAGGTCCACCAGCTGGGCCGCGTGCACCTCGTCACCGATGTGGTCCCGGCTGTCGATCACCGTGCGCGTCAGCCCCTCGGTCAGCTTCGAGTCCGCCCGGTCCGTGGTGACCAGGAGGTTCGCCACGGCCAGGGTCGGTACGGCGTCGTTCTGCTGGGCGGCGGGATAGGCGTCGGCGGGCATCACCGCCGCCCGGTAGTAGCGGGAGGCGCCGCCCTGCTTGTGCAGCGCGTCCACGAGGGCGCCCAGCGGTACCAGCCGGATGTCGAACTCCTTGGAGAGCTCGGTCACGGTGAGGGTCGGCAGCCCGCCCGACCAGAAGAAGGCGTCGACGTCGCCCTTCTTGAGAAGATCGGGCGCCGTGTCGATGCCGGCGTCCACCGGCGTGAGGTCCTTGTCGGGATCGAGGCCGGCCGCCTTGAGGACCCGGTCCGCTATCAGCCGCACGCCCGAGCGCGGCTGGCCCACGGCCACCTTCTTGCCCCGCAGGTCCTGCGCCTTGTCGATGTCCGAAGAGCGCCGGACGACGAGCTGGACGTAGTCGTCGTACAGCCGCGCACAGCCCCGCAGCCGGTCCGCGCCCGCGCCGCCCTCCAGGCGGTACTTCTCGACGGCGTCGGCGGCCGCGATGGTGAAATCGGCCTTCCCCGTGGCCACCCGCTCGACGTTCTGCTGCGACCCCTCGCTGTTGAGCAGCTCCACGTCGACCTCGGGCATGTCCTGGGAGACCGCGGTCCGCAGGAGCTTGCCGTACCGCTCGTACACCGCGTTCTTCACGCCCGTACTGAACGTCATCCGGCCCGTCGGGGAGTCGTCGTCCGCCGGAACCAGCCACCACACCAGCAGCCCGAAGACCACGAGGGCGGCCGCCGCACCCTGGAGTGCGCGGCGCCTGCTGATGCGGGGGAGTGCCTGGAGCATGCGCGCGATCCTGCCAGCCACTCACCGTGATGGCCAGGGCCGAGCTCCCGGCAGGGACACTTCCCCGACCGCCTACCCTTGTCACATGAGCAGCGGCGACCGGGGACAGGCAGTGGGCGTTAAAACGTACGAGGTACGCACTTACGGGTGCCAGATGAACGTCCACGACTCGGAGCGCCTCTCCGGTCTCCTTGAGGGCGCCGGCTACGAACGCGCGCCCGATGGCTCGGACGGCGACGCCGACGTGGTCGTCTTCAACACGTGCGCCGTGCGGGAGAACGCCGACAACAAGCTGTACGGCAACCTCGGCCGCCTGGCGCCGATGAAGACCAAGCGGCCCGGCATGCAGATCGCCGTCGGCGGCTGCCTGGCCCAGAAGGACCGCGACACGATCGTCAAGAAGGCCCCCTGGGTCGACGTCGTCTTCGGGACGCACAACATCGGCAAGCTGCCGGTGCTCCTGGAGCGCGCCCGCGTCCAGGAAGAGGCTCAGGTCGAGATCGCCGAGTCGCTCGAGGCGTTCCCCTCGACGCTGCCCACGCGCCGCGAGAGCGCGTACGCGGCATGGGTCTCCATCTCCGTGGGCTGCAACAACACCTGCACGTTCTGCATCGTGCCCGCGCTGCGCGGCAAGGAGAAGGACCGCAGGACCGGCGACATCCTCGCCGAGATCGAGGCGCTCGTCGCCGAGGGCGTCTCCGAGATCACCCTGCTCGGCCAGAACGTGAACGCGTACGGATCGGACATCGGTGACCGCGAGGCCTTCAGCAAGCTCCTTCGGGCCTGCGGGAAGATCGAGGGCCTGGAGCGCGTGCGCTTCACGTCCCCGCACCCGCGCGACTTCACGGACGACGTGATCGCCGCCATGGCCGAGACCCCGAACGTGATGCCGCAGCTGCACATGCCGCTCCAGTCCGGCTCGGACCCGATCCTGAAGGCGATGCGCCGCTCGTACCGCCAGGACCGCTTCCTCGGCATCATCGAGAAGGTCCGCGCCGCCATGCCCGACGCGGCGATCTCCACCGACATCATCGTCGGCTTCCCCGGTGAGACGGAGGAGGACTTCGAGCAGACGATGCACGTGGTCCGCGAGGCCCGCTTCGCCAACGCCTTCACCTTCCAGTACTCCAAGCGCCCGGGTACGCCCGCGGCGACCATGGAGGGGCAGATCCCCAAGGACGTCGTGCAGGCGCGCTACATGCGTCTGTCGGCCCTCCAGGAGGAGATCTCCTGGGAGGAGAACAAGAAGCAGGTCGGCAGGACCCTCGAACTGATGGTCGCCGAGGGCGAGGGCCGCAAGGACGGTTCCACCCACCGCCTCTCCGGGCGCGCGCCCGACAGCCGCCTGGTCCACTTCACCAAGCCGGAGACCGAGGTCCGCCCCGGCGACGTCGTGACGGTCGAGATCACGTACGCGGCGCCGCACCACCTGCTCGCCGAGGGCCCCACCCTGAACGTGCGCCGCACGCGCGCGGGTGACGCCTGGGAGAAGCGCAACGTCGAGGCGGCGGCCAAGCCGGCCGGCGTGATGCTCGGACTTCCGAAGGTGGGCGCCCCCGAGCCGCTTCCGGTGGCCGCGGGCAGCGGTTGCGGCTGCGACTGACCGGAGCGGGCGCCGGACGACGGGGACAGCGGGCAGACAGGGGGGCGGGCCGATGGCGCGCTGGGCGCTGATGACGGAGAACCCTCCGGGGCCGGGGGCGTGGCATCTGTTCGAGCTGATGGCCACGGTGGACGGCACGCACGAGGAGGCGGTGGAGCGGTTCGCGGAGTTCGTCCGCCTGTACCGCCCCAAGCACCCGCGCCACCCCGTACGGATGCGGCGCTACCGCACGGCCGACGGCTGGATGGTGATCGGCGACGGCTCGGCCGGGGGCTCGTTCCCGTACCGCTTCTCGATCTCCGAACTGGAGTGGGACTCGCGCCCGATCACCTGTTAGCGCGCGTTTGTCGGCGGGCATTACGCTGCTGATCATGCTTGTCGCCGCAGCCGTCTGCCCCTGCCCGCCCCTGCTCGTCCCCGAGGTGGCCGCCGGCGCTGCCCCCGAACTGGACGCCGCGCGCGCCGCGTGCACGGACGCCGTCGGCGTGCTCGCCGCCTCGCGGCCCGACCGGCTCGTCGTGGTCGGCCCGGCCGAGCAGAGCGGGCGCGGCCCGCATCCGCAGGGCGCCCGCGGGTCCTTCCGCGGGTTCGGCGTGGACGTCGACGTACGGCTCGGACGCTCTACCGGCGATGCGGCGGAAGGCATGCTTCCGCCCTCGCTCGCCGTCGCGGCCTGGCTGCTCGACCGCACGGAGTGGTCGGCGGCCCCGCTGGAAGGACTCGGGGTGGGGGAACCTCTGGAGGCCGAGCGGTGTATTCAAGTCGGAGGGGACATCGCGGCGCGGGCCGACCGGGTGGCATTGCTGGTGATGGGCGACGCCAGCGCGTGCCGCACGCTGAAGGCGCCGGGATACCTCGACGAGCGGGCGGCCGGGTTCGACGCGGCGATCGCGCGTGCGCTGGGGGCGGCGGACGTGGAGGCACTCAAGGCGCTGGACGAGAAGCTGGCGTACGAACTGAAGGCGGCGGGCCGGGCGCCGTGGCAGGTGCTCGCGGGCGCGGCCGAGGGCGCGGGCCTGCGGGGCGAGCTGCTGTACGAGGACGCTCCGTACGGGGTCGGGTATCTGGTGGCGGCCTGGTCGTAGCGGCCTCAGCGGCCTCAACTGCCTCAGTGGCCCAAGCGGTCCAGGCGGGCCCAGTGGCCTGCGCGAGACCGGCTTCCGCGCGACGCTGCCCGCCTATTGGTTGACCCGCCTATTGGTCGACCGCCGACCCTCCGGCGCATGGCGACGGCCGCGGAGCTGGTGGCGCTCCACGGCCGTCCGCCGGTGTCGTTCAGCCGGTGGTTCAGGGCGCCGGACGGGGCTTCGGAGGGGCGGTGCCGCCGCCCGGGTCCTTGCCCTCGTCGGGCGTCCCCGCGAGGCGGTCCACGGCATCCTTCGCCTTGCCCGTACCCGTCTGGATCTTGTCGCTGTACTTGCCCTTGGTCTTCTCGTCGACCACTTGCGCGGCCTTGTCGAGACCTTGGTCGATCTTGTCCCCGTGCTGCTGCGCGAGGCCCGCGACCTTGTCCTTCGCCGGGGCGAGCTTGTCCTTCAGGCTTTGCAGGAAACCCATGGTTCACCTTCCCTCGCTGGGAGAGTTACTTGCGGGCGCCTTCGTCGGCCTCGTCGTTGTCGGCGGCCTTCTCCGCGGACTGCTGCTTGGGGATGTCCACGTTCTCCGCGGCAGCCTCTTCGGTGTTCTCCGCCTTGTCCTCGGACTCGGACTTCGACTCGGAGCCGGTCTCGGTCTTGGAAGCGGCCTCGGACTTCGCCTCGGCGTCGACCTTCGTGTCGGCCTCGGCCTTCTCGTCGGTCTTGGTGTCGTCCTCGGCGGCAGCTTCGGCCTTGGCCTCTTCCTTGCCGGCCTCGGGCTCGGGGGACTCCCCGGCCGCTTCCGGCTCGGCCGTCGGGGTGCCTGCTGCCGCCTCGGCTGTTGACGCCTCTTCCGTGTCCTTGGACTTCCTGCGGAACCGTGCAAAAACGCCCATATCTACTCCATACGGTACTCGTGTGGGCGAAATCCCGCGCCGCCCGGTGCGCCCTGTTGCGCCTCCCGGGTCGCCGATCCTCGAAACCGGCGGCTGGAACCTCGCAACAGGCAACGACCCCGGACCTGTGGCGTCACGTAGCTCGTTCGGGAAGTGGTCGTGGGATTTGCGAGACTGGGGCGGTGAGTAGAGCAGCTCCCGCACCGCGGGTCATCGCCGTCGTCGGGCCGACCGCGGCAGGAAAGTCCGATCTGGGCGTTTTCCTCGCCCAGCGTCTCGGCGGCGAAGTCGTCAACGCCGACTCCATGCAGCTCTACAGAGGGATGGACATCGGGACCGCCAAGCTGACGCTCGAAGAGCGCGACGGAGTGCCGCACCACCTCCTCGACATCTGGGACGTCACGGAGGCGGCGAGCGTCGCCGAGTACCAGAAGCTGGCACGGGCCGAGATCGACCGGCTCCTCGCCGACGGGCGCTGGCCGATCCTGGTCGGCGGCTCCGGGCTCTACGTCAGGGGAGCCGTCGACCACCTGGAGTTCCCCGGCACGGACCCCGTGGTCCGGGCCCGCCTCGAGGAGGAGCTCGAACTCCGCGGCCCCGGCGCGCTGCACGCCCGCCTCGCCGTCGCCGACCCCGGAGCGGCCCAGGCCATCCTCCCCAGCAACGGCCGCCGGATCGTCCGCGCCCTCGAGGTCATCGAGATCACCGGCAAGCCCTTCACCGCCAACCTCCCCGGTCACGACTCCGTCTACGACAACGTCCAGATCGGCGTGGACGTGGGCCGCCCCGAACTCGACGAACGCATCTCCACGCGCGTGGACCGCATGTGGGACGCGGGCCTCGTCGACGAGGTGCGTGCCCTGGAGGCCGTGGGGCTGCGCGAGGGGCGTACGGCGTCACGCGCGCTCGGGTACCAGCAGGTGCTCGCGGCGCTCGCGGGGGAGTGCACCGACGACGAGGCGCGCGCGGAGACCGTGCGTGCGACCAAGCGCTTCGCCCGCCGTCAGGACTCGTGGTTCCGCCGCGATCCCCGGGTGCACTGGCTCAGTGGCGCCATGGACGATCGAGGGGAACTCCCAGGGCGGGCACTGACGTTGGTCGAACGAGCGGTCACAGCCTGATCGCATGATGAGGAAAGTGGCCTTAGCGACGACTTTCATTGGGCTAAATCGAGGCAGGTCAGGGCGAGTTACTGGGTTGCGGTGTTTCACCGGGTTCCGACGACCAGGACGACAGATCGCTGGTTGGTGCTGAGCTGTTACTGACTTTGCTGACGGGTGGTCACTTCCAATGGTTGGCCGTGGTGGGGTGCCGGAGTGCGTTGTGAGTGGAGGTGGTGTTTCGTACGCCGAGGAACGAGGTGCAGGCGCTGTATCTGATCCAGGCGAGCAGCTTGTGGCAAGGCATGGCGGTGGACTACTGATGATGCGCGGGATCGCCGGTTTGGCTAACCGGCGATCCTGCGCTATGTTGCGCGCGCCGACTGCAAACCTGGTCTGTCTGTCTTGAGGGGCCAACGCATGTGTGCTGCCTGCTATAGGCGTTCAACCTGCTTCCGGTGACGCATGACGTGGAGCGCGTGGCGAGCCTTGAGCCTGCCGCAAAGGGCTCCTGACCTGCCGCTTTGTGCGTGCGCGTTATGTGTGGTGTGGGCGTTACGGGCGATATCTTGACGCTCGTTGTGATGGGCTGTCAGGTGCGCTGCTGGCCTGGTCAGGCCACCTGGAGAGCGACGTTGGTGCGAGGAGATCTTCTTGAAGTCCTTAGCAGTACGCGGCTTACTAGCGGCTGCGCAACTTTCGCCTGCGTCTGCCCACCAAGCTCCTCCTCTACCTCAAGCCAACCTGAAAGAGGTCGACCTCGTTGGGGGCTTTTCCCGGGATGTGACGGGGCTAGGTCACCATGGCAACGGTGAACCAGAGTTGCAGCTGCGCACGGAGCGAGACCTGGAGCGCGCCCAGGACCTGTCCCGCCGCGGGGGAGCGTGGCTGCGGGTGGCGTGGTCGTGCTGGGCGGGTGGTTGGCGTTGTGGGGTGCTGTCGTGATGCAGCTTTTCGACGGGGCAGTCAGGGCCCGGCGGTGGAGCTAGAAGGATGCGGCGGATCCCCGGTTTGGGTAGACCCTGTTGCCCGATTCGGTGGTCAGGCCGCGAGGGCCATGCCGAGTCGAGCAAAGTGGCTGGCATGTGTGGGGCTGATCGGTGTATCGGTCCACCAGGCGTCCGCCGCCGGCCTCGATGCAGCGCCGTGCCCATGAGTAGGTGAACGGCACGTTCACGCAGTGCTCGTTGTCCACGCACCAGCCGTAGAAGCGGGACATCGCGTTCGCCCGCTGGTTCCAAGGCCCAACGTCTCACCGCTCCCTTGAGCGGCCCGGCCAACCGGAAGTCGGCTAGACCTCAGAGCGCAGCGCGGAGTTCACCACGGTCACCGTACGGATCCACACCGTATCGCTGGAGAAACTCCAGCCAGGCCAGAAGTGCACGCGCGTACGCTCACCAAGAACGCCACGCCGGCACCTTGTTGATTGGCAGCTCGCGCAGCCACGTATTGGCGACCACTGTGCCCGACGGCACTCCTGACTGATGGGCCACGCGGAACACGGGCTGCGTGCTGAGCAGTTGGGTCCATGATCCGCGGTTTCGTGATCATGAGCAGTGGTTACGTCACGGCCCGGCCGCGACCGCCCGTCATTCCCCCAGGGCCGTGAGACGTCGAGATTGGTCGGGCCGGGCCGATCGAGCCGCGTCGTAGCGCCGCGACGATGAGAAGTGCGTACGGAAGGTCCGCCAGATGATGTCGTGGCACCCGGTCTGCTGCAGTGCAAGCGTTGATCCTGGCCGATGTGCCAGGGCAGTGCCTTTTCCAGCCAGGAGGTCTACCGTATTGATACGGACACGCAGAGTTAGGTCGATGTGTTGATGCAAAGTCTTGCGCGTATTCCGCTGGAAGGTGGGGGCGCGGTTCTGCTCGAAGCCGCACCGGAGCTGGACGGGCCCGTGAAGGCCGGGCGACTCGCAGACGCGGTGCGCGACCTGCCTCAGACTCTGCAGCAAGCCCTGGGGCCGGTTAAGGACACTGCGCAAGCAGTGTTGGACCAGCTGCGGCAAGCCGGTCCCAACGAGGTTGAGGTGGAGTTCGGGGTGGATCTCTCAGCGCAGGCAGGAGCGGTTATCACACGAGGCGAGTCGGCGGTCCACTTGAAGGTGCGGGTGCTGTGGAGCCGAGGGGAGTCAGGTGAAGACGCTTCCTGAGGGGGAACATGGTCGCTGATGATGCACCAGGGACTGGCTCCATCGGTCGCGACTGGTTCGGCAGGGAAGCAGCCGTGGCTCAGGTCCTTGCCGAGGACGGCAGTACAGCCGGGACGGGGTTTCTAGCTGCTGCTGGCATCGTTCTCACCTGCGCGCACGTGGTGGAGCTTGCGGGCCAAGGCCCTGGAGGGCGCGTACAACTTCGCTTCCCTCACTTAGCGGATGCCCCTCGCTTGGTAGGGCACGTACTGGCATCAGGCTGGCGCGAATCAGAGGCCGAGGACGTTGCCGTTCTGCGCCTGGATGCCACGCCTGCGGACGCCCAGCCCGTGAAACTGGGGTCCGCAGCGGGGTGCCGCGGGCACAGTGTCTTCTCATTCGGGTTTCCCAGCCAGGCGCCGGGCGGTGGCCACTTCGGTTACGGCGTGGCTGGTGCTCTACTGCCGCCAGACAGTCGCGCGGGTGTCGTGTTGCAGTTGGCTGATGCCAACGACTTGACGACTGGCTTCAGTGGCGGCCCCGTCGTGGACGAGGTCACTGGCCTGGTGATTGGCATGGTGACTGCGATTACCGCCCCGGACCGCCAGAGCCGAGGGCTGGCAATTGCGTACGCAACTCCTACCCAGGTGCTGAGGGATGCCCTTCCCGACCTGGTCGAGCACCAGGTGTGCCCGTATCGAGGTCTGGAGCCGTTTACCGCTGAGCACGTCGACTGGTTTCATGGCCGGCAAGCAGCTGTAGAAGAGGCGTTGGCCGCGCTGCGCGGCAACAAGAGGGTCCTGTTGTTACTGGGACCTTCCGGAGCGGGCAAGTCCTCTCTCGTTCAAGCCGGCATCCTGCCGGCTCTGGCTGACGGCGGACTACCAGGTAGCGACCGGTGGCTACCGCTGATGGCTCGGCCGAGGCAGGATCTGATGGCAGAGCTGGAGCGGAGTGGCCTGCCCGGGACCACGAGTGAGGGCATTGAGCACGCAGTTCAACGCCGACTTGCCGCGGAGCCTGCGGATCGACGCCTCGTCGTGGTCATCGACCAATTCGAGGAACTTCTCCTTCAAGGAGCGGCTGATGGGCCGGATCGGCAGATACCTGTCGCACAGCAACTTCAGGCGCTCATCGAATCGCCACTCGCGGTCACAGTCATCCTGGTCATGCGGGACGACTTCTACCCACGCCTGGCCGCCGGAGAGCCCAGCCTGACGAAGGTCGCGACCCAAGGGCTGCTGAATGTCTCTGCTGCGTTGAGCGTCTCAGACTTACATGCCGTCATCACCCAACCTGCCCATGCAGTAGGCGCCCGCTTGGAAGAGGGTCTTGCGGAGCGCATCATCGCCGACGTCCTGGCAGCAGACGAACATGCTCCAGCTACCCGGCAGGCGCCAGCCACCCTGTTGCCACCCTTGGAGTTGGCGCTGAGCCAGTTATGGGAACGTCGTAACGACGGCTTCCTGACGCACCATGCCTACGACCAGGTCGGCGGGGTCGCCGGTAGCTTGACCACCTGGTGCGAGGCCGCCTTGGGCCAGCTTCCCCTCGAACAGCGCCCCATTGCCCAGAAGGTCCTCACCGCACTAGTCCACCCCGCTGACGAAGCGAACGCCACCCCCGCAACCCGGCGACACGTCGCCGTTGCCGACCTTCGAGCCCTGGCCGCTGACCCCCTGTCCGTCGCACAAAGTGGGCAGGCGTTCGATGCAGTGTTGGCCTCGTTGACCCGGAGCCGAGTCATCACGACTCGCACCACGCCCAATCAGGACGGCACACCCGGCCAGGCCACAGCTGAGCTCATCCATGACGCTCTCATCCGCGACTGGACCGATCTGCGTGATTGGGTGGCAGCCGATTATCAGTTCCACGCCTGGCTCCGCAGGGTCGGCGAACAGTACATCGGTTACACCCAGAGCGGGCACCCTGGTGACTTGCTAGACGGGACAGACTTGGCCGCGGGCGTGGCGTGGTCCGACAAGCGCGGGCTTCCACAGGATATTGCCGCTTTCCTGGCCAACAGCCAACGACGCCAGCAGGCCGCAATTCGCCGCACTCGGCGTATCAACACCGCCTTGGCCACTCTTCTATGCATGGCTCTTCTGGCCGCAGGACTTGCCTTTTGGCAGCAGCAGAACGCCGTCCAAGCGAAAAAGGGTGCCGTAACGGCTCAGAGGGTAGCTCAGTCACGGCAACTTGCTGCCCAGTCAGGTTACCTATCGGAGAGCGACACTGACCTGTCCTCGCTATTGAGTATCCAAGCGTATCGGACTAGCCCGACTACCGAAGCCGCCTACCGCCTTTACTTGGCAGCTAGAAATCCGATTCGATCTGTTCTTGCCAATACCAGCAGTGGCGGTACGAACGCAGTGGCATACAGCGCGGACGGTAAACTTTTCGCCACTAACGGTGATGGCAACACCGTCCGGCTACGGGACAGCGTATCGGGCAAGATACGCAACACCCTCACAGGCCATAGCGACACCATCCAACGCGTAGCATTCAGCCCCGACAGTACGATGCTGGCCACAGCCTGCGGTGACAACACCATTCGCCTATGGGGCACAGGCACCGGCAAGCTACAGAAGACTCTCTTCGGTCACAAGGGTGGTGGCGTCGATGCGGTGGCATTCAGTCCGGATGGAGTCACCCTTGCCAGTACTGGAGAAGATGGGACCGTCAGACTCTGGGATATAGCCAGGGGAACGTCCCGCGTCATCATCACTGGTCGAACCGGCGGCGTACGGTCAGTAATCTTCAGTCCGGACGGTAGAACCCTTGCCGCATCGGTGGGCCATGAAGACGCCGTGCACCTATGGGACGTCAAATCAGGAAAGATTCGCCGAACCATCAAAGACCCAGACGGTGTCATGACGACACTTTTCACCCCGGATGGCAAGAAGCTCCTTACGGCCGACATTGACCACGATTTCATCCGGCCATGGAACGTCGCCACAGGAAAGCCTGGCGGCAGCATCTACGTCGGATTGAACGGCATAGCGCAAGTGGTATTTTCTCCGGAGGGTAGCACTATTGCCGTGAGCTCTTGGAGTAACGCTGTTGTACGGCAATGGACATGGAAAACAGGAGGAGATCTCCGAGACGTCTACACTGGGCATAAAGGCAGGGTGGAATCAATGGCCTTTAGTCCGGACGGTGCAACTCTGATCACAGGCAGCGCCTACGACAACGCCATCCGAGTATGGGATATGAAGGTGGGTAGACCTCGCGCCACTCTCGCGAGTAGTCAGCGCGGTATCTCGTCAGCGGCTTTCAGTCCCGACGATGTCACCCTTGCCGCAGGTCATCTTGATGGCGCTGTGCTCCTATGGGACGCGAGCAACGGTAGAGTGCGCAAGACCCTAACCGGCCACCGAGACGCGATTACGTCGGTGGCATTCAGCCCAGATGGCGCGACTCTGGCCACCGGCAGTGAGGATAACACCGCACGACTCTGGGAC
>NZ_JBITWR010000019.1:58804-171390 GCF_044544025.1 Streptomyces sp. NPDC055243
AATTCCGGCAAGGCGAGAAAGACCCTCACCGGCCACCGAGACGCGATTACGTCGGTGGCATTCAGCCCAGATGGCGCGACTCTGGCCACCGGCAGTGAGGATAACACCGCACGACTCTGGGACTTGAATTCCGGCAAGGCGAGAAAGACCCTCACCGGCCACCGAGACGCGATTACGTCGGTGGCATTCAGCCCAGATGGCGCGACTCTGGCCACCGGCAGCGAGGATAACACCGCACGACTCTGGGACTTGAATACTGGCAAGAGGAGAAAGACCCTCACCGGCCATGGTAAACCGCTAGACGGGTTAACCGGGATAGTCGAAAATGGCGTGTCCGCCGCCACATTTAGTCCGGACGGTTCCATCGTCGCGACCGGCTGCGGCGACGGCACTGTGCGGCTATTCAACGTGACAACCGGCAAGAGAATCAAGACTCTCTCCAATCACCCCTACGGCGTAGAATCGATAATATTCACCCCAGACGAAAATGCACTCATAGCAAGCGGAGGGGATGGGACTATCCGCATATGGGATGTGGCTGCAGGTGAAATCCGCGACATATTCTTCAACGATTCCTCCTTCGCGGTTTCAATTGCCTTGAGCTCCGATGGTTCAACTCTTGCCAGGAACATCGATTCGGCAACGGTGCAGCTGCTTAACATAGCCATACCGAGCCCAGAAGAGGCGATTAAAAAAATCTGCCAAGCCATTCACCGAGATTTCACCCAGGAGGAACGGTCGAAATACTTGCCCGAAATTCCAAGGGAGCCTGTGTGTCCACCGTGAATCGCGTATGCCTTGCAACTTTGAGCACGAGAGGGAAGATTAGTTAGCGCGTCGAGGATCGATTAACTTCAGTATCGGGCAGCCCTGGTTAATTCGTAGGCACCAAAACCGAACAGAGGCGAATGGGCCCAGATTCGATGTTTCACCTGCCATCGTTAAGCATACGCCGAGAGTCACTTCGCCATCATCTTCCTGGCTCCGACCGAGCCGCCAAGCTCCCCCTACCGTCGGACGAGCAGCGAACTCGTCCGCGACACCGCCTGCTGATCAACTATTAGCCGAACCACCAGGCCAACATGCCCGAACTCAATTTTCCCCCAGGGGCAGTAGACATCGGCACCTGGGCGTGAAGTCCGGATGGACGAATCGCCCCTGGGCCACCCCCGAAGCGCATGTCACTACCTATCTCTGTGCATCCCCGGTTAGCGAAGACCCTGCTGCCCGATTCGGTGGTGTGTTCCGCTCGACCAGCCTGACCCTCATTGTGGTGGTAGGTCAGAGCGGGGAGGTCAGGAGGCCGAGATGTCCATGTGTCCGCGCCCCATCCCTGCCGTGCCCGATGCCACCGCGCGGGTGGCCCGTCTGGCGTTCCGCAAGGGCTGTCTGGCCATGCGACTGCGCGATGAAATCGGGGTGCTCTTCGAGGACGAGCAGTTCGTCGAGGCGTTCCCCAGCCGGGGCGGCCCCGGTCTGTCTCCCGGCATGCTGGCTTTGGTCTCGGTGCTGCAGTATGCCGAGAACCTGACCGACCGGCAGGCTGCCGAGCAAGTCAAAGG
The DNA here is from genome assembly GCF_044544025.1 of Streptomyces sp. NPDC055243. Taxonomy (NCBI): domain Bacteria; kingdom Bacillati; phylum Actinomycetota; class Actinomycetes; order Kitasatosporales; family Streptomycetaceae; genus Streptomyces; species Streptomyces sp. NPDC055243. The sequence continues at coordinate 60,367 of NZ_JBITWR010000019.1, forward strand.
CCGGATCGACTGGAAGTACGCCCTGTCGCTAGAGCTGGAAGACCCTGGCTTCGACTTCTCTGTGTTGTGCGGTTTCCGCGCCCGCCTGATCGAGCACGGTCTGGAGGAGAAGATTCTCGACATGTTCCTGCAACGCGCGAAGGAAATGGACCTGCTGCGGGCAGGGGGTCTTCAGCGCACGGACTCCACCCATGTCCTGGCCGCCATCCGAACCTTGAACCGGATGGAGCTCGCCGGCGAGACCCTGCGCGCCGCACTGGAGGCTGTCACCGTCGCCGCTCCTGCCTGGTTGGCTCAAGTAGCGCCTCGGGCCTGGTTCGAACGCTACGGCGGCCGCGTTGACGCCTACCGGCTGCCCCGCGCGGAGGGTGCCCGCCAGGACTACCTGATCACGGTGGGGCAGGACGGGTTCGCCTTGTTGGAAGCCATCTGGACGCCCGAGGCACCAGCCTGGCTGCGGCAGCTGCCCGCCATCGAGATCCTGCGTCGGACCTGGGTCCAGCAATTCCACCGCGGCCAGGACAGCGGGGTGAGCCCGCGGAGAGCCAAGGACAAGGACCTCCCGCCCGGCAAGCTCCTGCTCTGCTCGCCCTACGATCCCGAGGCCCGGTACTCGGTCAAGCGTGGTTTTGAGTACATCGGCTACAAGGTTCACCTCTCCGAAGTCTGTGAGCCCGGGCAGCCGCACCTGATCACGAATGTGGAGACCACCCACGCCGCCGTGGGCGATGTGGAGATGACCGGCATCATCCACACACACCAGGCCAAGAGGGCCGTGAAACCCGGCGAACACCTCGTCGATGCCGGATACACCAGCGCCGAACACCTGGTCTCCGCACGAGCCAAGGCAATCAACCTGGTGGGCCCCCTGCAGCTCTCCACGAGCCAGCAGTCCAAGGACGGCGGGCGTTTCGCCCTGCCCGCGTTCGTTATCGACTTCGAGCACCAGCACGTCACCTGCCCGGACGGCAAGACCAGCAGCGCCTGGCGGGAGGAGACAAGCCGGGGCGCACCGCTGATCAGGGTCGCCTTCCGCCGAAACGACTGCAAGCCATGCTCGCTGCGGGCACAGTGCACCAGTACGGCACTTGGCGGGCAGCGCAGACTCACCATCCGTCCCCAGCCTCTGTACGAGGAGATCGAGACCGCCCGGCATAACCAGGACAGTGACGAGTGGAAGGAGCGCTACGCCGTCAGGGCCGGTGTCGAGGGGACGATGAACCAAGCCGTCCGAGTTACAGGAGTGCGGACCACTCGATACCGGGGACTGGATAGAACCCGGCTCGCTCATGTGCTGACCGCGACCGCACTCAACGTCGTCCGCCTGGACGCCTGGTGGACCGGTACACCGATCAGCCCCACACGTGCCAGCCACTTTGCGCGACTCGGCATGGCCCTCGCGGCCTGACCACCGAATCGGGCAACAGGGTCTTGGGTAATCGGGGATCCGCCGGTGCCGCGCCACCGCCGCACGGACGCGCCGCTGATTGCGTGGAGCAGCGGACTCGGCGTGGCTTCCGCGATATCCAAGTGGGGGGGCCAAAACATCGGTCTGCAGATTCACCTGTTCGAGCGGACGGAGACAGTTGACCCTCGGGTGAGACACCCGGTGCCGACCGTCAGGCGGGTGGGGGCCGCAGCACTGCCTGCATGATCGTCCGGCAGCGGTCCCAGGAGGCGGGGATGAGGTGCCCGTAGATGTCGACCGTGGTCTTGATCGACCGGTGCCCGAGCCAGCGGGAGACTTCGTGCACCGGGATGCCGTGCCCCAGGGCACTGGAGGCGAAGAAGTGGCGCAGGCAGTGAGGGGTGTACAACGGAGCGCCGTCGGGGTGGATGAGTTCCGCGTCCCTGAGTGCTTTACGGAAGTGATACGCATACGTGGTGGCCGTGGGCATGGTCCCCTTGCCGCGGAGGCGTGGCGCGAACAGCACATGGTGTCCGGACACGGTCGATGTCCCCCACTCGCTTAGATGCTTTTCGATCTCGTGGGCGAGAAAGGGCGCCAGTGGAACGTCCCGGTACTCCTTGGCGGTGCGGTGCTTGAGCGGTACGAACCGCGTTGCGCAGTCCAAGCGGTGGGCCTTGGAGCTGACCTGCTGGCGCACCCGAAGGAACTCGGAGCGGCGGCAATCGGTAGTGAAGGCGAGGGCTTCGCTGATCCGTAGACCCGCTCCAGCTTGTAGGTACACGCTCAGCCGGTAGTGCGGTGAGATGCGCTCGGCGATCAGATCGACTTCCGCCAGAGTAGGCAGCAGGTCCTCATCGAGCGCGGGGGATGCACTACGGGGGAGTTTGACGCCGTCGGTGGGGTCATCGGGCCGTCGCTTGTCTTTGCTCGAGACTGCCTTCATACGGTCGCGCACCGTGCTCGCGGCGAGATCCTGGCCCAGGGCAGCGACGAGGACTTCGATGTCGTATCGCTCGATCCCGGCCAAAGGCCGATCTCCGAGGCGCGGGAGCAGATGGATGCGTAGAAAGCTCTCATAATTGCGGTAAGTGGCTTCACTGACGGCCTGGCGCTCCAACCACTGCTTGGCGTAGGCGCCCAAGGGGATCTGACCGCGTCTAGGATCGAGGAAGAGACCCTCGTATTTGTCTCGTTGCAGTCGTGCGGCATAGGCATCTGCCTGCCACTTCAGGTCAAAACTGCGCTCGCGTTGGCGGCCTCCGGCGCTGCGTGGCTCGCGGTAGCGTACGGTCCAGGAGTGCCCGCATCGGGTGCGCTGGCAGGAGTAGTGGGGGCTGCGTTTGTCGCTTCTGCATCGTTGGTAGACGAGCATCGAACCTCACTTCGGCACCGGTGGGTATTCGAACTCGCCTGGGGCCCTCGGTCTGGCTTTCAGGTATGTCGCGGCGTCGCGACCCTGACGAGGCGTCCGGTGGAGCTACTGCGGCGGGTTCCAAGTGCAGACTCGCTGCGCCACTGTCTTGCGGCGCGGCCGGCTGTGCCGGATGGAGCAGCCGGGGAGGTGCCCCGATCTCCGGGCAGCGGTGATACGGCTCGGCCAGTTCTCGGCCTCCGGCCATGGGCTTCCTGTTTGACGATCCGGCCACCCGTCTGCGCAAGCTCTTCCAGGAGCTGCCGACCGCCGCTCGGGGGATATATGCGCCCGCCGAGTGCCGGTGACGCCGCAGGCCGTGGTTGATCGTCGTGACCATCCACGGGCCTACCAGTACTGGGCCGAGTGGATCAGCAGTTGCCCTTCCAGATGATCCGGTCGGCGAAAACGCCCCGCTCTCGCGCCTTGGCCTGGCGGACACTTTCCAGTCCTGCCGAGTCCGTGCCCAGGTCTGCAGCGAGCGCGTGCACGACTTCCAGTACGTCCGCGAGCTCCCCTAGAGCCACCGCCTCGTCTGCCGACAAGAACTCGGCGACTTCCTCGCCCAGTTTGTCCCGAAGTCTGCTGCGGTATTCCTGGGAACCGGCGACGTAGGTGATCGGCTTTGTCCCCTCGGCCCGAATGATTTCAGGGATCCGGTCCCTCACCAACTTGCCGTAGCTGTCCATCTGCTCCCTTGCCCGCCTCGTCCCCGCGTGCGTACCGGCGTGACCCCTCGTGTCATCGTGGCCTACGTCTGGTTGCAGGCTAAGTCATATAGAGCCGGGATCAGTTGGGCGCCGTGTAGCTGAAGCGATCGCGCGATGAGTCCAGAGGCTCAGCGTAGATGAACGGATATAGGAGTGAGTGCCAGCGTAGGGTGCGGGGACGTCGTGTGCTGGCCGGTCCGTTGCAATAGGGGACACCGATGACGCAGCAGCTCTGGAGAAGTCAGAGGCATCAGACCGCCATCGGCCGTGTCGGGCTATCGCTACCGGCTCGTCGCGCCCTTAGCGACCTGAAAATGGAACCTGGGACGGAAGTACTCGACTACGGGTGTGGGCGCGGCGGTGATGTGCGCGCACTTCAACACCTCGGTCTCGACGTCACGGGTTGGGACCCAGTGCATTTCCCCGACGGTCTCCGCAGGCTAGCCGACGTCGTCCTTCTCACCTACGTCCTGAACGTCATTGAAGACTCAGCCGAACGGCGCGAGACGCTCTTGCGAGCGTGGGGACTCACTAGTTCTGTGCTCGTGGTGTCTGCGCGACTGCGTTGGGAGCGCAACCAGATCAGAGGGACAGCGCACGGTGACGGCATCTTGACTCAGCGCCGCACCTTCCAGCATCTCTACGCGGCTGGGGAACTCCGCGACTACGTCGAGGACGCAACGGGAGTGCGCTGCGTGTCGGCGGCGCCGGGCATCGTCTACGCCTTCAAGGACGACGAGGCCCGCCTCAGCTACCTGGCACGCCAGATTGCGCCCGAGGGCGCGTGGCTGGAGTCTGAGGACACCGCCTCGGCGATCACTTCCGTCGTCGATCACCTCGAACAGCGCGGCCGGATGCCTCAGCTGGAGGAAATGCCGCAGCCGATCATCGGCCTCCTTGGCCACCTACGCCCCGTTGAGCTGAAGCGCCTTGCCGAGCAGGCAGCAGACCCGGTGAAGGTGGAGCGCAGCGCGGAGCGCGGTGCTCGCGACGTACTAGAGTTCCTTGCCCTGGAGCTCTTTCATGGCCGAGGTCCTGCAACCAGTCTGCCGCTCCCCATTCAGCTGGACGTTCGCGCCTTCTTCCCCTCGTACACCGAAGCGTGTCAGCGAGCCGATCGCCTGCTGCTCAAGCTGCGCGATGACGCATACATCCGCCGGGCGATGAACGGATCGATCGCCGGCAAGTTCACCGCAACCGCTCTATACGTTCATCGCCGGGCGCTTCACCGGGTCCCGACCGTACTGCGCTTGTATGAGCAGTGCGCGAGTATCGCTGCCGGCCGGCCTGGCGAGTGGTCCGTCGTCAAGCTCCGCCACCAGGGACGCGGCGCCAGCTGGCTCGACTACTCAGAGTTCGATACAGACCCCCACCCCCGCCTCGCGGCGTCGTACGCCGTCGACCTGAAGACCCTCAAGTCTTCCTTCACCTCGTACGCAGACTCGACCAACCGTCCGCTCCTGCACCGCAAACACGAATTCCTCGCAGAGGACGATCCCGATGCGCCCAAGTACCGGCGGCTCACCGAAGCCGAAGTACGCGCTGGCCTCTACGAGAGCCCGCACTTGATCGGCACTGAAGAGGGATGGGAGCGCGAACTCATGCGCTGCGAAAGGGAATTGCGCGGTCACCGGCTTGTGCGACGAACCACCAGCACATGAGCCTCGCGCCAGCCTTCGATCCCGGCGTGATTGTCAGTGGTGCGTGAGACGCTCCGTCCATGACCACCACTCGATCGGGCGGCTCCTGCCTGCCCTCCTACCGAACGCAGTCAACCCTTGCGCTGTCCGAGCCCGAGGACCACGTCCGTGAACTCACCGACTGGGTCGAGCACGCCTCCGCGGTCGCCGGAGCGCCGGGGGCGCAGGAGGTCTGGGACAACGCCTACAAGTGGCTGCGCCTCGCCCAGGGGCTGCACACGATGACCTTCGACATGTCCTACGACGACGGCGGCATGTGCTCGGTAGGCAGCGACTTCGATGCCGTTTGGACAGAGATGATGGAGAGATGGCAGCTGCACCAGGTCCGGCTCGGCCACCTGCGCGCAGCACTCGAGGGGTTCGCCCGGCTGCTGCACCCCGATGCTACGCATCCCGGGCACGCCATCGAAGCGGCTGAACAGCAGTTGCAGCACCACGCCGAAGCGCTGCCCGTACACGCACGAGCGGTTGCCGAGCACTTGGGGACACACTCCCCGGACCATGCAGGTAACAGCGATGCGCCGCTCGCGACGGGAGTGGTGCAGGCGATTGCCTTGCACGAGGAGGCGGTACACGGACGTGCGGGCATTCCCGAGCCGACCGACGACGCGGATATGAAGATCTCCGCCGCTGGGCACGCTGAGGTCTGCGCCGCCAGGGAAGCCTCCACGGTGCTTCTGCTGGGGATCCAGGTGCTGATGGCAGCAGCGGTGAAGAAAGGCCGCGTCACGGCCTTCGACGACAAGTACCTCCTGGACGGAATGTGGATTCCCGACGCCTCCGGTGACAGCCGATGGGTGGACGAAGAGATGCCCTACGGCGAGTATCTGGCTGTTCTCCACCTTGCCCCCGGCGAGCCGCCCGAGCTCTGAGTCCATCACACCGTCTGCTCTCCGGCGGCGGGCTGCAAACCGGTTCGCCGGCGAATATCGCTAGCTCCGCCCTGACTTCGGTCCAATGCGGCTTCACTCCTGCAGCCTCAGGGGGAATCGCGAGCGGGGCCAAAGCCCATGGCTTCTGGCCCCGCTCAGGGCATTTCAGGTCATGCACCAACCCGAGTCGCAAGAACTTTCGTCGTCGACGCCGCCATCACTCGGGGACACATCAGGGATGGCCTGGGTGAGCGGGACACCGTACCTCGTGAGATACACGGCGTCCCGCCCGAGCGCGGCCCGCCGCCGATTGATCGTCTCCTCCAGCTGGACCGGCAAGGCGAACAGCTCCGGCTCGTGTCTACGCTGGTGACGCCATGCGCCGACCGTACGGAAGGGGCAGAAGAAACACGAGCTCTTGGGCGGCACTGGCAGACCGGCCTCGCCGATGATGCGCTCGCAGTCGTCCCTGCGGAGCCTGAGGTCGAGCAGCGGGTACTCGACTACCTCGTGGGACTCACTTCGTCGACGATTGGCTCGGTGGATTTCGTCGAGCGATATGCCGATGCCAACCGCCGCTGGATGCTCTGCGGTGGCTCCGTGCTCCCGGAGCCACCGTCCGACCACCTTGATCTTGAAGTCTGCCGTGCAGTTGCGTCGGCCCGGAGCTCCGTTGGCCATGCGGACAGGGATGGGGATCGACCGTGTGTCCGGCCGGTTCAGCCGCTGCATGAGCGTTTCGGTAGTTCCGTCCCGACGGCGGCGATCGAGCTCATGAACCTCAAGCCCGGCGCGGGCGGCGTACGGGATGGCGATCTCGCGGACGTAGGCCAGCGTCGCTGGGTGCTCGCTGTCGTCGCCGACGTTGGCGAAGAGGAAGGTGCGGAAGTCGATCTCCCTGCGAGCGGCCAGTACGAGCAGGGCCGTGCTCTGGACGCCACCGCCGTAGGAAATGGCCCTCAGGGGGTGCCGGTTCGGCTCGCTGGAAGCGGCTTGAGGAGTGGGGTCGGTTGGGTCGGCGTGATGGGCTCCCGAGGTCTGCTGCAAGATCGACACGCGAGAGAGAGTATGGATGGAATTCCAGTAAATCAAGTGTTCCTCTCGCAGCTGTCGGCGAACAGCGGAAACAGCTATGTGCTGGCGTGGGGCACTTGTGCGCCGGACGTTGTGCGCGGAGGGGCGAACTCGGTCCTGTCTGGAGTTGAAATCTTTGTGGGCTGATTCGGCTATCGAACTGGTGCTTGATTGGTAGAACCGTCGGTGTGACGCGACGTCAACTGAGCGACATTGAGTGGGAGTTGATCGAGCCGTTTCTGCCGGTCGGACAGTACGGCCCGCACCCGCACCCGCACCCGCAGCGGCTGCGTGAGCAGTTCGAGGGCTTGGTGTGGCGGTTCCGGACCGGCAGCCAGTGGCGGGAGATGCCGCGGGAGGAGTTCGGGGCCTGCAGACGGTCTACGAGCGCTTTACCCAGTGGCGGGACGAGGGTGTGTTCGCCGCGCCGATGGAGGGGATGATCGCCGAGGCCGCCCGACGCGGCCAGGCGGACATGTCGTTGGTGAGCGTGGACTCCACGGTGGCGCGTGCGTACCACGACGCGGCCGGGATGGTGGTGGACCCGGAGGTCCTGACGCGCTGGAGGAGGCTGCGGCGAAGAAAAAGGGGCAGCGAAAACCGGGCAAAATGCCCCGAGGGCGGCCCAGTCGCAAGAGCGGGAGGCGGACCGGGCGGAGCGTCGACGGGTGCGGCGGCAGCGCCGTGCCCGGCTCACGGCGGTGGTGCTGGGCCGCTCGCGCGGCGGGCTGACCAGCTAGGTCCACCTCGCGGCGGACCCCCGCTGGCGCCCGCTGGCGTTCGTGCTCACCCCCGGGCAGGATGCCGACAGTCCTCAGTTCGTCGCGGTACTGGAAAACGTCAGGGTGCGCGGGCCCGTCGGCCGCCCCCGCACCCGCCCCGACGCGGTTGCTGCCGACAGGGCGTACTCCTCCCGGGCCAACCGCGCCCACCTGCGCAAACACGGCATCAAGGCCGTGATCCAGGAGAAGGCCGACCAGGCCGCCAACCGCAAGAAGCGCGGCAGCGCCGACGGCCGACCGGTCTCCCACGACGCCGAGCGGTACAAGGACCGCAAACCGTGGAGCGCTGCATCAACAGGATCCGGGCCTGGCGGGGCTTGGCCACGCGCTACGACAAGACACCCGACAGCTACATGGCAGGGCTCCAGCTACGCAGCTCGATCATCTGGATGCGCAGCCTCGACCCCGCCACGTGATGCACGACTCCAGACAGGCCCTAGAAGGCACGAAGCTCGAAGCTGATCCCCATGTCGTCGAGGTCGCTTTCGAGCCTCCAGCAAACGTCGCTCTCGTAGAAGCTCGCTGCATCGCCGTTCCCCTCAGCGGGGTCGATCTTGTCCATCTCGGGGACGTCGTAGGCCATCGTGTACCCGGCCTCCGTGTCGGTCCACTGGACCCGGACCACCATGTCCGCTGTGCCGATGTCGTAGTTGTGGTTCCCGTGGTTCTTAGCGATGTACTCGAACGGGTACGTGAACGTGTAGCTGTCGTCCTTCTTGATCGACCGCAGGTAGTCCTGCTCGTTCTCGAAGCCATAGTTGTTCGACTCACTCCACATGGAAGGAGCGTAATGCCCTGCAGCTCTGCCAGAGTCGACACTATGGGTCACTGGGTAAAGCGCTCGTAGACCGTCTGCCAGGCCCCGAACTCCTCCCGCGGCATCTCCCGCCACTGGCTGCCGGTCCGGAACCGCCACACCAAGCCCTCGAACTGCTCACGCAGCCACTGCGGGTGCGGGCCGTACTGTCCGACCGGCAGAAACGGCTCGATCAACTCCCACTCAATGTCGCTCAGTTGACGTCGCGTCACACCGACGGTTCTACCAACCAAGCACCAGTTCGATAGCCGAATCAGCCCACAAAGATTTCAACTCCAGACAGGACCTAGCGCTGAGGCGTGATGGTGACGGAGTAGCCGTCGGACAGAACCGATGTGAGGTACTCGGCTGCGGTGGCCCGGTCGGCAGCAGTGAATGTTCGTGCGGCGGGCAGAGGCTTCTGCGGCGGAGATACGGCAGGGGGACTGGTTCTGCGCCCGCGAGGTTTCTGGGAGCCGCGCTGCCCTGCACGGAGCTTGGTGACCTCGGCTTGGTCGATGGTCCGCTGCCGTTGTGGTGCGTCTGCCAGGATGGTATCCAGGAGCCAGAGCGGGGACCCGGAGAGGACCAGGTCGGCCTCGGCGATCCTCCGCCGGTTACGCCAACGGGAGACTGCCTGTGGGTCCTGACCGAGGACGCTGCCTGCTTCCTGGATGCCGAGGATGACCGGCAGTTGCTCCTTGGCCTGCACTTCATAGCCGTGAGGGATGCTGGCCCTGTAGTCCGTCAATTGTTGCTGATCGACCTGGCGGTCGCCGTCGCCGCTGATGTGAAGCACCGTCGTCAGCAGCCAGTACGGGTTGCCGGACGCGAGCAGGTCGGGCTCTGGGAGCGTGCCTTCCGTGCGCCATTTCTGTGACGTCTGGCGCTCGATGGCGAAGAGGGAGGCGATCTCGGCGTGCCCGAGCAAATACGGGACCCGCGCTTGAGACATGCGTAACTTCCCCACGCCGATGTTCTTGCCGAGTGACCGCCAGGTGGGCGCTGCTGCCTCACCAGGCTGTCGGTACAGATCCTAGGCGTGCGGCAGCCATCCCAGTGCATCAGGTCCGGCCTGAGGTCGTGGACGGTGCCGCCCCGGCAAGCACCTTGTGCGGGCGGGAGGCCGGCCTTGGTTGCAAGGCCGGCACGATCGCCCACGGGGGTTAGGACAACTCCTGTCCGTGCCGGATTTCCCACGTCCCGACGTCGGTGTAGAAACGGCCGAAGTGCCGAAGCCACGCTGCGATGGTCTCGGTGGTCCTTCTGGCCTGTTCGCCTGTCATGCCTGCCTGCTCCTGCAGCGCTTGCTGCAACTCCACGTTGCTCAGGCGGTCTCCCGCCACGAGCGGCTGGAGAGCCGGGATTTCCCGCAGGCGGCTCTCGATCACGTCCGAGAATTCCGTCTCGGACAACCCTGCGGGCATGCCAAGGAGTGCCAGGTCCCGGAGGATGGCCGCTTCGACGGACCGCCCCAACTGGGCGCTCCCGCAGTAGTACGGGTAGAGGGCCTCCGGGCGTCGTGTCACTGGATACCAGCCCTGAGGGGCTTCCTCCCGGGACTGGTCGGAGGCAGTCGGGCGATGTTCCTTCAGCAGGTCGGCCTGTCTTCTCACGAGCTCGGCCATGTGCGGCGTCGCCTCGACCGTGCGGGCCGTGATCTCGGCGAGCACCCGGACGACTTCCGGGTGGTCTGCAGGCGCCTCCACCAGAATCTCGATGTTGGCGTTGGGGGCGCGCCCGGTGGCCTTCCCGGTCATATTGGCGGACCCGATCAGACACCGCTCGCCGGTGAGGTAGAGCTTGGCGTGCAGGCTGGGGCAGAGAGCAATGCGCAGCCGCCTGTCCTCGTCGATGAGCTCGATGATCTCCGGATCGGACACCCCTGCCGCCACCTCCTCGGGGATCCAGCGCGTGATGCACTCAATCTCCTCGACGGTGTTGGGGAGGGCGGACAGAGTGGCTGTTAGGACCTCTCGTTTGATGAATGGCGCCACGAGTGTGACGCGTCCGTGGGCCCCCTCCATGAGTTCCTCGATCTGCTTCCAGATGCGGCCGGGCTCGCTCACGCGCCGTCGGCCTTCCCGTCCACGAAGTCACGGGCATACCGGCCCCACTCGCGGCGCGCATCCGCAATTCGCTCTCGATCACGATCGGGGTAGGTCTCGTCCTCCATGCGTGCCCAGGAGAACAGCAGCAGTTTGAAGGTCTCGGCGGCCTGGTTCAGTCGATAGCGCAGGTCGTCGACGTCGGCGTCCTCGGGGACGTCTTCGAGGACGTCCATCAGCTGACTGTGCAGAGGGTGCTTCTCGTTGAAGATCACCTGCAGCATGCCAGCCATGAGGTCAATGCTGAAGAAGGCGGAGGTGTCCTGGAAGCTCGAGATCCACCGCGCGCGAAGATCCCTCTCCAGGGCCTCGTCGACCATCGACTCCGCGGTGTCCTCATCGAGGTGGTGCCGCTGGGTGAGGGCCGCGACCTGTTCCTGCCGCTTGGACTCGGTGGTTGTGCCCTCTTCGAGCTCGTCGGTCTTGCCGGTGTAGCCCTCTTCGCTACGGCGCTTCACTGTCTCGGACGCGCGGGCATCGACGTCGTCCTGGTGCCTCTTCTTGTTCTTGCGGGTACCGACTGTCTGTTGCTTGAGCTGCTGACGGATGGCTCGCAGTAGCTTCTCTTCGAGGTAGAGCACTAGGTCGATGAGGTGTCGACGCGGATCATCGAGTTCGGCAAGGCGTTCCTTGAAGGCTTTGAAGGACTCGCCAGGCTCAGCGTGAGTCTTCCAGTCGAAGTGAGCCAGCGACGCGAAGACAGTGGCGCTTTGCTTGTTGTTCGTCACGCCGAAAACAGGGTCGAGCTCCGGGGGGAACTCGACCTCGATGCCCCACCAGCGTTCGACCGGGTTGTATCCAATGGCCCACGACGCGTCGAGTTCCAGCTCCCGGCCCTGTCGGACGAGCGAGATGCCGATGTTCTGCTTTGCGTGCTTGCCCCAAGGAAGATCACCGGCGTCCTGTACACGGCTTGTGCCGTCGGGCCACGGGTGGCCGTCGACGTCGGGGCGGCGAGCTTCCGGACGTGCGATGGAGGCGCGGACGGTGATGTTGTGTTTCTTGCCGCCGTAGAGAACGGGAAAGTGTGCAATCCCCGGCTCGGACTCGCTGCCCATGGAGAAGGGCATGAACATCGGCTGGTCCGAGAACGGCTCTGGCGTGGAAGAGGACCCCATGAGGTACAAGGGGTCGTTGGGCTCGGCGCGGTACTCGCGGCCGACTACCTCGCCGTCCCTGACGGGCGCCATCCTGATTTCGACGCGTCCATCGCGAAGGTAGTGCCGGTAGACCCGGCCGATGAGGTCCGCGGTGTGCTTGAACGTCGCCGCAGCCCCGTACCAGTTGACCTTGTCAAGATTGCTCCAGACGACAAGGGTGCCCGTGTTGTCGAGGCCCTCGCTCAGGTTGCGCCAGTAGTCCGGCAGCGGGTCGTGATGGGGCTCGGGAACGTCGTCGACGAGACCCTTCTCTATGTCTTCGAGATTGAGGTACGTGTGCATGGCGTTGCCCGGCCCGTTGGTCCATGACCAGACGTCGAGTCGCGTGCACTGGGACATGCTGGAGTTGGGCAGGCCCATGCCGAACCTGCCGATGCGCTTCGGGTCAGCGCCGTGGCCATCCCCGTACTTCAGAGCGCGCCGCAAGTCCGACGTCTCCATGCCGTGGCCGTTGTCGAGCACAGCGATGGTCTCGACACGGTGGCTGGTACGAGAACTAACCTGAATCGGGTTTTCGCAGGCGAAGACCTCTACCAGCGTGGCCTTGGCGTCGATGCTGTTGTCGATCAGTTCGGCGAGGGCGTAGGAGGTGTTCTTGTAGCCGCTGTCCCGCATGGCCTTGACGGTCAGTGAAGGAGTGACGATCCGGTAGTTGCTGCCGTCGTTGGTCACGCTGTCTCCCATACGTCTTCCCAGTTGGTGAATGCCTCTGCCACGTCGCCGAACCCGGGAAGCTCCGGGTTCACGACGGTGACGATTTCGCAGGTGTCAGTGCCGCCAGCCTTCGGGCCACGGATGGCGCGACCCACCATCTGGCTGTACAGCACAAGAGACTTGGTGGGACGGGCGATCACTGCCGCGCTTGCCGCCGGCGCGTCGAAGCCCGTCGTCAGGACGCCGAAGTTGCACAGCACCATGGGGCGCCGACCGGCCCCCTTGAAGCGTGATATGACCTGGCTGCGATGCCGAGGGGAGGACTCGCCCGTAACAAACTCGGCATCAAAACCGGCGGCGGACAGTACTGCCGCGATAAGTCGGCAATGCTCCACGGAAGCAGCGAACACCAGGATGCGCCGGTGCTGCTGGAGCAGCTCCGTGATCGTCTGGACGACCTTGAGGTTCCACTGCTCATCGCCCGCAAGCTCGGCCATCATGTTGGCCGGGATGTCGAACGACCGCGCAAGGAGTTGCTGGTCCCGGGCGGATAGGTGCATGCCTGCCTCGGAGGCCACGGTCCGCATCAGCGGCTTGGCCAGGTACCCCTGCTCGATCAGGGCCGTCACCGGGTTGGTGTAGCCCTCGATCTCCAGCATGACCTTCTGCCGGGAGAAGTAGTCGGAGAGTTCCTCGTCCTTGGAGACGTCGGCCCACGTGCGTCCCGGTGTGGCGGTCAGCCCGAGCAGACTTGAATCGTGACGGATCGTCAATTCGTCGACAACCCTCTGGAACGTGGGGGCGATGATCTGATGGGCCTCGTCGAAGACCGTGAGCGTGCTGCGCGCCGCGAGGGTAGCCAGGAACTGCGGGTCCGCCTTGGCCGCCGAGGCAGCCTTTTCCAGGCCGAGAACGACAAGCCCGTCGGTCATTTCTGCAAGGTTGGCCGGGGCACTGCCCCATACCCGCAGGACAGGGAGCGGGCGGTCACCGACCTTCGTCCAGGCGCGCTCGAACTCGGTGGCGGCCTGCTCCAGCAGCTCCTGCCCGTGGGCCAGCCACACCACCACAGTAGGTTCGTGTCCCCGCAGGTGGTCACAGATCAGGCTCATGCCGGTTCGAGTCTTTCCCACCCCCGTCGGAAGGTGCAGCACCGTCCGGCGGGACCCGTCGTACAGCAGCTCTTTGACCCGTGCCGCCGCGTGTCGCTGGTGCGGGAACAAGCCGTACTCGGGAGTCGACTCCTGCTTGAACGCCGGGGGAAGGGACGGCACCCGGTCGATCGCGAAGCCGAAGAACTCCAGCAGTTCGCGTCGCTCGTCCGTCGTCCACTTCAGGCTCTGCAAGTAGTCCAGCGGCTGCTGCTCATCGTCCACGGAGCCCAGGCGCTGTGCCAGCTCTGCCTGCTTCGGGCCCGGAACCAAGGCGATCAGGGCGGAGCGTTCAGCATCGTCGGCGACCAGACGCTCGGCATCGATGGCGATCGGGGCAACGGCACGAAGGCGGTCGTCTTCCGCTGCGCCTCCTTCGATCAGATCGAGCAGAGCGCACAGCCGCTCGCCGACATGTCTCCGGATGTACGCCATCGGCGCATCCGCCAAGAGCGCCTTGAACGACATCCCTGGCGACCACGTCGTCACTGCCTCACCTGCCCGGCAGGCTCCAGCCCGTCCGCGTCCGCGGCCGGAACAGCTGTCGTCATGAATTCCATCCCTAGTTCGAGCACGCCAAACACCGCCCCAACGTGCGCAGTTACTGCAACGCTGCAGCGTTCGGATCAGCCTAGACGGGGCCACTGACAACAGGGGCACCATCAGGCGAAAAGCCCACACAGGAAGGACATTTGGTCTCGCCAGCCGACTCGGCGGGTCGTGGTACGGATCTTGATGCATGCGACTTGCACGCATGGCGCCCCCGTGTAGAACATTCATTCGATAGGTGGTCGCGACACCCCGCGTTCGAGTGATTCAAAGAGTGGATCTCGGCTCGCGGCTAGGATCGCGGCGAGCTCCTGGTGGAACCCCGGATGCGGAGGAAGCTTTCCACCAGCAGTACATTGGTGTGCGACACGAGCGAGGAGGGGTGGCAGATGACGAATGGGCCGTATGGGGCGGATACGTCCTACCTTGACTACAATGCCACCGCCCCGATTCGCCCCGAAGCCCTCGCCGCGGTCCTTGAGGCCATGCAGTCGGTCGGGAACGCCTCAAGCCTGCATCAACCGGGACGGCAGGCGGCTCACCGGGTCGACATCGCCCGTCGGCAGCTCGCTGACCTCCTAGGCTGCTCACCCGGCGAGATCATCTTCACGTCCGGCGCGACTGAGGCGAACAATCTAGCCCTTCGCGCCGCGTACATCGCCGGAAACCCCTTGGTCACGACCCCTGTTGAGCATCCGGCCGTCCTGGAAACGGCCCGAACGGTCACCACCGAGAACCACGACGATCTTGTACTGCTACCTGTCAGCGCCGACGGCCTGGTGGATCTCGACGCTCTGGAGCAGGTCTTTGCGGAACGCCGTGGGGGTGTCGTCTCTCTGATGGCAGGCAACAACGAGACCGGCGTCCTCACCGACCTCCGCGTCGCCGCCAAGGCGGCCCGGGAAGCCGGCGCCCTCGTCCACACGGACGCCACACAGATCATCGGCCGCCTCCCCGTTGACGTTACTGAACTCGACGTCGACCTTCTGTCGCTGTCGGCCCACAAGTTCGGCGGCCCGCAGGGAGCCGGCGCCCTGTATGTGAGGCGTGGCTCCCCACTTCCGCACCGGCCACTGCTCGTGGGCGGGGGGCAGGAGCGAGGCTGGCGCGCAGGAACGCTGAACGTGGCCGGGATCATCGGCATGGGGGCAGCGGCTGAAGCCGCGCGCCGTGGTCTCAGCGAGGAGGTCGAGCGGATCGCGGCCCTGCGCGACCGCCTCGAGAACCTCGTGACCGATGGCTTGCCAGGCTGTCGTATTAATGGTCGACGCGATCAGCGCCTGCCGGGCGTCACGAGTATCACCTTCCTGGGTGTGCCGGCGGATGCGGTCCTGGCGGCCATGCCCGACGTCGCTGCCTCGGAGGGCAGTGCTTGCGCGTCCGGCGCTCCGACGCCGAGCCACGTGCTCCTGGCGATGGGTCTGTCCCGGGAAGACGCCGACAGCACGATCCGCTTCTCGCTCGGCTACGCCACCACGCATGCCGAGATTGAGCATGCCGCGCACGCCGTCAAACGCGCCGTGACGCAGGTTCGTGCGGCGCTGGCCGAAGCCCATGGTCGCCGCTGACCGTTATCCCGTTTACCACCTCGTTAGAGCAATCGCGTTGGACACAGAGAGGTCTTGAATGTCAGACAGCCGGCTCGGGGAAGCCGCCCATTTTGCCTTCGCGCGACACGAAACGTTCGCGCCCCGCTTCGGCTGGCTGCACAAGGCGTACATGCAGGTCAAACGCGACCAGGGTGCGTTCCTTGCGGACGATGCGCCGGTGTTGTTCGGTGTGGGCAAGAACATGGTCAACGCCATGCGCTACTGGTCGCGTGCGTTCAAGCTGACTCGAGAGCACTCGCCCGCGCAGCGCACGCAGGCCAAGTTCTCCTATCCCACTTGGGAGGCCCGCTGGCTTCTGGACGAGGACGGAGCGGACCCGTATCTGGAGGAGAACGGCAGCCTGTGGCTGCTGCACTGGTGGCTGGTCTCTTCCCGCCCCGGGGCCAAGAGCCACGCTCCGGCCTGGTACACGGCCTTCCACCTGGCGCCGTTCTCCCGGTTTACGACCGCGGACATGACGCAGGTGGTCACCCGGCATGTGAACTTCTCCTACGACAAGAGCCCGGAAGAGGCGTCAATCGTCCGGGACATCGACTGCATCACCAAGATGTATGCGCGCAGTGCCCCGGAGAAGGCCGGCTCGCCGGGCAGCTACGAGGACCTGCTTGCCTGCCCCTTCCGTGACCTTGACCTGCTCACCTTTGTCGGGACGCGTGGCAAGCCCGAGTGGCAGTTCACCAGCGGGCACCGCACCTCGCTGCCCGCCCGGGTTCTGGCCTACGCCTGCCTCGACTACGCCGCCAAGTTCTCGCGCCAGGCCAATTCGATCTCTGTGGCCCGCCTTGCCAACGAGCCGGGCTCCCCGGGGCGCGCCTTCCGTGTTCGGGAGAACGAGATCGTCATGGCGCTGCAGAAGATCGCCGCGGACCACCCGCAGCTCAACCTGACCGAGGCCGTGGGACAGCGCAGCCTCGCCTTCACGGCCGACCCTTTCGAGCTGGCCTGGGAAGTGCTGGACGAGCAGTACGACTTCGTCACCCGCCGACCCGGCTTCCCCACCCGCGAGGAGTGGGCTGCCAAGTTTCCCAAGCTCGCTGAGGCCGAGCAGAAGGAACTTGCCACGAAGGCCACGGACGCAGCAGACACGGCCGATACCACCGAGATGCTTTTTGCTGAGGAGACCGCGTGACCACCGCAACCCCCACGCGGACCCCGAACAGCCCGGCGAGCTCCGCCCCGCAGTTCCCCGCCGGCATCGAACTTGTCGGCTCCCAGATGCGCTCGACCAATCTCGAGCGCGATGTCGAGGACGCCCTGCACGACCCCTACGTCGGCGCCCGGGCCGTCGATGTTCTGGAGCGCATCGCGAGCGCCGTGGCAGACCAACGCCGCACCCGCGCCTGGTCGTTCACCGGCCCATACGGCTCCGGCAAGTCCACCCTGTCCAACATCGTCGACGCTCTGCTAGGGCGGGATGCCAGTCGGCGCAGCGAGGCCGAGCGCATCCTCGAAGAGGCCAGCCCCGCTCTCGCGCAGCGCCTTGTCGCAGCGCGCGACGCCATCGCTCCCGAGGGATTCCTCGGCGGCGTGGCCACCGCGCGTCGCGAATCCGTCGTCGCCACGCTCTCCCGCGCCCTCCACACCGCGGCGGCGCGGCGCTGGGGCAAGCGTGTCCCGAAAGCCATCGCTTCCGCCCTGGCGGCGTGCGCCGACGCGGACCGCGCCGGGGCCGAGGAGATTCTCGCCGCCGTCACGGCTCTGACCGCTGACGGTCAGCCTCTGCTCCTCGTCATCGACGAGTTCGGCAAGACGCTGGAACACCTCGCCGGTCACAACGAGTTCGCCGACGCCCAACACGACCTGTTCCTGCTGCAGGAACTCGCCGAGAAGGCGGCTGGCCCCAACGGGCTGCCCGTCTACCTGATGACCCTGCAGCATCTGTCGTTCATGGACTACGCCTCACGGTCCAGCGAACTCAAGACCCGAGAATGGGCCAAGATCCAGGGGCGTTTCGAAGACATCACCTTCGTCCCCCACCACGGCGACTCCCTGCACCTGCTGCGCCGCCGCCTCGCCCGCTCGGCCGTCAACTCGGCGGGGCAGGAACTGATCGCCGCGTCGGCCGAGGCGTCCGCGGACATCTGGACGCAGCACGGGCTCGGCGTGCTGGCCGAACTCGGCCCTGACCACTTCGCGGACCTCTACCCGCTGCACCCGATCACCGCCCTGGCCGCCCCGACCCTTGCCGCTCAGATCGGCCAGCACGACCGCAGCCTGTCGGGTTTCCTCAACAGTGGCGAGCCCAACACCGTCCGACACTCGCTGTCCCGGCACAGCACCCAGAAGGCCGACCGTGCCAGCACGGTGCGACTGCCACAGCTGTACGACTATTTCCTCAACTCCGGGCGCACCACCCTCCTCGCCTCCGCCAATGCGAGCCGGTGGATCGAGGTCGACTCGCGTATCCGGGACGCCAACGGTCTCCCGGATGCCGACCAGGACGTGCTGAAGACCATCGGCGTCCTCAACCTGATCGACTCCGACGGGGCGCTCAGCGCCACCGCACCGATGATTCACTTCGCGCTTCACGACCCCACCGACGTTGCTGACCCCGACGCCTTCACGGCGCTCGAAGAGCGGCTCGCCGACCTCGTCCGTCGGGGCTTTGTGGTCCACCGTGAGTTCAGCGGTGAATACCGGGTCTGGCAGGGCACCGATGTCGACATCGACGGCCGGCTCAAGGAAATCGTCAGCCGCTTCGATGACGCCTCGGTCATCAACCGGCTCGGCAGCCTCGTCCCGCAGGCATTCGTGGCCGGCCGCCACAGCCAGGTCACCGGCATGATGCGCGTGTTCTACACCGCGGTCAGCGGCCCGGAGACCAAGTCCGTCGCCGCCCCGGACGAGCTGAAGGAGCCTGCCGACGGCCTCGTCGTCTTCCACCTCGGCACAGACGCTGACCGGCCCAATGTCCACTCGCCGCTGCCGGTCCTCGTCGGCACTACCCCCAGCCCCGACGAGGTACTCACTACGGCCACCTACCTCGTCGCGCTGAAGGAACTCAGCACCCAGCAGGACATCGACCACGTCGCCCGGCGGGAAGTCATCGAGCGGCTCGTGCAGGCGGAAGCCGAGCTGCTCGAGCTCCTGCAGGACGCCTTCTACCCGCCGTCCTCCGAAGCGTCCTGGAGCCTGTGGCACACCGGGATCGCCCCCGGTGAAGAACCCGCTGCCTCCGGTCTGACGGCTCGCAGCCTGAGCGGCCTGGTCTCCCTCGCCTGCGAGTCGGTGTACCCGCACACTCCACACATCCGCAACGAGATGCTTGGCCGCCACGTCCTGACCAGCCAGGCGGCCCAGGCCCGCGGCGTACTGCTGACGGCCATGCTTTCTGCCTCGGGCGAGGAGAACCTCGGTCTCGTTGGGTACAAGGCCGAACGAGCCATCTACAGCGGTGTCCTGGCCTACCTCGGCCTGCACCGCGAAAACGGGGTAGCCCAGGCCGAGAGCCAGCAAGAGAGCCTGCTTCCGTACGGCTTCTCCCCGCCTGGCGAGGGGCACGAGCACGCCCAGCCCGCCTGGAACGCCCTCAACGAGGTACTGACCAGTGCCACAGAGCGAGTCACTGTCGAGGAGGTCATCCGTGTCCTGATGAGCCCGCCGTTCGGGCTCAAGGCCGGCGTGGTCCCGGTCTTCCTGATCCCCGCCCTGGTCATCCGCCGCCACGACATCGCCCTGTTCGAGGAAGGCACCTACCTGCCCCGGCTGACCATCGATGTGGTCGAGCGGCTCGTCAAGGGCCCGGGACGCTTCTCGGTGAAGTACACGCCGGCCGGAGACGGCCAGCGCGGCAGCATCATCAAGAAGCTGATGGTCTCGCTCGGCGTGGAGGCACCGCGCTCCAGGGCCCTGCGTAACCCCGACCTCCTCTCCGTGGCCAGCGCCCTGATTGTGCGTGTGGCCGACCTGCACAAGTACGCCCGCACCACTAAGAGCATCTCCGCTGATGCCCGCACCGTGCGCACGGCGATTGCCGGAGCGCTGGATCCTGACGATCTGATCTTCCATGCGCTGCCAAAGGCGCTCGGCTTGCCCGAGGTTCCCGCACGTACGCGCATCAACGCGGAGGCGGCGAACACCTACGTCGAACGACTCACCGTGGCAGCTGACGAACTCGTGGCCATCGACAGCCAGCTGCGGGCCAGCGTCGTGAGCGTCCTTGCGCAGGAGTTCCGCCTGCCGGCCGAACTTACGGAGCTGCGCGCACAACTCGCTGCCCGGCTGCGAGGCTTCTCCGGTGCAGTACTGACTCCAGAACTGCGCGGCTTTGTCGACTTTGCCCTCAGCGACAGCATCGAGGATGAAGACTGGCTCGAGCCCATCGTCGTACGCCTGACCAACTCCGCCCTCGGCGACTGGGACGACCGCGAAGCCAAGGTCTTCCCGCAGAAGGCCCGATCCATGGCTGCGGCCCTTGACCGAGTCGGGCACCTGCACCACGCCGGGAACGAGGCCCGCGGCCGGGAAGAGAAACTCGACGCTCAGTTGTTGACCTTGACTGACAGCGCTGGCGTGGAACAACGCACCCTGATCTACGTGCCGGAACAGGCTCGCAGTGAGGCCAGCAGCCTTGCCACCGACGTCCTGAAGCAGGCCGAGAAGGCCCTCGGGCCCGACGGAGCGAGGATCCTGCTCGCGGCCCTCGCCCAGCGCGTGACCGATGCCGCGACAGCGGCGAGTGAAAGGAAGGCACACGGATGACCGACGAAGCCGACACCCAGAAGGTCCGGCACGTTCTCGGTATCTCCGGCGGCAAGGACTCCTCAGCGCTCGCCGTCTATATGCGCAACCGAGTCCCGGAGATGGAGTACTTCTTCTGTGACACCGGTGCCGAACTCCCGGAAACGTACGAGTACCTCAACCGTCTTGAGGCTGCCCTCGGCAAGTCCATCGTGCGACTGAACGCCGACCGCGACTTCGACCATTGGATGGAGGTCTACCAGGGCACCCTCCCCAGCCCTCAGATGCGCTGGTGCACCAAGAACCTCAAGATCAAGCCCCTGGAAGACTGGGTCGGCGACGACAAGGTCATCTCCTACGTCGCCATCCGGGCCGACGAGAACCGCATCGGCTATGTCAGCACCAAGCCGAACATCGATGCCGTCTTTCCTTTCCGAGAGGAAGGCGTCGACAAGGAAGGCGTCATGCGCATCCTCGACGAGGCAGGCATCGGCCTGCCCGGCTACTACGAGTGGCGCACTCGCTCGGGATGCTACTTCTGCTTCTTCCAGCGCAAGCACGAGTGGGTCGGCCTCAAGGAACGCCACCCCGACCTGTATGCGAAGGCCGTGGAGTACGAGGACAAGGTCCGGTACCGGCATACCGCCATGAAGGGCCGCAACTACACCTGGTCACAGGGCGAGTCCCTTCCGGAGCTCATAGAGCGCAAGGACGAGATCGAGGCCAAGCACGAGGCAGCCCTTGAGCGCGCAGCCAAGCGCATCAAGCCCAACCGCCCCCTGCTGGAGGTTCTTTCCGACGCTCTCGACTCCGACGACGACGAGGCCGGCTGCTCCGTCTGCCACCTCTGACGCGCAACCACACACAGCGGCCCCAGCAGCTCGATCTGGGGCCGCTTTTGCTTTCCCGACTTCCAATCAAGCTTGTCCCGCTTGCAGTTGTAACCTCGCCCAGACTCTGTCCCTGGCCTCTCGAAGGGGCGCGGCGCACTCGCCCACGGCAAGTCGAGTTCCTCTGCGATGGAGTGACGCGACGTCACATGTGGAGCATGATGGGCGCATGGGGCTCCTGCTTCCTGTACCGACCACTCATGTGCCACTATGAGTGACGACTCGCTCACAGGTGTAGAACGGTGACGGAGAGAAACCGGGAATATGGAAACTCGCGGCTTTACGATGCGGCGCGGATGTCAGCTTCTCAGTTCCTCAGCGAGCCCGGTCAGGGGCCCTGGATTCCCTTGTATCAGTGCGCATGCGGCTGGAGCTGCCCGAGATCAGACGCCTTCTCGGTGGCGTCGCGCACGGCCTTGAATAGCATGCCGAGTTTGAGGGATCGGTCTATTTCCTCGGTACTGTCATCGTGCTTCGCGACATCAAATTTGGGCCGAAATTTAGGTTGCAGGTCCTTCCAAGGTGATGCCGCATCTGATCTGAATAAACCTGCTGAACGGAAAGGGATCATGTATGCCTACGCAGGCCAAGGAAATATTCGAGGCGCAGAGCAAGAGTCTCCGCGAGCTGCTGTCTGACAACGGCCTGGGCCTCTACCTACCTCCCTACCAGCGTCCGTACGGCTGGGGTAAAGACAAGGTCGAGAAATTGCTCGACGACACGCTGCATGGCCTCAAGAATCTGGGCGAGGCGCCGGACAGCTTCACCTTCTTGGGAACTGTCATCACTATTCATGACGTCAACCACGTCACGGTGAATCCAATCGTCAAGCCGGAGGTCCCATCCAAGGTCCTTACCGTGATCGATGGGCAGCAGCGTTTGTCGAGCCTTCTTATCCTGCTTGTCGGCCTGCACAACCTCATTCGTCAGCGTGCGTGGAAGGTATTCAAGGGTAAGGAGCCGGATCCGGCCGATACTGCTCGGATTCAACTCTATTCAGAAACGATCAACATCCTGCAGATGCTGGGAGCGGCGTTCTACGAGCGAAAGAACTTCGGAACTACGCCGATCTATCCGCGCCTCATTCGAGCCTTCCTGGATCAGTGGGCCAGGGACGAGAAGCATAAGAAGTATGAGTCGCCGATCGCCAACCTTATCTACACGTACTCGGTGCAAGCCGAAGGCGAGTCGGCAGATGCTAAGCCGACGGACTTCAGGCCGAAGGCGCGAGAGAAGGCGGGCGAAGGCGAAGGCGATCTCATCAAGAGGTTCAACGAGATTCGTACGGCGTTGACCAAGCTGTCGGAGCGGAAGTCTATCGAGGAGCTGGAGGATTTGACGCCGCTAGCTACCCTTGCTACTGGCATCGAGTTCCAGCGCGCGCTCTTCAACCATGAACTCGACCCCGAGCTCTGTACTTGGCTGGGGCAGTTGCAGGACGAGCCCGAGGCTGAGCTGATGCGACTCGTCATGTTCGCTGCCTATGGTTTGAACCGCATCGCTCTGACGGTCGTGCAAGGCAAGGACGAGGACTATGCCTTCACGATCTTCGAGTCGTTGAACACCACGGGCGAGCCTCTGACCGCCTTCGAGACCTTCCTTCCTCGGGTGGTTATGGCAGAGAAACTTGAGGGCTACCAGGAATCGGGCGCATACGCGCATATGAAATCGGTTCAGGGCTACCTCGACCATTTCGGTGTCGGAGACAAGCTTCAGAACGCGACTCGAGACCTGCTGGTCACTTTCGCGTTGGGAGAGACTGGGAAGAAGCTCTCCAAGCGCCTTCCGGATCAACGGGTCTACATGCGCGATACCTTTGAGCGCTACAAGGACTCGGCAGGTGATCGGAGCGCGTACTTGCGCCACCTACGTGACACGGCGGCCTTTGTCGGGAATGCATGGGAGCCCGTGGCTAACTCTCCTCGCATGCTACCTGGGCTAGAAGCGACCGCTATGACGGACACCGTGAAGTTGTGTCTGACTTTCCTCAATTCGCTCAATCACACCATTGTCATCGCACCGCTCGTGCGCTTCTACTCCGAGGCTGTCCACGCGGACGAAGGGGAGGCGAGGACCAAGCGCATCGCCGAGTTCGAGACGGCGATCAAGGCAATCACTGCCTTCACGGTCTTCTGGCGAGCAACTCGTCGCAGCACGGGCAACATCGACAGCGAGTACAGGGCTGTCATGGCCGGGGACTCGCTCACGTGCATTGGGCCGCTCGCTCGGCAGTGGGCGGTGCCCGGTGAATCGAAGCTTGATCCGATCGTCGACGCTGAGGCGCTGAAGAAGGAACTTGCGGCGCGTTTGTCGGGCCATAAGGGTGGCGTCCCAAACTTGGCGTCGTTCGTGGCAGCAGCTTCCGCACTGCCACTGTACAAAATTAGCCGCCCGCTGGCTCGTTTCCTTCTTCTGGCTGCATATCACGACACAATCGAAGATCCGGAGAATCCAGGACTGATCATCCAAGGCAAGACAGGGGTCGCCTCCTGCTTCACCTCGGACGGTTGGGAGGACGAGACACACCTCACGATCGAACACATCGCACCACAGCAGGCCACGGGTGGGTGGGATGAGGAGTTCTATAGCGAGAAGGAGACCGTGCATAAGCTGGGCAATCTGGTCCTGGCGCCAGGAGCTGCCAACACGTCCCTCAGCTCGCGGCCTTGGACCGAGAAGAAGGTCCTGTATGCGGCGCTCGGTGCCCCGACGGCCGACGACGCCAGGTCGATTCTTACCAGTTCTGGCTTGACTTTCGCGCAGTCGACTGAAGATCTAGCGTCCCTGTCGCGCTACCTCCCGCACCTGCGAGCACTGGGCCGGCGTGAGGACGAGCTAAATCCGACGTTCATGGATCAGCGTGCTGACGTCCTTCTAAGTCTGGCCTACACACGGCTCAAAGGGTGGCTCGGCCTGGAGCTGTCCGACGCCAGCAGTGATCCGGTGGTCATGGCCGACGATGTGGAGATGGAGAACGACGAGTTCGAGGAGAGTGAGGATGCCGGGGGAGTGATTGGAAGGGCGTAACACCACGGCCACTTGGGCGGCGTGGTGGCCCGGATGCGCTCGACCATCCACCGGTAGATGCCCAGGCCGGTGCCGTGCAGGGTTCCGCGGCGGGCGATGGCGGGAACGATGTCTCGGGCGCGGACCTGGTCGCGATAGACGTCGTGGTCGTAGCCGCTGTCGCGACTCGGATCTGCGACGGGGGCGTCCAATCTGACAGCGGGCCGGCGGGACGCCGTAGCCTGGGTTCGAGCAGTAGAGGTATCCGCCGCGTATATGGCTGCGGCGTAAGCCATGGTCCGCAGTTCAGCGTGTGTTTGAGCTGCGGACCAGAGTCGTCATGGCGTCTACCAAGTTGCTTGATGGCGTCAGCTTGCCTCAGCCTCCACCTCCGGGGCGTGCTATCCGCTGTTGACGTACCACTGTCGGCGGCAAGACCCCGATACAGCGCGTTTCCCATGGTGGTGAGATTGCCCTGGTATGTACAGTACTCTGTCTTGCTGTAGAACCAGTGGGATACGTCCCACCGACGATCCCGCCGAGCCGGGACACGGTCGAGGGTCGTGGCGGTGGACGGGAAGGTCCTGCGCGGATCCCGCGTTCCCCGCCGCAAGTCCGTGTGGCTCCTGGCCGCCATGGACCACGCGGGCACCGTCCTCGGGCAGCGGCAGATCGCGGACAAGAGCAACGAGACCTCTTCCTTCATTTCGCCCCGGTCCAGCCACACGACTCGGGAACTTGATCAGGCCCTGTGGCCCCGGCTCATTTTGGCCGGGGTTGAAAGTCAAGATCAGAGCACGTACGAGAAGCGCAGTGCCCCGCCCTCCTCCCGGTAGCGGCCCTGCCCGCGCTTTCCGTAGGGGTTGGGGAGCATCTGGACGGCCACCTTGTGAGGGGTGAGGGCGTGTGTGACCACCAGGAGGCGCCAGCGGTCGTTCCCCGCGTGCTGGCGGGCCGCGCGGACCTCGCTCTCTCCCAGCTCAAAGCGGCCGCCTTCGCCCCCGGTCGCCTTAACCTCGTAGAGGTAAGGTCGGCTGCCGGAGCCGACTCGGAAGTCGAAGCCGAGGCCGTCGTCTCCGGACGGGCCGGGGAAGGCTTTGCGGCGGTTACCCGACACCCATCCGGTCTCGTCCATGCTGTCCGGGTAGCGCACACACAGCCACTGGTACGCGTACCACTCGCCCACGTACCCGATGGCCTCCCGCTGGGCTGTGGTCAGCCCGTTGTCCGTGCCGCCCGCGTAGCGCCATCCGCGAGTGCGACCGGTGGCCTGGGCGGGCCCGGTCTGGGGGCGGGGGTCTGTGAAGCGGAGCGACCCGGCGGCGGTTATACCCGGTGCCGAGCCGCTCTGCAGAACCCGGTCGAGTTCGCGGGTGAGGGCGGTGAAGTCGCCGGAGTACACGTCGAAGGCGCGGCCTCCGACGAAGACCGAACGTTTCTTGCGTTCCCGTTCCCGACGCTCGTGTTCCGCAGCGTTGCGCACCCGTTCCAGGTCGGCCTCGGACAGCCCGTGCAGTTGGAGTTCCGTCGCCACTGCCATCCCGTCAGGCCACTGGCCGAGGGCCGCCAGCCAGCCGACGACGTCGGTGGGGGACAGGGGACGGAAGTCCAGCGCGCCCGCGGCCTCCAGCCGTGCAGTGACCTCCTCGGCGGGCTCGGATCCGGTCAGGGCCGCGGGCAATGGATGTCCGGCAGCCCTTACCAGGACAGCGAGTTCGGGGGCCAGGCCGGTGATCGTACGATGGTTCGCGCCGCGTACCTGGTCTGGGGCGGGCAGGCGTTCGCCCGACCGGGGCAACGGCACCGGCCGACCCAGGCGCAGCGCCAGCTGCTCCTCCACGAGTGCTTCCAGGCTCCCTGTGTCGGCCACGTCCAGGGTGTACTCCCATGCCTCCGGCGCGGTGATCCAGCCCAGGGCCCGGACCGAGGGCCAGTCGGGCATCGGGCGGCGCGCGTCGAAGTCCTCCAGCACCGCCCAGCGCAACCGGTTGACAAGGTCTTTCTTGTGCAGATCCAGGTAGGTGCGGAGCGCCTCTTCGTGCTCGTCGGCGTGGCTGACCGGTTCCTGGGGCGGGCTCATCGCGCGCAGAGTGTCGTTGAGTTCGGCGAATCCGATGCCCAGGTCGCGCCGCAGTTCGTCCGTACGGCGGGCCGCCCGGGCCTTGGCGATGAACTCGGATACGGGGACCGGGAGCTCGGCGGCGTGCTGCTCAAGGTGAGCCTGGAACTCCTGGGGGTCGCTCGGAGGCGGCAGGAGGAGTGAGTTCGCAATCTCCGTGCCGAGCAGGTGGACGAGGAAAGGCCAGCAGCGCTCCAGGACCACGCCGATGGCCCCGTCGATCCGGCGGCCTGTCTCCTCGACCTGGTGGGCCGTGACTTCCAGGGCGTCGGCGAGTTCATCCTGAGCCGGATCGCGCAGGTCGGCGTGGCGGGAGGCGAGCTGGTGGGCGGCGAGGCGCAACCGGTCGCCGAACTCTCGCCGTCCCAGCAGCTCGGCTACCGCCACCACGATGCGGGTGGTCTCGGGCCAGCCCGGCTCGCCTGCCGGGGCGAGGACGAGCGGATACTTCGGATCGGGCAGCGGCAGCACTCCGCCGAGGCGGCCCGGCAACGTCACGGGGCGACCGTCGAGTTCGATGTCCCATGAGCGGTAGCGGTGCAGACGCACGCTCCGGACGAGGGACGTCAGCTCGCTCAGCTCGGCCTCGCTCGCCCTGGGACCGCGGGCCAGGTGGTCGGAGAGGACACCCACGGCCAGCGTGAGCCAGGGCAACTGCTGGACCAGGGCCTCTCCCATGGCCGCAGGGTCCACCAGTGTGCCGTCCACGGTCACCGTGAACGTCAGGTCGTCGGTGTGTCGGACGGTGGCGGGGTGTTCGGCCGCCAGCAGTTCAGCGGCCTTCGTCGAGACACCGGGAAGGGTGAGCTGGGGGCGTTCCATCTCCCGTACCAGCAGAGCCGTCAGACTGTCGCGTTCACCGCTGACGTAGAGAAGGGTCTCGGCATCACCGTCGTTCTCCCCGCCGACCAGTGCGGACAGCGGTACGCCGATCAGCAGGTTCCCGCACTCGGCGAGCAGACTGGCGCCCGCGGGCAGTGCGGGATTGGGTCGCCGTACGAGGTGCCTCCAGGCGCGTTCGTTGGCGCGTTGCGCGGCGGGCCGGTCCTCGGCCCCCAGCGTGCCCTCCGTCGCTAGACGACCCAGCGCGGCGATGAGGCGGTCGCTGTCCCGGGGATCATCCCAGGTCGGCAGCCGCATCTCCCGCAGGCGGTCGCCCGCTTTCCCGCGTTCCAGGAGGTGACGCAGCCTATGGTCGACGGTCGGCGCGTACGAGGGCTCCTCCTCCAGCCCGGGCGGGCAGTGCCAGGCGTCAGCCGGCCGGACGAACCGGACGGCCCGGTCGCGGCCCCGCACCGGGAGCCACGGCTGTTCCCGCACAAAGGCGCCAAGCGGGGTCGGAACCCGTTCCGTGTCCCGGGAACTCTGGCTGCCAGCACTGGTCCAGACGCTGGTGAATTTCGTGTCGTCCCAGATAGCCAAGCCGTGCAGGATGAGCCGTGCGTACGCTAGCTGGGCCTCCTGGCCGAGGCGTCCGACGACGTCCTGGCCGGGGAGGCGCCAGGCGGGGGTCCCCCGGTACGGCGTCCGGGGGTAGCAGGCACGGGACCAGTCGCGGACGTACGGCTCCCACTGGGCCTGCACCACAGCAGACACCTTCGCCATGCGGACAATCCGCCGAGCGGTGAGGTTGTGGCCTTGCTCTACCCGACTCAATGCCTCTCGGGACCTGACCGGGACCAGTCCGTCGGCTACGCCTGCCTCCAGCAGGAATGCCTTCCACTCCTCAGTCTCGCCTCGCTTGGCGAACTCCTCGGGCGCAGCGAGGAGGCGCCCGGCGATCGCCTTGAGGCTCTTCGACACGTCCGCTCCGGCGGTGACCACTGCCGCCAGGTCCTCACCGACGGACGCGCGGCCCCAGCCCCGGCCGAAGACGGCGTCGCTCGCTGCGATCAGACGGCCGTCCACCGACGGTACGTACAGTCCGAGCGAGGAGGTCTCCGTTCCGCCCAGGGAACGCCGTGGCTGCCACAGCCGGAAGACGAATCGCAGGGTCTGGAGCCGCAGCCGGAGATCGGTGCTCGTGCTGAGCGCCTGGCGTACGTGGTCCAGCAGGCCCCTCGTGTCGTACGGCCGGACGAGCCCTTCCCCTTCGAGGAAGGAGCGGGCGGCCCGCCCGCGCGCACGCTCGCTGCGGTCCTTCCAGACCAGCCCTGGGTGCAGGGAGAACAACCGCTTGCCGAGCAGGGCGGGGACGGATGGGGCCTCGGTCTGGTTCGCCTCCGTACGTACTGGCTGGAAGAACGCCTCGCGGGCGACCTGACGGCTCGTCTTGCCCTGTGCACGTGTACTTGTGCCCGTACCCGCCCTGTCGAGGGGGCGGTTGGTGTGCTGCAGTGTGCAGTCCTCCGCGAGGAGCAACTGCCTGCCCTGCAAGACGCGCCCATCGTCCTCGAAGAGGTCGGCCAGATCCTCGTACAGCGCGCTCCACTGCTCGTCGGGGGACTCACCGGGCCGGGGGAGGGGGAGGCCCTCGATGATCCGCTCCACATACTCGACGAGGGTCTCCGGACCCGGCTCCAAGGGGCACGCGAGGGCCTTGCACAGAGTGGCCAGCCGTTTCAGCCGGTCGCCGCCGATCTCTGGGTCCGCCACCACGATCCCGGCCTCGTGCGCGCGGTGTGTCGTAAGGACGCTCAGGTCGTGGTCCGGCCACAGGGCCGCGCCCTGGGGAGGGGCCCAGCTCGCCGCCGGTGGGGCGTTATCCGTAGTGAGGACGGGCACGATCGGTACGTCGGCGAGATCGCTGCCGTGCACGCGCTGGGCAGCCGCGCGAAGTCGCCCCGTCGAGCCTTTCTCGGTCTCCCAGCTCACCAGGTCCACGGCCAGCTGCCGCATTGAGGGCTCGGGCGCGGTACGCAGTAGCGCGGCGGCCGCCAGACAGGTCTCAGCGACCGCGTCGAGCAGTAGCACGTTGAGGGGGTTATCGGAGGGAAGCCCAGTGCGGTCGAACTTGGTGAAGAACGGGGCGTTCATGTGGCCCGGGAAGGGCGCGGCCAGGTTTTCGCCCATTGGCAGGAAGGTGTAGGTCTGCCCGCGTCGCGGTCGGCGCGGGGCGGGCAGCGGGAGTGCGACCTCAACGACGGCGGATCGCTTCCACTCCTGCCACGTGTCGTCGAGGAGGCCGGAACTCACGGCCTTTGCGAGCGTGCTGTTCAGCCGTTCCTTCTCCACGGTGCCCCGGGCTATGAGAAAGCTGCCGGACGGCCCCAGGTCCACGGTCGCGAAGGAGACGGCGGGCCCGTGCTCGGCATCGTCCTGCGCCACCGGGAAGCGCTCCTCGGAGCGCGTCAGCTCGTGCCGCTGGTACGCCTCGTGGCGGTCGCCAAGCTCGCCTGCATCGCCACCGTCGGTCCGACGTTCCAGCGTCAGGCCAGCGAGCCGATCGAGGAACAGCATGACGGGTACCTTCGCCCCCGCGAGTTCGTGCATCCGCAGCCGCACCTCGGCCCGGGCAGCCTCGTTCAACAGGGGCAGCCGGACGATGGTTACGTATCCCTGGACGGCGAGCTGCCGACAGGCCGCGGGCACATCGTCCAGCGGCAGGGGCGCCTGGAGTGGCGGATACTTGTCGGCCACCTCGTGGGCGTTGTCCTCGTCGGCGAGGAACTCCTCCACGTCGGCCTTCTGCGCGAAGCGGAAGCAATACCCGTCCATTTCCGGACCGAGCGGGCTGTCGGGGTCCGCGCTATAGATCTCGGGGGCATCGCTGATCAGCAGGATGCTGCGGAAGCCGACGCCCTTGTTCCCGATGCCCTCGCCGACCTCCTTCGAGCTTTGGGCGAGCTCGCAGATCCGCTTGACGTTCTGCCACGTGAAGGGGGTGCCGCCGTTGGCGACGTACAACGTCCCCCACTCGCCTTCCGCTTCGTCCAGCAGGACGTGGACCCGTCCGTCGCGGCGGTCCCTCGGATGCGCGTCGTAGCCGTTCTGGAGCAGCTCGAAGAGGGAGCGGCCGGCGTACTCCCGCGCACTCGTGTACGACACGGCATTCACCTGTCGTGCCATGCGCAGGACTTGCTCCGATCGGGCCCCCTCCAGCACGGACCGGCCGTACTCCCGCAGCTGCTCGGCCCGGGCGTTCCTCGCCATGGTTCTCCCCTCCCCTCAGCGTGATGAGGACGGTATCCCGCCGCACTGACACCAAGGGCCGCGGAGGATATCTGTGTGGAGCGCGACCTAAACGTGTTGGTCCGCCGTCGATCGGGGCTCGAAATTTGGGGTCCTCGCGGGTGGGGACTTGGCTCCCAACGGTGCCGTGCAATTCCGTATGGCGGGCGCTGCGAGCATGCTCAATCTGGGCACCTTGCACGTGACTTGGGGGACGGCCTGAAGCAGTTGCTGTGGCCGTCCCGGGGTGACCCTCAGCTCGGCGCCTCGCTCCAGGTGCGGCCGCACCTGGGGTAGTGGACGGTAGGTGCTGCGCCGTGGAGGTCGAGGGGGCCGTCGCAGATCGGGCACGGGCGCCGTATCGACTGAGATGTCAGGCCGCCGCGACGTGCTCGGGTGCTTCTACCGTTGTGGTGTTGAAGTTGAGGCCGTTGTTGAGGAATGTGGCGGCTTTGGAGACGGATCCGGGGAGGAGGTGGCGGTAGGTGCGGAAGGTGATGTTGATGTCGGAGTGTCCCATCCAGTCGGCGACGTCGGTGATGGGGATGCCGTGTCCGAGGGCGTTGGAGGCGAAGTAGTGGCGGAAGCTGTACATGGTCATCCCTTGGGGGGTGAGTTCGTGCTTCTGCTGTTGGAGGTTGGTCCACCACCTTCGGAGGGTGGTGGGGGAGAGGAAGGCGTTTCCGGTGCTGGGGCGCATGGTTTTGAGGAGGTAGCCGCCTTGGAAGGTTCCGTGGGTGGCGGCGTAGCGTTCGATGCTTTCTCGGACGAAGGCGGGCAGGGGCACTTCGCGGAACTCGCCGGTTTTCCTGTGCTTGAGGGGTTCCAGGGTGACGGTCCGGTCGTGGACCTGCTGGTGCACCCGGTAGGTGTCATTGGCGACCATGTTGTTCACGTTGACGGCGAGGGCCTCGCCGTTGCGCAGGCCCATGCCGGCCATGAGGTCGACGATGAGGCGGAAGGCGTCGTCGTCACGGGCCACGCGCAGCAGACCGACCTGTTCCTTGGAGGGGATCACAGTCGGACCCGGGCGGTACTCCGGCGGGCTGACATCGAGCAGCGGGTCAAGGCCGATGATTCCGCGCCGGTGTGCGTCTTTGAGGATGCCTTTCACGCGTAGGAAGACTTGCTTCTGGGTCGCGGCGCCGACGTTGCTGCGTTCCATGGCGGTGATGAACCGTTCAACTACGAAGCTGTCGAAGGTGTGCATCTTCCGGGAGCCGATCTCGGGGTAGGCGTGGGTGCGCATCCGGGACTCGGTCGCGGCCTTCGTGCTGCCGGTGAGGCCGCGCTTGCGGGCGAACCATGCCTTCGCGTACTCCTCGAAGGTCATCTCACCGAGGGTTTCCTTCTGTTCGGCGATGCTCCGGGGAGTGGTTTTGCGGGCCGTGTAGAGCGCGATCAGGCGTTCGATGGCCGCGTCCTGGTCGGGGAAGCCGGACTCCTCGGCCTGTCTGCCGCGGGAGTTGCGGAAGCGGATCGTGTAGAGGTGCGGGCAGCCGGAAGGACGGCGGCACTCGCAGGACTTGAAGAAGCTGCCCATGCCCCGCGCAAGCTTGTTCGACACGGTTGTTGCGGTCCCCTCTTCGGGTTCGGTCTCGACCTGTAATCGGTCGCTGACCTGGGCTTATTGTTGACCTTTTGCTGACTCGCCGACCAGCAGCAGGCATCTGACCTGCAGGAACCCTCAAGCAGGGCCATAACAGCCTGATCACGTGATGGCATCGGGACGCTCCGGCGGTCATCCCGGCCCCTGGCGCCGTGCCATCATCGACCATCAATCGACCAGTGGAGTCCGAAGTGGGAGGGCGGATGGCGATGGAGGCCGGCCCTCGTGACACCGCACATGACGGCGGCGAGCTGACTCCGGACGGCCCCGACGGGCCCCCGGACGGCGTGACCGACGACGGACCCGGAGCGGACCAGATGGCCGCGGCCGAGGTCGAGGTCGAACTGCGCCCGCAGCGCCGTCTGCGCATCTGGCAGCTCGCGCCGATCGTCGTCCTGGCCGCCGCCGGATCGCTGATGTTCGCCTTCCCGCTGGCCTTCGAGTTCGGTGACGGCGGCGCCGTCGTCGCCATGCTCGGACTCCTGATCAGCTGCTGCGCCGCGGGCTGGGGCATGATGGCCGCGCGCCGCGTGGGGCACACCTGGCCGGGGCTGCCGGAGCGCGGTTCCGGAGGCCGCCCGGACTGGCGGATCGTCTCCGCGTACGCCCTGGTGTTCATCGCCGTGGCCGTCCTCGCCGTGTGGCGCGTAGCCCGCCTTCGCTGACCGCGTCGTACGAGGTCAGAGCGCTGACAGGCACCGTACGGACCGAGTGTCCTGGCTACCCCGTACGATCGAGGAATGAGCACGCGGATCGCCTTCCTCAAGGGGCACGGGACCGAGAACGACTTCGTGATCGTCCCGGACCCCGACAACGCCGTCGAGCTGCCCCCGGCCGCCGTGGCCGCCCTGTGCGACCGCCGCGCGGGCATCGGGGGCGACGGCCTGCTGCACGTCGTGCGTTCCGCGGCGCACCCGGAGGTGCGCCATCTGGCCGCCGAGGCCGAGTGGTTCATGGACTACCGCAACGGCGACGGTTCGATCGCCGAGATGTGCGGCAACGGAGTGCGCGTCTTCGCCCGCTATCTGCAGCATGCCGGACTGGTGGGCGAGGGCGACCTGGCCGTCGCGACCCGTGGCGGCGTGAAGACCGTGCACATCGCCAAGGCCGCGACCGGCGGGGACATCACCGTCGGCATGGGCAAGGCGTTCCTCCCCGAAGGGGAGGTCACCGTCTCCGTGGCCGACCGGCACTGGCCCGCGCGCAACGTGAGCATGGGCAATCCGCACGCGGTCGCCTTCGTGGACGACCTGTCCGACGCGGGAAACCTGTACGACGCACCGCCGTTCAGCCCGGCTTCGGCCTAC
The DNA here is from genome assembly GCF_044544025.1 of Streptomyces sp. NPDC055243. Lineage (NCBI taxonomy): Bacteria > Bacillati > Actinomycetota > Actinomycetes > Kitasatosporales > Streptomycetaceae > Streptomyces > Streptomyces sp. NPDC055243. Next base: position 94,076 of record NZ_JBITWR010000019.1, read on the forward strand.
CCGGACGGTGTGAACGTCGAGTTCGTCGTCGACCGTGGCGTGCGTCACGTCGCCATGCGCGTGCACGAGCGCGGCGCCGGTGAGACCCGCTCGTGCGGCACGGGCGCGTGCGCCGTGGCCGTCGCCGCGGCCCGCAGGGACGGGGCCGACCCCGCAGCGACCGGTTCGCCGGTTACGTACACCGTCGATCTGCCTGGTGGGAGCCTGGTCATCACCGAGCGGCCCGACGGCGAGATCGAGATGACGGGCCCCGCGGTGATCGTCGCCGAAGGCGAGATCGACGCGGAATGGTTCGAAACTGTAAACCCGTGAACTGTCGCTCGAATGGGTGATCCGTTTCACGCTCGGCGAGAGGCGGTCAGCGGCGCGTGATGGGCTCGGTAGCATCAAGCACCGGCCCGGACGGAGCACGCCGTCGTCCGCTCACCGCCGGTCGGAGCAGCCGGAGGTGCCCATGAGTGCGGAGGCTACAAACCCTGCGATGTCTGGCCCCGTGACGCCCGGTGCGCAGCGCAGGCGCGGTCGTCCGCGGCTTGACCTGCGCAGGCTCGGCCGCGCGGCCCTCATGGGGCCCGCCACCCGGGACCGTTTGCCGGATGCGATCGGCCATGTGGCGGAAGCCCATCGCGCGCACTATCCGGACGCGGATCTGGAGCCGTTGAGGCGTGCGTGGGTCCTTGCGGAGTCGTCCCACCGCGGCCAGATGCGCAAGAGCGGTGAGCCGTACATCACACATCCGCTCGCGGTGACCCTGATCCTCGCCCAGCTGGGCGCCGAGACCACCACCCTGACCGCGTCCCTGCTCCACGACACCGTCGAGGACACGGATGTGACGCTCGATCAGGTGCGTACGGAATTCGGCGACGACGTCTGCTATCTGGTCGACGGCGTCACGAAGCTGGAGAAGGTCGACTACGGAGCGGCCGCCGAGCCGGAGACCTTCCGCAAGATGCTGGTGGCCACCGGCAACGACGTACGCGTCATGTCGATCAAGCTGGCCGACCGCCTGCACAACATGCGCACGCTCGGCGTCATGCGTCCCGAGAAGCAGGCCCGGATCGCCAAGGTGACGCGGGACGTGCTCATTCCGCTCGCCGAACGCCTCGGTGTGCAGGCGCTCAAGACCGAGCTGGAGGACCTCGTCTTCGCGATCCTCCACCCGGAGGAGTACTCCCAGGTCCAGGAGCTGATCGCGGCCAACGCGGTGGGTGGCGGCGACCCGCTCGAAGGGACGGCGGACGACGTCCGCGCGGTGCTGCGCGAGGCCGGGATCGCCGCCGAAGTCCTCATCAGGCCACGGCACTTCGTCTCGGTCCACCGGGTGCACCGCAAACGCGGCGAGATGCGCGCGGCGGACTTCGGACGGCTCCTGGTCCTGGTGAACGAGGACGCGGACTGTTACGGCGTCCTCGGAGAGCTGCACACGTGCTTCACGCCGGTGGTCTCGGAGTTCAAGGACTTCATCGCCGTCCCGAAGTTCAACCTCTACCAGTCGCTGCACACGGCCGTGGCCCGCCCGGACGGAGAGGTCGCCGAAGTCCTCATCCGTACGCACCAGATGCACAAGGTGGCCGAGGCCGGCGTCGTCGCCCTGCGCAATCCGTACGCTCCTCCTTCGGAGGAGCAGTCCGATGCCGGTCCCGACGCCTCTTCGGACGTCGCCGTCGAGGGCGAGCGCGCCGACCCGACCCGGCCCGGCTGGCTCTCCCGCCTGCTCGACTGGCAGGAGGCGGCCCCCGACCCGGACACGTTCTGGTCCACGCTGCGCGAAGACCTCGCCCAGGACCGCGAGATCGCCGTCTTCCGCCCCGACGGCGGCACGCTCGGCCTGCCCGCCGGTGCGAGCTGCGTGGACGCCGCCTATGCCCAGTACGGCGAGGACGCCCACGCCTGCATCGGAGCACGTGTCAACGGCCGCCTGGCGACGCTGAGCACCGTCCTGCATGACGGCGACACGGTCCAGCTGCTCATGGGGCAGGACGCGGCATCGGGGCCATCGCGCGAGTGGCTCGACCACGCCCGCACGCCCGGCGCCCGGATCGCCATCCGCCGCTGGCTCACGACCCACCCCACGCCCGCGTCGGCTCCCGCGGCCTCCACCCCGGAGAAGCCCTCGCCCCCGCCGCAGGCCGCCGACTTCCCGCGCCCCGCCGCGGCGAACGCCGTCGTCGACAGGGAAGGCGCGAGCGTCCGGCTCGCGGGCTGCTGTACGCCCGTGCCGCCGGACGAGGTGACCGCCTTCGCCGTGCGCGGCGGCGTCGTCACCGTGCACCGCGTCGAGTGTCCCGCCGTCGGGCGCATGAAGGAGGTGGGGCGCCCCGAGGTCGGAGTGCGCTGGGGAGACAGCGCGGAGTGCCGGGTGACGCTGATCGCCGAGTCGTTCGGACGGGCGCATCTGCTGGCCGACCTCACCGAAGCCATCGCCATGGAGGGCGTCGAGATCATGTCGGCGACCGTCGAGCCGCCGACCCAGCAGCGTGTGCGCCACACGTACACGCTGCAACTGCCGGACGCGGCCCACCTTCCGGGGCTGATGCGCGCGATGCGCGCGGTGCCCGGGGTGTACGACGTCAGCCGTGCCCAGCACCCGACGGCGGCGCCTTCGTAGCAGCGCGCCACGGGGCCTCGGCGTCGCCTGCGCCGCCTACTGGCGACTCGTTCGAGTGGTGCGACGCGCGCCGACACCGGTGCGGAAGGCCCGCGCTGATAGCGGTAGTTCATGCTGCTCACCCCCCGGGTCAAGGCCTCGCGGCCGAAGACTCTTCGCATCGCGACCGCGCTCCTGGCCGCGGTCACCTCCGCCACCCTCCTCGCCGCGAGCGCGCCGTCACCGGCCAGGCCGCTCGGCATCGGCGACCGGCTCTTCCCGCACCTGGGCAATCCCGGGTACGACGTCCTGGCGTACGACATCGCCTTCACCTACCGCGGCGACAACAAGAAGCCGCTCGACGCCGTGACGGTGATCGACGCCCGCACGAGCGCCACGATGCAGCGGGTCAACCTCGACTTCGCGCACGGCAAGGTCCGCTCCGTCGACGTCAACGGATCTCCCGCCCGCTTCGAGACCACCGGTGAGGACCTGGCCGTCACGCCGTCGCGGCCGCTGGGCCGGGGCGAGCGGATGCGGATCACGGTGCGGCACACCAGTGACCCCCGGCCCACGAAGGACCGGGACGGCGGCTGGGTGCCCACCGCCGACGGGCTCGCCATGGCCAATCAGGCCGATGCCGGGCATCGCGTGTTCCCGTGCAACGACCACCCCGCCGACAAGGCACAGTTCACGTTCCGCATCACCACCCCGAAGGGGCTCACCGCCGTCGCCAACGGTCTGCCCGTCGCCACGGCGCACACCGGGTCCACCACGACCCGGGCCTTCCGCACCCGTCACCCCATGGCGACGGAACTGGCGCAGGTCTCCATCGGCCGCTCCACCGTGGTGCACCGCTCCGGGCCGAACGGCCTGCCCGTACGCGATGTGGTGCCCACCAAGGACCGCAAGGCGATGGAGCGCTGGCTGAAGAAGACGCCGGACCAGATCGACTGGATGGAGAAGAAGGTCGGCCGCTATCCCTTCGAGACGTACGGAGTGCTGATGGCGCAGGCGCAGACCGGCTTCGAGCTCGAGACGCAGACCCTCTCCCTTTTCGAGAGCGACCTGTTCAAGCGGCCCGAGTTCCCCGAGTGGTACGTGGACTCGATCATGGTGCACGAGCTGGCGCACCAGTGGTTCGGCGACAGCGTGAGCCCGAGCTCCTGGTCCGATCTCTGGCTCAACGAAGGACACGCCACCTGGTACGAGGCACTCTTCGCCGAGGAGAAGTCGAAGAAGCCCCTCCAGAAGCGGATGCGCGAGGCCTACCGGCAGTCGGACAGCTGGCGTGCGGCGGGCGGGCCGCCGGCCGCGCCGAAGGGGCCCGCGCCGGGGCAGAAGATCAGCATCTTCCGCCCTGTCGTGTACGACGGCAGCGCTCTGGTGCTCTACGCGCTGCGGCAGGAGATCGGACAGGAGAACTTCGACCGCCTGGAGCGGGACTGGGTGCGCGACCACCGGGACGGGAACGCGACGACCGCGGACTTCGTACGGCTCGCCTCGTCGACCGCGGGACGCGATCTGAGCGGATTCCTCGACCCCTGGCTGTACGGCGCGAAGACGCCTCCGATGCCGGGGCACCCGGACTGGCGTAAGGCCGCTCCCGCAGGGAAATAACCCATGTGACGAGACGGGCCGTTCCGTGCAACCATCTTCAGGTCGGCGCCGCCGCGGGTCCGGGAAAACCCTTCGGGGGGATCTCAGGGCCGGTGCCGGCCGGACCGGGGAATCTCGGGGCGGCCCGGAGCGTTGACCACTATGACGAATCCCATCGACGTAAGGATCCAATGACCTCCTCTTCTTCCCCTTCCCAGGACGCGCAGAGCCTCGCGCAGAACTACCCCGAAGGTCTTCGGGCCGATGCCCTGATGGAAGAGGACGTCGCCTGGAGCCACGAGATCGACGGAGAGCGGGACGGCGATCAGTTCGACCGCTCCGAGCGCGCGGCCCTGCGCCGCGTCGCCGGCCTCTCCACCGAGCTCGAGGACGTCACCGAAGTCGAGTACCGACAGCTCCGTCTGGAGCGAGTGGTGCTCGTCGGCGTGTGGACCTCGGGCACAGTGCAGGACGCGGAGAACTCGGTCGCCGAGCTGGCCGCACTCGCCGAGACGGCGGGCGCGCTCGTGCTCGACGGCGTCATCCAGCGCCGCGACAAGCCCGACCCGGCCACGTACATCGGATCCGGCAAGGCTCTTGAGCTGCGTGACATCGTCCTCGAGACCGGGGCCGACACCGTCGTCTGTGACGGTGAGCTGAGCCCCGGCCAGCTGATCCACCTCGAAGACGTCGTCAAGGTCAAGGTGGTCGACAGGACCGCCCTGATCCTCGACATCTTCGCCCAGCACGCGAAGTCCCGAGAGGGCAAGGCGCAGGTCGCCCTCGCCCAGATGCAGTACATGCTCCCGCGCCTGCGCGGCTGGGGTCAGTCGCTCTCCCGTCAGATGGGCGGCGGCGGATCCAGCGGTGGCGGCGGCATGGCGACCCGTGGTCCCGGTGAGACCAAGATCGAGACGGACCGCCGTCGGATCCGCGAGAAGATGGCGAAGATGCGCCGGGAGATCGCGGAGATGAAGACGGGCCGCGAGATCAAGCGCCAGGAGCGCAAGCGCAACAAGGTGCCCTCGGTCGCGATCGCCGGTTACACGAACGCGGGCAAGTCCTCCCTGCTCAACCGACTCACGGGCGCGGGCGTCCTGGTGGAGAACTCCCTGTTCGCCACCCTCGACCCGACCGTGCGCCGGGCCGAGACGCCGAGTGGCCGGATCTACACCCTGGCCGACACCGTCGGGTTCGTACGGCATCTGCCGCACCACCTCGTCGAGGCGTTCCGCTCCACGATGGAAGAGGTCGGCGAGTCCGACCTGATCCTGCACGTGGTGGACGGTTCGCACCCGGTTCCGGAGGAGCAGCTGGCCGCCGTGCGCGAGGTGATCCGCGATGTGGGCGCGACGAACGTGCCCGAGATCGTGATCGTGAACAAGGCGGACGCGGCCGATCCACTGGTCCTCCAGCGGCTGCTGCGCAACGAGAAGCACGCGATCGCGGTCTCCGCGCGCACCGGCATGGGCATCGAAGAGCTGCTCGCGCTGATCGACGCCGAACTGCCGCGGCCCGAGGTCGAGATCGAGGCCCTCGTGCCGTACACGCAGGGGCAGCTCATCTCGCGGGCGCACGCCGAGGGCGAGGTGCTCTCCGAGGAGCACACCGCCGAGGGCACGCTGCTCAAGGCGCGGGTGCACGAGGAACTGGCGGCGGACCTCACGCCGTACGTCCCGGTCGCGGGCTGAGCGCAGGCCCCGGCAGGCGTAGTTCACGCGGTTCACGCGGTGTGCACCACAGGGCGAAGGCCCGCCCCCTCTCGTAGGGGGCGGGCCTTCGCCGCGTCACGCGCGATGTGTTCAGGTGCGGCTCTCGCCTGCCGGGCGGCTACTGGGAGCCGTACTTCTCGCTCATCATGTCGTAGACCTGCTCGGCGCCCTTGCCCAGCTGCGGTCCGGCCAGCCAGGTGTTCTCGGCCGGGCCGATCGAGGTGTTCGAGACCAGCTGGGTCTTGCCGCCCACCATCCGGAACCAGCCGCCGCCGGACGAACCGCCGGTCATGGTGCAGCCGATGCGGTACATCGTCGGCTGGGTGGAGGCCAGCGAGAGACGGCCCGGCTTGTCGATGCACTTGTGCATGATCTGGCCGTTGTACGGGGGAGCGGCGGGGTAGCCCCAGGCGCCCATCGAGCTCACGCTCTGCGCCGACGGAGTCGTGAAGTCGACCGCCAGCGCGTTGCCGACCGTCTCCTCGAGGGACTTGGCGCCCTGCTTCGGCTTCACGTGCATCACGGCGTAGTCGTACGGCGCACCGGCACCGCCCGAAGCGGCGCCCTGGTCGATCCACTCGGCGGAGGTGGAGACCCAGTCGGCCCAGTACTGGCCGTAGGGGGCGACTTCCTGCGGGGCGGCGTTGCTCAGCTCGGCCTCGGACTTGCCGAGGTCGTTGTAGGCAGGCACGAAGGTGATGTTGCGGTACCAGCCACCGGCGGAACCGGCGTGCACGCAGTGGCCCGCGGTCCACACGAGGTTGGACTTGCCCGGGTTGCGCGGGTCCTTCACGACCGTGCCGGAGCAGACCATCGAGCCCTCGGGGGCGTCGAAGAAGATCTTGCCGACCGGGGCGGCGTTCTCGTGGTACGGCGTCTTCTCGCGCTTGGCCTGGACCGGCGACGGCTCGGGGTCGGTCGCGCCCTGGTCGGCGGCGGCGTCCTTCGCGGCGATCGTCTTGTTCGGGTCCTTGGCGTCCTTCATCCGCTCGGGCTTCCAGAGCCCCTCGATGACCGGATTGACGAAGTCCTTGGACTCGCGGAGCCAGTCGTCCTTGTTCCAGTTCTTCCAGGCCCCGTCCTTCCACTTGTCCGGGTCGATGCCGTGGTCCTTGAGCTTGTCGGCGATGTCGCCGGGCAGCTTGGTGTCGGAACCGGTGTCGGAGCCCTTGTCCGCGCCTTCCGCGCCCTGGGAGGTACCGGAATCGGCCTTGTCACTGGCCTTGTCGTCGGTGGGACCGCAGGCCGTGGCGGTGAGTGCCAGGGTCGCGGCGAGCCCGGTGGCGGCGAGTGCGAGACGCCGCCCGCGACTGCGCGCGAAGGGCGCACGAGTGGAACGCATGGTGCTGTAACCCCCGAATTGAACGTGTGATTGCTGCAATTGCCATGTACTTGTCATGTGTCGGCGTGGAAGCTCCGGGAGCCCCCGCCGACGCGACACCCCACTATGCCCTTGAGATGGGGGACGAATGACGGCGGGGTCGTGAAGGTTTCCGGCGACCCCGCCGTCGTACATCAGGCGATTACCGGGCGGCTACTGGTCGGCGAACTTCTTGCTGACCGCGCCGTAGATGCCCTTGGCTTCCTTGCCGAGCCGCGGTCCGGCCAGCCAGCCGGCCGTCACCGGGCCGATGGAGGTGTTGGAGACCAGGGCGGGCTCGCCCTGCGAACCCTGGGCGACCCAGCCGCCGCCGGACGAACCGCCGGTCATCGTGCAGCCGATGCGGTACATCGTCGGGTCGGGCTTGCTGATCGAGAGCCGGCCCGGCTTGTCGGCGCACTGGAACGCCTTCTGGCCGTCGAACGGCGGAGCCGCCGGGTAGCCGGTCGCCGTCATGTCGGCGATCTGGGGCACGGCCGGGGCGTTGAAGTCCACCGGGAGCGCCGAACCGACCTGCTCCTCGAGGGACTGGCCCTCACTGCCCTTCTCGGGCGTCACGTGGATGACCGCGAAGTCGTACGGCGCGCCGGCGCCGCCCGTCGGGCCGCCCTTCTCGATCCACTGGTCGGAGGTCTGTGCCCAGTCACCCCACCAGACGCCGTGCGGAGCCACCTCTTCCTTGGGGGCGTTCTCCAACTCGGCGGCCGACTTGCCGCCGTTGTTGTACGAGGGCACGAAGGCGATGTTGCGGTACCAGCCGCCGTCGGCGCCGGCGTGCACGCAGTGACCCGCGGTCCACACCATGTTGGACTTGCCCGGGTGCGCCGGGTCCTTCACGACGGTGGCCGAACAGACCATCGAGCCCTCGGGGCCGTCGAAGAACAGCTTGCCCGAGGCGGGGGCGCTGGCGTCGTACGGCGTCTTCAGGGCCGCCGCCTCCACCGGCTCGGGCGTCGGGTCGGTCACGCCCTGGTCACCGGAGATGTCGTTGTCCTCGACACCGCGGTCGGGGTTCTTGTCCGCGTCCCGCATGCGGTCCGAGTCCCACAGACCGTCGATGATCGGGTTGACGTAGTCGCCGGCCTCGCGGAGCCAGTCGTCCTTGTCCCAGTTCTTCCAGGCCCCGTCCTTCCACTTGTCCAGGTCGATGCCGTGCTCCTTGAGCCGGTCCTGGATGTCCTGGGGGATCTTGACCTTGCCGTCGTCGTTGCCGTTGTCGGCGGGCTGGGAGGCGGACGGCTCGTCGCCCGCGTTGTCCTCGCTCGGGCCACAGGCCGTCGCGGTCAGAACGAGCGCCGCGCCGATGGCGACAGCCGCCGCCACGGGGGAGGTTCTGCCGCGGGCACTCCTCCCACGACGATCGGTCTTGAGCGGACGTATGGGTCGCATAGAGAGATTCCCCCTGGGCTTCGAGATCGTTCACATGCCGGACACCGCGTGCCGCACGGCGCGTCGGCCACCGTGCTTCCGTGGCGCTGCACACCCTGCCGCGGATGAACGGCACCTCACACTATGCCGGTGCCGTAGGGGACTGCCGACGGAACGGCAACGGTTCCGTCACGGCAAGGATCTTCCGATCACCCGTGTTTCTCCGCAGCTCCCGTCGTTGGTACGTACGGGGGACTGGCGGCCTGCGTTCATCTCCCCTGCCAACTCGTCGGCGCGCTCGCCCAGATCGAGTGGGAAGCGCCCATTCCCAGCGGGAGGACCAACAGTCGTGGCCGTGACCGAGCCGGCACCCGCGGCGGTTTCCGCGGCGCACTCCGCAGCACACGAGGGGATCCTGCGACGCCAGTCGGCGCGCGAGTCGGCGGCGCGCACCTATGCGCGCGCCCTGCCGATCGTGCCGGTACGGGCGCGCGGTCTGACGATCGAGGGCGCCGACGGACAGCGCTACCTCGACTGTCTCTCGGGCGCGGGGACCCTGGCCCTCGGGCACAACCATCCGGTCGTGCTCGAAGCGATCAGAAAGGTCCTCGACTCGGGGGCGCCGCTGCACGTCCTCGACCTGGCCACGCCGGTCAAGGACGCCTTCACCACCGAGCTGTTCCGCACGCTGCCCCGCGGACTCGCGGACCGCGCGCGGATCCAGTTCTGCGGCCCCGCCGGCACCGACGCGGTGGAGGCCGCGCTCAAACTCGTGCGTACGGCGACCGGGCGCGACGGCATGCTCGCCTTCACCGGCGCCTACCACGGGATGACGGCAGGGGCGCTCGAAGCATCCGGTGGCGCACAGGACGTACGCGTGGCGCGCCTGCCCTACCCGCAGGACTACCGCTGCCCGTTCGGCATCGGCGGCGCGGACGGCGCCGAACTCGCGGCCCGCTGGACCGAGAGCCTCCTCGACGACCCCAAGTCCGGCGTACCGCATCCGGCCGGGATGATCCTCGAACCCGTGCAGGGCGAGGGCGGTGTGATCCCCGCCCCCGCCGACTGGCTGCGCCGGATGCGCGAGATCACCGCCGCACGCTCGATCCCGCTCATCGCGGACGAGGTCCAGACCGGCGTCGGGCGCACCGGCACCTTCTGGGCCGTCGAGCACAGCGGCATCGTCCCGGATGTGATGGTGCTCTCCAAGGCGATCGGCGGCAGTCTGCCGCTGGCCGTCGTGGTCTACCGCGACGACCTCGACGTCTGGCCGCCCGGCGCCCACGCGGGCACGTTCCGCGGCAACCAGCTCGCCATGGCGGCCGGTTCGGCCACCCTCGCGTACGTCCGTGAGAACGGCCTCGCGGAACGCGCGGGAGTCCTGGGCGCCCGCATGCTCGCCCAACTGCGGTCCCTGGCCGCCGGGCATCCCTGCGTCGGCGACGTCCGGGGCAGCGGCCTGATGATCGGCGTCGAACTCGTGGACCCGGGCGGCGCGGACCAACTCGGCATCTCAGATGGCCTTTCGGCCGCTATCTCAGGTGGCACGTCGAGCGGCGTACCGGCTGAGCGCCATCTGCCCGCTGGACCCGCCGTGCCTGCCGAATCCGCCGTGCCTGCCGAATCGGCCGTGCCTGCCAAATCGGCCGGGCCGTCTGAATCCGCCGGGTCTGCGGGGCCCGTCAGCTTCCTGGGCCGCTCTCCGCGGCCGCTTCCTCCGGCACCCGAACTCGCCGCCGCGGTGCAGCGGGAATGCCTGAGCCGCGGACTCATCGTCGAGCTGGGCGGACGCCACTCCAGCGTCGTACGTCTCCTTCCTCCTCTCACCATCACGGACGAGCAGGCGACCGCGATCTTGGACCGCCTCGCCGAGGCGATCTCCGCGGCAGCGCGCCCGCACTACGCATAGCCACGGCGGACCCCGGCCGTCCCGCGGGCGGCCAAGAGACATCAGCACAGCTCCGACCCGTCGCCCCGGAGCCCGAACGACCCCACAAGGAAGCCCTCTTGAACGCCACCCCCGCATCCGAAGGCCCACCCCAACCTCACGTCCCAGGCGCGTGCGGCAAGCGATCCGCGCTGGTGGCGGAGGCCGGTACGGTCCCCCGGCAGAAGGAAGGCGGGCGGGCCGAGCAGCTGCGAGGCGCGACCGCCGACCTCCTGGATCACCCGGATCCGCACACCGCCGCGCAGGTGGCGGCCATCGAGAACCTCCTGCGCTGCTGGGTGCGCGAGAACGACTTCCCGGCCCCGGAGCACGGCGCCCTGCGCATCCCGCTCGACGCCAGTGGTACCGCTCTGCTGGTCCCCGTGCACTACTGGTCGGCCACCGGCTGGCACCGGTTCGGCCTCCCGTACCTGGAGGACGGTCCTCAGAGCGCACCCCCGGCCGACGCCGTCACCGTCGCCGCTCTCCTGGGCCGAGAGACGGGCCAACGCAGCGGAGCCGCTGATCCGGAGGCGCAGGCAGCGGGGTGGGCGGAAGGCTGGGCGGAGGCGCAGGGAGAGGCACAGGCAGGGGCGCAGGCAGAGGCCGCCGTGCAAGGCGAGCCCGGCCACTCCGACTCCGACTCCGGCACCAGCTCTAACACCGGCACCGGCACCGGCACCAGCTCTGGGACCGGCACCGGCAGCGGAGCCGACTCCCTCCTCGGCGCCGGCAGCGACGACGAGCGGGTCGAGGGAGGGGACCTCGTCGGCCGCGTCGCCGACTCGGTGCGGCGCACCGCGACCTTCATCGCCGACCGCCGGAACAACCCCGGTGACGAGCCCGACCTCTTCCTCGCCGCCGAACAGTCTCTGCTCCTCGGCCACCCCCTGCACCCGACGCCGAAGAGCCGCGAGGGGCTCTCCGACACCGAATCCCGGCTCTACTCACCGGAGTTGCGCGGCGCCTTCGCACTGCACTGGCTCGCCGTCGACCCCTCCGTACTCGCCGCGGACTCAGCCTGGACCGAGCGTGGCCGCACCCTCCCTGCCGAGCAGCTCACCGCCCGCCTCGCGGGCCCGGACCTGCCGCTGCCGGAAGGCCGCGCCGCCCTGCCCCTGCACCCGTGGCAGATGCGTGAGCTCAGACATCGCCCCGCGACCGCCGCGCTCCTGGAAGCCGGACTCCTCCAGGACCTCGGCTCCCACGGCGCACCGTGGTACCCGACCTCCTCCGTGCGCACCCTCTACCGCTCGGGCGCCGCAGCCATGCTGAAGCTCTCGCTCGGCCTACGCATCACCAACTCCCGTCGTGAGAATCTCCGCAAGGAACTCCACCGCGGCGTCGAGGTCCACCGACTGCTGCGCAGCGGCCTCGCCGAGCAGTGGCAGGCGGCTCACCCGGGCTTCGACGTGATCCGCGACCCGGCCTGGCTCGCCGTGACCGGCCCCGACGGCGCGCCCGTCCCCGGGCTCGACGTCATGATCCGGCACAATCCCTTCGGTCCCGGCGACGACGTCACCTGCATCGCGGGACTCGTCTCGCCCCGACCGTCCCCGCAGTCCACCGGGCATGACCGCGCCCCGATGCGCTCCCGGCTCGGCGAGATCGTCACCCGCCTCGCCGGACGGACGGGCCGCCCCCGGGGAGCCGTCGCCACGGAGTGGTTCCTGCGCTACCTGGAGAACGTCGTACGCCCCGTGCTGTGGCTGGACAGCGAGGCAGGTGTCGCCCTGGAGGCCCACCAGCAGAACACGCTCCTGCTGCTCGACCCCGACGGTTGGCCGGTGGGCGGCCGCTACCGCGACAACCAGGGCTACTACTTCCGCGAGTCCCGCCGCGCCGAACTCGACCGAAGGCTCCCCGGCATCGGCGAGCACAGCGACACGTTCGTCTCCGACGAGGTGGCGGACGAGCGCTTCGCCTACTACCTCGGCATCAACAACGTCCTTGGCCTCATCGGAGCGCTGGGCGCCCAGCGTCTGGCCGACGAGAAGCTGTTGCTCGCCGGGTTCCGCCGCTTCCTCGGCGACGTCGTCTCCGGTCCCGCTCCGCTGCGTTCGCCGCTGCCCGCTCTGCTTCTCGACTCACCCGTGCTGCGCTGCAAGGCCAATCTGCTGACCCGGCTGCGCGGGCTCGACGAGCTCGTGGGCCCCGTCGACACCCAGTCCGTCTACGTCTCCATCGCCAACCCCCTTCATTCCTGAGGAACATGACCGACCCTTTCTGAGAGGAGCGACGCCGTGCCTCCGCCTCCCCCCGATGCGAGCACCGACGCCGGAACCGAGACCACCCCCGAGTCCGCCACCGAGTCCTCCACCGTCGGCAGGGCCGATCGGGCCGACCAGACCGAACGGGCAGACCGGGCCGACGTCCAGGACACCCTGGACCTACGTCTCCCGGACGAGCTCATCGCCCTGTTCGGCGCGAGCGGCGCGGCGCGCACGGCAGCCTCTGCCCAGACACCGGCACCGACGGCCGCCTCGTCGGCCGAGGATCTGCTGGACCATGTCGCCGACTGGGGCCCCGCGACCACCTCTGCCGGTGTCTTTCAACTCGTCCCTGTGCGCATCGAACGCGATCTCCCTCTCATCAGCCGGTGGATGAACGACCCCGCCGTAGCGGCGTTCTGGGAACTGGCCGGTCCCGATGCCGTCACAGAGGCGCATCTGCGCGACCAGTTCGACGGCGACGGCCGCAGCGTCCCCTGCCTCGGTGTTCTGGACGGCACGCCGATGAGCTACTGGGAGGTCTACCGCGCGGACCTCGACGCCCTGGCCCGCCATTACCCGGCCCGCCCGCACGACACCGGTCTTCACCTCCTCATCGGCGGTGTCGCCGACCGCGGCCGGGGGCTCGGCACCTCGCTGCTGAGAGCCGTCGCCGACCTTGTGCTCGACCGTCGCGCCGCATGCGCACGCGTCATCGCAGAACCCGACCTGCGCAACACCCCCTCCGTCTCCGCGTTTCTGAGCGCCGGCTTCCGCTTTGCCGCCGAGGTGGATCTCCCCGACAAGCGCGCGGCGCTCATGGTCCGTGACCGGGCCCTGCGCGCAGTGCTATGACCCCGTCACTCTTGGTACACCGCTCGACCTGATCCGGTTCCCTCCCTGAGGAGTCCCCGTGCCGAATCCGTCCGTTCCCCCGACGTCCCGAGAACCGTCCGCTCTCCATGACCCGCCCGAGCTGACCCCGGACAGATGGGCGAGGGCGGGGCGCCGCCTCCTCGCGAAAATGGTCGGCGAGTTCGCCTATGAAGAGATCATCGAGCCCGCCCCCACCGGACCGCCGGGCGACACGGACAGCTACAGCATCCGCCTCGATGCCGATGCCGATGCCGCTGGCGATAGCGCCGGCGATGACGGGGACAGAGGCAGAGACGGAGACGCAAACGGGTACGGGAACCACTCACAGGGCGAGCGACCGGCGGCCCCCCGTCTCCTCTTCCGCGCCCGCCGCGGCTCGTACGGCAGCTGGCACGTCGACCCCGCCAGCCTGGCCCTGGCCGAGGGTGAGGGACCACCGCGCCCCTTCGACGACCCTCTCCGCTTCCTCACCCGCGCCCGCCGCACCCTGGGCATCGACGGCGCCACGCTGGGCCACCTCATCCGCGAGCTGACCGTCACGCTCTCCGCCGACGCCCGGCTCGACCGGACCGCCCTCACCGCGGCACAGCTGGCCGACCTCGGCTACGCGGAACTCGAAGGGCATCAGACCGGCCACCCATGGCTCGTCCTCAACAAGGGCCGCATCGGGTTCTCCGCCAGTGACACCGCCCGCTGGGCCCCCGAGGCCCGCCTCAGCGCGCGGCTTCCCTGGATCGCGGTCCACACCGACCTCGCCGCATACCGAGGCGTCTCCGGTCTGGACACCGCGGAGCGGCTCTACGCACGCGAACTCACCCCCGCCACCAGGGAGTCCTTCGCGGGCATACTCAGGGCACGCGGCCTCGACCCGCACGCCTACCTCTACCTGCCGGTGCACCCGTGGCAATGGGACGACGTCGTCCTGCCCCTCTTCGCCCCTTCCGTCGCCGCCGGAACGATCGTGCCGCTCACCACCGACAGCGATCTGCGACTGCCCCAGCAGTCCATTCGTACGTTCCTGAATGTGTCCCGCCCCGACCGGCACACCGTGAAGCTGCCGCTCTCGGTCCTCAACACCCTGGTGTGGCGCGGGCTGCCGACCGAGCGCACCCTGGCCGCCCCCGCCGTCACCGCCTGGATGCACGCCCTGCGCGACGCCGACCCCTTCCTGCGCGACGAATGCCGGGTGATCCTGCTCGGCGAGGTCGCGTCGGTGACCGTCGCGCACCCGCTGTACGACGGCCTTCCCGAGGTCCCGTACCAGTACAAGGAACTGCTCGGTGCCATCTGGCGCGAACCGATCAGCCGGTATCTCGCTCCCGATGAGCGCGCCCGCACGCTCGCCTCCTTGTTGCACACCGACCCGCACGGCAGGGCCTTCGTCGCCGAGCTGGTCGAGCGCTCGCGCCTCACCCCCGAGGTCTGGCTGCGCCATCTCTTCGCCGCGCTGCTGCCGCCGCTCCTTCAGTTCCTTTACCGGTACGGCACCGTGTTCTCCCCTCACGGGGAGAACGCCATCGTCGTCTTCGACGACAAGGACGTACCCGTCCGGCTCGCGGTGAAGGATTTCGTCGACGACGTCAACGTCAGCGCCGAGGCGCTTCCGGAGCACACGTCGATGCCGGACGACGTAAGGGACGTACTGCTCACCGAACGCCCCGACTTCCTCACGCAGTTCATCCATTCCGGGCTCTTCGTGGGCGTCTTCCGCTATCTCGCCCCGCTCTGCCACGAGCAGTTGGGCGTCCCGGAGAGCGACTTCTGGTCGCTCGTCCGCGCGGAGATCCTCCGCCATCAGGCGCGTGCCCCGCGGCTCAAGGAGCGGTACGAGATGTTCGACCTGCTCGCCCCGCGCATCGAGCGGCTGTGCCTCAACCGCAACCGGCTCCACCTGGACGGCTACCGGGACCGCCCCGAACGCCCGCACGCCGCCGTGCACGGGAGCGTGCCGAACCCCCTCCATCAGCCTTGATCGAAGGATTGTCAGTGGAGACCCGTAGGGTGGTCGCGCTATGACAAAGCCCTCCCTTCCCGAGCTCCTGCACGCCGCCGTCACCGCTGTCGGCGGCACAGAGCGCCCTGGCCAGGTGACGATGGCCGAGACCGTCGCCGAGGCGATCGACGACGGCTCCCACCTGCTGATCCAGGCCGGCACCGGCACGGGCAAGTCCCTCGGCTATCTGGTGCCCGCCCTCGCGCACGGCGAGCGCGTGGTGGTCGCGACCGCCACGCTGGCGCTGCAGCGCCAGCTCGTGGAGCGCGACCTGCCGCGGACGGTGGACGCCCTGCATCCGCTGCTGCGCCGCCGCCCCCAGTTCGCCATGCTCAAGGGCCGTTCGAACTACCTGTGCCTGCACCGCCTCCACGAGGGAGTGCCGCAGGAAGAGGAGGAGGGCCCCGGCCTCTTCGACCAGTTCGAGGCCGCCGCCCCCACCAGCAAGCTCGGCCAGGACCTGCTGCGGATGCGCGACTGGGCGGACGAGACCGAGACCGGTGACCGGGACAACCTCACTCCCGGGGTCTCCGACCGTGCCTGGTCCCAGGTGTCCGTCTCCTCCAGGGAATGCCTGGGAGCGACGAAGTGCGCGTACGGAGCGGAGTGCTTCGCCGAGGCCGCGCGCGAGCGGGCCAAGCTCTCCGAGGTCGTCGTCACCAATCACGCGCTCCTTGCGATCGATGCCATCGAGGGTGCCCCGGTCCTTCCCCAGCACGAAGTGCTGATCGTGGACGAGGCTCATGAGCTGGTCTCCCGCGTCACCGGCGTCGCCACCGGCGAGCTCACTCCGGGCCAGGTCAACCGCGCGGTGCGCCGAGCGTCCAAGCTCGTCAACGAGAAGGTCGCCGACCAGCTCCAGACCGCGTCCGAGGGCTTCGAGCGCGTGATGGAGCTGGCTCTCCCCGGCCGTCTCGAGGAGGTCCCGGAGGACCTCGGGTACGCACTGATGGCCCTGCGCGACGCTGCCCGCACGGTGATCTCGGCGCTCGGCTCCACCCGCGACAAGTCGGTCCAGGACGAGGACGCCGTACGTAAGCAGGCCCTCGCCTCCGTCGAGTCGATCCACGACGTGGCGGAGCGCATCGCGAACGGCTCCGAGTGGGACGTCGTCTGGTACGAGCGCCATGACCGCTTCGGAGCCTCGCTGCGCGTGGCGCCTATGTCCGTCTCGGGCCTGCTCCGGGAGAAGCTCTTCAGCGACCGCTCGGTGGTTCTGACGTCCGCCACCCTCAAGCTCGGCGGCGACTTCAACGGAGTGGGAGCCTCCCTGGGGCTCGCCCCCGAGGGCACCGAGTCCGAGGACGCCCCGGTGTGGAAGGGCCTCGACGTCGGCTCACCCTTCGACTACCGCAAGCAGGGGATCCTGTACGTCGCCAAGCACCTGGCCCGGCCGGGCCGCGAGGGCACGCGCAGCGACATGATCGACGAACTGGCCGAGCTGATCGAGGCGGCAGGCGGGCGCACGCTCGGTCTGTTCTCGTCCATGCGCGCCGCTCAGAACGCCGCCGAGGAGCTCCGCGAGCGGCTCGACGTGCCGATCCTGCTCCAGGGCGAGGAGACGCTGGGCGAGCTGATCAAGAACTTCGCGGCGGACCCGCAGACCTGCCTGTTCGGGACGCTTTCCTTGTGGCAGGGCGTCGATGTGCCGGGTGCCAGCTGTCAGCTGGTGGTCATGGACAAGATCCCTTTCCCTCGCCCGGACGACCCGCTGATGAGCGCCCGCCAGAAGGCGGTGGAGGACGCCGGTGGCAACGGCTTCATGGCCATCGCCGCGACCCACGCGGCGCTCCTGATGGCGCAGGGTGCGGGACGGCTCGTGCGGGCCTCCGCGGACCGCGGAGTGGTCGCCGTCCTGGACCCGCGGCTCGCGACCGCCCGCTACGGCAGCTATCTGAAGGCCTCGCTGCCGGACTTCTGGTACACGACGGACCGCAATCAGGCGCGGCGCTCGCTGGCCGCGATCGACGCGGCGGCGAAGGCGACGGTCACGATCAAGGACGCCGACGAGGACACCGCCACGGACACAGGCGAGGACGAGGCCGGCGAGGAGTAGGCGCGGACCGGCCCGGAAGCAGCAGGGCCGGTACGCGGTAGGCCTTCGGACGCAGCAGTCCGGAAGCAGTGCCGCCGGACACAGCAGCCCTTCCCGAGACACAGAAGCCCCCGGGACACAGCAGGGCCCCGGAACCGGCGCAGTTGGTTCCGGGGCCCGGTCAGGGGCGGAGGCTCACACCCGCCGCAGCACCGCCACGACCTTGCCGAGGATCGTCGCCTCGTCACCGGGGATGGGCTGGTACGCGGAGTTGTGAGGCAGCAACCACACGTGTCCGTCCTCGCGCTTGAACCGCTTGACCGTCGCCTCGCCGTCCAGCATGGCGGCCACGATGTCGCCGTTCTCGGCGACGGGCTGGCGGCGGACCGTCACCCAGTCGCCGTCACAGATAGCGGCCTCGATCATCGAGTCGCCGACGACCTTGAGGACGAACAGCTCACCGTCACCGACCAGCTGCCGGGGGAGCGGGAAGACGTCCTCCACCGACTCCTCGGCGAGGATCGGGCCACCGGCGGCGATGCGGCCGACCAGCGGCACGTACGAAGCGGCGGGCTTGCCTGCCGTGTCCGTGGGCTGGCTGCTCGGCTGGTCCGAGCCACGCACCTCGTACGCACGCGGGCGGTGCGGGTCACGGCGCAGGAAGCCCTTGCGCTCCAGGGCCATCAGCTGATGGGCCACCGATGAGGTGCTGGAGAGGCCTACCGCCTGGCCGATCTCCCGCATGGACGGCGGGTAGCCCCGCCGCTGCACCGAGTCCCTGATGACCTCGATGACCCGGCGCTGCCGGTCCGTGAGCCCCGAGCTGTCGGCGCGGATTCCAGGAGGTCGGCCCGGTAGGGAGCGTGGGGGCTTGGGGCCCTCCTGGTTCGTGCTTGCGTCATTCATGGCATGCACCGGCTCGAGTCGGCTCTGGCGGTCCTGGGCAGTGATGGTGGCGCTGTCTGCGGTGGTGGTCACGTCTGTCGGCCCCTCTCGAGATGTTCTCCCTAGTTAGCCAACGGTAGTTGCTTTCGAAAGGTTGCGCCAAACACACGTTCGAGTGAAAAATCGCAGAAGGCCTGCCGTGATCATGCGTCTGGGTGTATGGCTAACGTTCGAGCCGAATGGCATTTCGGTTCATTACGGTACGCTTCACCGCCGGGGTCGTGACCCCCTCAGTGGGGCTCCCATACTGCCACTGGTTGCGCGGTCAACCTGGCACCGCCCCCCTTCCCGTGCGGCGCGCGAGGCGGGCTCGTATCGTTCGCGGAGGGCCGCGAGTACGCGACACGCGATGGCGTCGGATTTACGGCCAAACCCCAGATCTAGTGGTTGGATTGCAACCACAGCCCAGAAGTTGTGGTCCCCGGTCTTTTCAGGCCTCGGGCATCGCCTATGCTGGGGGCTGCTTCGAGGGCCTCATGGGCCTGTTGAGGCCTACGAGTCGTGTCATGAAGGAGGGTTGGGAGTTCCATGCACTGCCCCTTCTGCAGGCACCCCGACAGTCGCGTGGTCGACAGTCGCACCACCGATGACGGCACGTCGATCCGCAGGCGCCGTCAGTGCCCCGACTGCTCCCGTCGTTTCACGACGGTGGAGACGTGTTCGCTGATGGTGGTCAAGCGCAGCGGCGTGACCGAGCCTTTCAGTCGTACGAAGGTGATCAACGGCGTACGCAAGGCGTGCCAGGGGCGTCCGGTGACCGAGGACGCCCTCGCCCAGCTCGGCCAGCGGGTCGAGGAGGCGGTGCGGGCCACCGGAAGCGCCGAGCTGACCACGCACGACGTGGGTCTGGCCATACTCGGTCCGCTGCAGGAGCTGGACCTCGTGGCCTACCTGCGCTTCGCGTCCGTGTATCGGGCGTTCGACTCGCTCGAGGACTTCGAGGCTGCCATCGGGGAGCTGAGGGACCAGCGGGAAAAGCGGCTCGACGACGAGCCGCAGGGCGCCGGCGGCGAGCGCGGCGCGAAAGACTGCGGGCCCGGAGGGACTGTCGAAGTCCCGGTGCCCGCCACTGCCGCCGACTGACCGGCTGAACGGCCGACGGCGGCACACACAGACCTGTTGCGGTGACCTTCGCGGGTTTTCGCGGCACCAGACAACACCGTGTCACGGGAAGAACGTGGCACTTCAGGGCGTTTTAGCCTGATACAGGGAGGCGGCATGACCGAGACGACGAGCGGCCCGGCACGAGGTTCCCGCGCCAAGGGATCCAAGGCCAGCAAGGGTCTGCGTATCGAGCGCATCCATACGACGCCCGGCGTGCATCCGTACGACGAGGTGGTCTGGGAGCGCCGAGACGTCGTCATGACCAACTGGCGCGACGGCTCGGTCAACTTCGAGCAGCGTGGCGTCGAGTTCCCCGACTTCTGGTCGGTGAACGCGGTCAACATCGTCACCAGCAAGTACTTCCGCGGGGCCGTTGGCACCCCGCAGCGCGAGACCGGCCTCAAGCAGCTGATCGACCGCATCGTGAAGACCTACCGGAAGGCCGGCGAGGACTACAGCTACTTCGCCTCGCCCGCCGACGCCGAGATCTTCGAGCACGAGCTGGCGTATGCCCTCCTGCACCAGATCTTCAGCTTCAACTCGCCGGTCTGGTTCAACGTCGGCACGCCCCAGCCGCAGCAGGTCTCCGCCTGCTTCATCCTGGCCGTGGACGACTCCATGGACTCGATCCTGGACTGGTACAAGGAAGAGGGGATGATCTTCAAGGGCGGCTCCGGCGCCGGCCTGAACCTCTCCCGCATCCGTTCCTCCAAGGAACTGCTCTCCTCCGGAGGCAACGCCTCGGGACCGGTCTCCTTCATGCGCGGTGCCGACGCGTCCGCGGGAACCATCAAGTCGGGTGGCGCCACGCGCCGCGCGGCCAAGATGGTCATCCTCGACGTCGACCACCCCGACATCGAGGGCTTCATCGAGACCAAGGTGAAGGAAGAGGAGAAGATCCGCGCCCTGCGTGACGCGGGCTTCGACATGGACCTGGGCGGCGACGACATCACGTCCGTCCAGTACCAGAACGCCAACAACTCGGTCCGTGTGAACGACACGTTCATGAAGGCGGTCGAGGAGGGCGGCAAGTTCGGTCTGACGTCCCGCATGACGGGCGACGTCATCGAGGAGGTCGACGCCAAGTCGCTCTTCCGCAAGATGGCCGAGGCCGCCTGGGCCTGTGCCGACCCCGGCATCCAGTACGACGACACCATCAACGCCTGGCACACCTGCCCGGAGTCCGGCCGCATCAACGGCTCGAACCCGTGCAGCGAGTACATGCACCTGGACAACACGTCCTGCAACCTCGCCTCGCTGAACCTGATGAAGTTCCTCAAGGACGACGGCCTGGGCACGCAGTCCTTCGACGCCGAGCGCTTCTCCAAGGTCGTCGAGCTGGTCATCACCGCGATGGACATCTCGATCTGCTTCGCGGACTTCCCGACGCAGAAGATCGGCGAGAACACCCGCGCCTTCCGCCAGCTGGGCATCGGCTACGCCAACCTCGGCGCCCTGCTGATGGCCACCGGTCACGCGTACGACTCCGACGGCGGCCGCTCCCTGGCCGGCGCCATCACCTCCCTGATGACGGGTCGGTCGTACAAGCGTTCCGCCGAGCTCGCCGCGGTCGTCGGCCCGTACGACGGCTACGCCAAGAACGCGACCCCGCACAAGCGCGTCATGAAGCAGCACTCCGACGCCAACGCCACGGCGCCCCGCGTCGACGACCTGGACACGCCGATCTGGGCCGCCGCCACGGAGGCCTGGCAGGACGTGCTGCGCCTCGGCGAGAAGAACGGTTTCCGTAACTCCCAGGCGTCCGTCATCGCCCCGACCGGCACCATCGGTCTCGCGATGTCCTGCGACACCACGGGCCTGGAGCCCGACCTCGCCCTGGTCAAGTTCAAGAAGCTCGTCGGCGGCGGCTCGATGCAGATCGTCAACGGCACCGTGCCGCAGGCCCTGCGTCGCCTGGGTTACCAGGAGGAGCAGATCGAGGCGATCGTCGCCCACATCGCCGACCATGGCAATGTGATCGACGCCCCCGGTCTGAAGCCCGAGCACTACGAGGTCTTCGACTGCGCGATGGGCGAGCGTTCCATCTCCGCGATGGGGCACGTCCGGATGATGGCGGCCATCCAGCCGTGGATCTCCGGCGCGCTCTCCAAGACGGTGAACCTCCCCGAGACGGCCACCGTCGAGGACGTCGAAGAGGTCTACTACGAGGCGTGGAAGATGGGCGTCAAGGCGCTCGCCATCTACCGCGACAACTGCAAGGTCGGCCAGCCCCTCTCCGCCAAGAAGAAGGGCGACGGGAACGCCGAGGTCACCGAGAAGGCCGAGGACACGATCCGTGCCGCGGTCGAGAAGGTGGTCGAGTACCGCCCCGTCCGCAAGCGCCTTCCCAAGGGCCGCCCGGGGATCACCACCTCCTTCACCGTGGGTGGCGCCGAGGGCTACATGACCGCCAACTCCTACCCGGACGACGGTCTCGGCGAGGTCTTCCTGAAGATGTCCAAGCAGGGCTCGACCCTCGCGGGCATGATGGACGCCTTCTCGATCGCCGTCTCCGTAGGCCTGCAGTACGGCGTTCCGCTGGAGACGTACGTCTCGAAGTTCACGAACATGCGCTTCGAGCCGGCCGGCATGACGGACGACCCGGACGTGCGGATGGCGCAGTCGATCGTCGACTACATCTTCCGCCGCCTGGCGCTGGACTTCCTGCCCTTCGAGACCCGCTCCGCGCTCGGCATCCACTCCGCCGAGGAGCGTCAGCGGCACCTGGAGACCGGTTCGTACGAGCCGTCCCTGGACGAGTCCGAGGTCGACGTCGAGGGCCTGGCCCAGTCCGCCCCGCGGCAGCCCGAGGTCCTGAAGTCGGTCGCCGTGCCGAAGGTCGAGGCCGAGAAGCCCGCTCCGCAGCAGGCGCACACCAGCGCCGAGCTCGTGGAGATGCAGCTGGGCATCCAGGCCGACGCGCCGCTGTGCTTCTCCTGCGGGACGAAGATGCAGCGGGCCGGCTCCTGCTACATCTGCGAGGGCTGCGGCTCGACCAGCGGTTGCAGCTGATTCCCGCACTGAGCGGGAGCTCCGGGCACTAGCCGGGAGCGAAGCCTGAACGCCAAGGGCGGTGGTGCCGAGAAATCGGCACCACCGCCCTTGGCGTTTCCCGCCGCGCCACGTCCTCGTTCCCGGGCGCGTCCGTCCTCAGAACTCGGTGCCCATCACCGCCGCGAACGACGTCGGATCGGCTTCGAACCCGCGGATGATCTCGCGGAAGGACCAAGCCCCCGATGCGTCCCGGGTGAACTCGGCGATCGTGGCGGCCGTGTGCCCGGAGACCGTGGAGAGGTCGCTCTGCGCGAGGTCGGTGTAGCCCTCGCGGATGCGCACCGCAGTGTTCGGGATGTCGCCGAACACCTTGGGCTCCTCGTGGGGCTGTATGGCCACCCCGACCACCACGCGCGCGTACGAGGCCGCGAGACGGTCGAGCTCCAGGGTCATGACCTCGTCGAAGCCGAAGCCCTGACCCGTCTTGCTGTCCCTGTTGAGGGTGATCGTCCCGTCGGGGGCGCGGCTGTCGAAGTGCACCAGATACACCGGGCTGTCGTACGGAGCGTGTGCCAAGTACGTCGCGGCGATGATGTCGAGATCATGGGGAGGCGTGCCGGCAGGGCTCGGATCCCATTTGAGCCCCACCTCGACCTTCTTGATCCCCTTGCTGACACTGCTCACAGAGTTCCCCCTCCTCGTAGTCCCGGCTGACGCCTACGCACCAGTCATGTCCGCACGACGTGTCCTACAGACACGCTACGACGAATGAGTGACATCGCTGAAGTTTCCTGGTCAGTAAGGCTGTTGGGCCGCCGCGGGCAGGTCTGGTGGCGGGCGTACGCGGGCGCGTAGATCATGGGCCCATGGCATGGAACGGGGAAGAACTGGACATCGAGGCCTACTTGGCCAGGCTCGGCCACGAAGGAGAGGCGAAGCCCGACTTCGACACGCTCCGTGCGCTCCACCGGGCGCATGTGGCGGCGATCCCCTTCGAGAACCTGGAGACGATGCTCGGCCGGCCCGTACCGCTGGATCTGCCGGCGCTGCAGGACAAGCTCGTGCGGCGGCGCAGGGGCGGCTACTGCTACGAGCAGAACCTCCTGTTCGCGGCGGCTCTGGACCGGATCGGTTTCGCCGTCAAGGGGCTCGGCGCCCGGGTCAGGGCGGGTGCCTCGTCGCGTCGCGCGGTGACGCACATGCTCCTGAGGGTCGAGGCGGACGGTCGTCAGTGGCACTGCGACGTCGGTTTCGGCGCCGAAGGGCTGCTCGAACCGATCCCCATGGGGGACGAGGGCGACGTGGAGCAGGACGTACGACAAGGAGAGTGGCGGTTCGGGATCGTCCAGGAATCAAACGGTGCGCGGGTGTTGCGGACCGAGGAGGCGGGCGGCTGGTTCGATCTCTACGAATACACACTGGAAGAACGCCTTCCCGTCGACTACGTAGTGATGAACCACTACACATCGACCCACCCCATGTCCTCATTCATCCGCCGCCCGGTGATCCAGAGGGCGGCTCCGGAGGCGCGCCGCACCTTGATCGGCGCGCGCCTGACGGTGGCGCGACCGGACGGCACTTCGGACGAACGCGGAGTATCCACCCAGGAGTTGGGGGAAGTGCTCGACCGTGAGTTCGGTATTGAACTGAACGCCGACGACCGCGCCGAGCTGATCCGGATGCACTACGCCGGAGCGTGACCCGCGCCACGCTCCGCGCCGTACGATGGCGCGGTGCTGGTCAAGTGGATTCGCTGCACCGTGGTGGACCGACGGGGGTTCGAGCGGGGACAGCGAAAGTGGGCGGGGCTTCTGGGGGAGCCGGGGTTCCGGGGACAGGGTGGAGGGTGGAGTCGGGAGCGGCCGGGTGTGGCACACGTTTTCGCCTTCTGGGAGAGCCGGGCCTTCTACGACTCCTTCATGGCACGCTCCCACGACCGGCTCGCCGCCACGCAGTCAGGCACCTTCAAGGACATCCAGAGCAAGCTCTTCGACCACCGTTTCGACGTGAAGACGGGCTTCGAGCCGCGCTTCGCGGACGCCGACGTGGTCCGGGTGGCGCACTGCCGGGTCCACGAGGCGCGGGTCGAGCACTTCGCGCTGATGCAGGAGAAGGTCTGGAACCCGGCGATGGCGGGCTCTCCGGGAATGGTGCGCGGGCTCTTCGGGGAGGCGCCCGGACATGAGTTCCTCGTCCTGTCGATGTGGCTGTCGGCCGCCGAGCACGGCAAGTACCGAAGAGAACGCGTGGAGCGCCTCTCGCTGCGCGCCCAGACGGAGGCCGATGTCGCGGCGCTGGCCGGTGACATCGTGGAACTGGAGCCGTCGTGGACGGTGTGAGGCCGCGCGGGGGTGACCTGCTGCGGCGTCGGCGCGGGTGACAGTGCGGCTGGGGGAGCGGGTGGCGGCCGTATACGCCGGATGGAGCCCGGACGGCGGACCGGTTGAGCCCTCTGGGAAGGGCCGATCTAGTGTTTCCGTATGGCACGTCCGCGGCGCATCTTCCTTGTCCGGCACGGCGAGTCGGACGGAAACGCCGACGACACCGTGTACGAGCGCGAACCCGACCACGCGCTGGCGCTCACCGAGAAGGGGTGGCGGCAGGCGGACGAGACGGGCGCGCGGCTGCGGGACGCCGTCGGCTCGGAACGGGTGAGCGTGTACGTCTCGCCCTATCGCCGTACGCATGAGACCTTCCGCGCCCTGCGGCTCGACCCCGACCTCGTACGGGTGCGCGAGGAGCCGCGGCTGCGGGAGCAGGACTGGGGAAACTGGCAGGACAGGGACGACGTCAAGCTGCAGAAGGCCTACCGCGACGCGTACGGACACTTCTTCTACCGCTTCGCCCAGGGTGAATCGGGAGCCGACGTGTACGACAGGGTGGGGGCGTTCCTGGAGAGCCTGTACCGGAGCTTCGAGGCTCCGGACCATCCGCCGAACGTCCTTCTCGTCACCCACGGCCTGACCATGCGGCTGTTCTGCATGCGCTGGTTCCACTGGTCGGTGGCGGACTTCGAGTCCCTTTCCAACCCCGGGAACGGCGAGATGCGGACGCTGGTGCTCGGCGACGACGGCAAGTACACCCTGGACCGGCCCTTCGAACGCTGGCGCGAACCCGAACCGTACGGCGTCACCGGATAGAGTGGCAGGGCGATGACCGCTGACTCCTCTCCCGACCGGCGCCTGGCCCGCGCTCTGGCCAGCCTGCGTGGACTGGCGGTGGGGGACGCACTGGGCTCTCAGTTCTTCGTGCCCGCCAACTACCCGCTGCTGAAGCGCCGGGAAGCGCCCCCAGGCCCCTGGCAGTGGACCGACGACACCGAGATGGCCTGCTCCGTGGTCGCGGTCCTGGTCCGGCACGACCGGATCGACCAGGACGCGCTCGCCCTCTCCTTCGCCCAGCACCATGACTTCGACCGCGGCTACGGCCCTGCCGTGAACCGGCTGCTCAGGCAGGTCCGGGAGGGCGGGGACTGGCGGGAGCTGGCCTCCGCGCTCTTCAAGGGGCAGGGCTCCTGGGGCAACGGCGCGGCCATGCGGATCGCGCCGCTCGGCGCCTGGTACGCGGACGATCCGGAGCAGGCGACGCACCAGGCGGAGATCTCCGCCTACCCCACGCATCAGCACCGTGAGGCGGTCGTGGGAGCCATGGCGGTGGCCGCCGCCGCGGCGCTCGCCGCCGATCCCGCGGGGCCGCCCGCGCCAAAGGCGCTGCTGGACGGCGTCATCGACCTCGTGCCCCGCAGCGCCGTGGGAGCGGGGCTGCGCAGGGCCCGCGACATGCTCGACTACGGGGATGCGGCGACGGTCGCCGCGGTCCTCGGCTGTGGCCGTCGTACGACCGCCCATGACACGGTGCCGTTCGCACTGTGGTCGGCCGCTCGCGGCCTTGGCTCCTATGAGCAGGCCATCTGGTCCACCGCACAGGTGGGCGGCGACATGGACACGACCTGCGCCATCGTGGGCGGAGTGATCGGCTCCGGTGAGGGCGGGACGCCCTCCGGCGAGTGGCTGGAACGGACCGAGGCGTTGCCCGACTGGGTGCCGGTCGCGGGGGGCTGACTTCGGGGTTGCGGGGGCTGGCTTCGGGGTTCCGAAGTCCTGGCGCCTCGGCGGTCCGGAGTTCAGGGGCTCGTGGTTCCGGCGCGTCTGTCACGGTCATGCCACAGCGCGGGCGATGCGGGGGCCGCCACCGGCCTCGCGGCTACTCTTACGGCCAGGCCGCGAGTTGATCATGACTTGCGCGTCCTCAACGAGATGCCGGTCGCCCGGCGGCCCCGCCACGCGTGCGTGCCGTCTGCTGCACGTGCGGACCGGCCGGGAGGGGGTCCCGTGTCCGATTCACCGTCCACGCCTGAGCCATCAGATGTGGCAGATCCACCAAATGATGTGGCGGAGCCACCCAGCAGCGGTGTCGCGGAGCCACCAGGAGATGTGCGGAGAGATCCGCTCAGGGAGCCACGAGCAGACAGCCACGCCGAGGCGCCTGAGGCCGCTGAGGAGCCCGAAGAGCCCGAAGAGCCCGAGGAGCCCGAGGACGCCGTGCCCGCCCCGCGCGCCGCGGAGGGGAGCCCAGAGCCTCGTAGCGACTGGGCGTACCCGGCGGGCGGCTACAAGCACGAGCCGTTCCTGGCCGATCTGCGCTCCGACCCGCCCGCCCCGGTCCGCACCGGCACGCTCGGCGCGGTGTTCGCGACCGGCCTGCTGAGCATGCTGCTGCTCGGTGACGGGCTCGCGCTCAATCTGCTGATCGTGGCGGTGCCTGCCGCGCTCGCCGCGTACTTCGCCGCCGAACAGGCCGGTCGCAGTCCGCTCCCCTGGACACTGGTCTGGGCGGTCGGTGGCCTCGCGCTGCTGGCCGTGCCCGCGCTGCGGGACGCGGGCTGGCCCTCGTTCCTCGCCGTCGTCTCCGCCGTCGCGCTCGGCTCGCTCGCCCTGCACGGCTGCCGCACCTGGCCCGGCATCCTGCTCGCCCCGCTCGGCCCCTTCGACGCGGTGCTCTCCGGCGTGGGCTGGGCCTGGCGCGGGATGCGGGGCCGCGCGAGCGGGTCCCGGAGCGGGCCCGTGCTGCGGGCGGGCGGGGTGACCGCCGTGCTGCTGCTGGTCTTCGGCGCGCTGTTCGCCGGGGCCGACGCCGCCTTCGCGGGGCTGCTCGGCGATCTGATGCCCGATGCCTCCGTCTCCGACGGGCCCTGGCGTGTGCTGCTCTTCGCGGCCGGTGTCGTCGGAGCGCTCGCCGCGGCGCACACCGCTGCCGCGCCCGTGCGCTGGGACCGGCTCGTCGTGGGTCCCGGCCGGGAGCGGGGCCGCGTCGAGTGGGCGCTGCCGCTGATCGTCCTGAACCTGCTGTTCGCGGCGTTCAACGTGGTGCAGCTCGCCGTGCTCTTCGGTGGCTACGACGCGGTCCTCGAGAAGACGGACCTCTCGTACGCCGCGTATGCGCGCCAGGGCTTCTGGCAGCTGCTGCTCGCCACGCTGCTCACCCTGGTCGTCATCGTCCTCGCCCTGCGCTGGGCGCCGCGTGACGGGTCGCGCGACCGCGGTCTGGTGCGCGCCGTGCTCGGCACGCTGTGCGCCCTCACGCTCGTCGTCGTGGCGTCGGCGGTGCGGCGCATGGACATGTACGTCGACGCCTACGGCCTGACCCGGCTGAGGGTGTCGGTCGTGGCCGTGGAGCTCTGGCTCGGCCTGGTCGTCGTGCTGATCATGGCGGCCGGGGTGTGGGGCGCCCGGTGGCTGCCGCGCGCCGTCGCCGCGAGTGCCGCGGCCGGAGTGCTCGCCTTCGGGCTCCTCTCGCCCGACGGACTCATCGCCGAGCGCAACGTCCAGCGCTACGAGGACACCGGGAAGTTCGACCTGGAGTACGCGCGCGGGCTGTCCGCCGATGCCGCACCGGCCGTCGACGGGCTGAAGGAGCCCCTGCGCTCCTGCGTCCTTGAGGGCATCGCGAACGGCCTCGGAGCCGAGCGCGGGCCCTGGTACGCCACCAGCCTGGGGGAGGCGCGGGCCCGGGAGATCATCGAGAAGCGTCCGCTGATGGCGTCCGTGGCGGGCTGCGAGGATGCCGGCGAGGAGACCTCGTACCGCTGAGGGGCGCGTCGGCCGACGTCCGCCGGGCCGTTCACGGCGGCGAGGGGGCCCGCCCTCGCCGCCGTGAACGGCCCGGCATGTTCGTACGTCCCTGCCGATGGCCCCGTGAGCCGCACGCTGGACCCACCGCGCTCACCGTGTCGAGCACCGTGATCAGGATGGACAGGTCGAGCGAACCGCCCGCCTGACGCGTCGCGTTGAGCAGCCCGGATGCCGCGCCCGCCTCGTACCGGGCCACTCCGGAGACGGCCGTCAATGTAGGGGGCACGAAGCCAGGGAGCTGGGACGTCGCAAATCGCGCCACCTACGCGCTGCGGGGCCCGCACCGTCAGCAACTACCGGGGTTCCTGGGCGAATCCGCCCAGGAACGAGGCGCGGGCAAAGAACAGGACGCCGGCCATGAAGCCCCGGCGGCGGCCGAGGATGATGTCACCGGTGCGTGCGGTCACAGAGAAGCGGCAGGCCGTTCTCGCGGCCCGGATTCGCTCTCCGTGCCGTGCTTCACGAGTGCGACACGGTGGCGGCCGAGCGGTTCCACGGAGTGATCTCCGACGCAGGTATCGGGCCGAGCGTGGAGCTGATCAAGGAGGTCGTACGCCGCGGAGTCGAGCGCGGAGAGGCGCGCGCCGAGGCCATGCACCCCTGCGTGCGCGACGTCATTCCGGCGATGACGATATAGCGCTCCGAGGTGTGCGGGAGCGAATGGAGAGGCGAGGATGTCGCCGAACTGATCGATCAGTTCATGGTTCCGCTGCTCCGTCGGTAGGCCTGGGTGTCGCGGGTGGCATCCGGCGGCGTACGCTGTCTGGCGCCATGCCGTACGAACCACCCACCCACACCGTCGAGCGCTCCCTTCGCGCTACCACCGGAGCGAAGATCGTTGCCGGGGTCGACGAAGTCGGGCGCGGAGCGTGGGCGGGACCGGTCACCGTCTGTGCGGCGATCACGGGACTGCGCAGGCCGCCCGAAGGGCTCACCGACTCCAAGCTGATCACTCCCAAGCGGCGCACGACGCTCGCCGGGGAGCTGGAGAACTGGGTCACGGCCTACGCGCTGGGGCATTCCTCGCCCGAGGAGATCGACGGCATGGGGATGACCGCCGCGCTGCGGCTCGCCGCGGTGCGCGCCCTGGAGGCCCTGCCGGTGCGTCCGGAAGCCGTGATCCTCGACGGGAAGCACGACTATCTCGGGACTCCTTGGCAGGTTCGTACGGTGATCAAGGGCGACCAATCCTGTGTGGCCGTCGCTGCGGCTTCGGTGATCGCCAAGGTTCGGCGCGACAAAATGATGGCCGAACTGGGTATCGAACATGCAGACTTCGGTTTTGCGGCCAACGCCGGTTATCCGTCGCCGGTGCACAAGGCCGCGCTGGCGGAGCGGGGGCCCACCCCGTACCACCGGATGTCGTGGGCGTATCTTGATGCGTTGCCCCAGTGGCGGCACCTCAAGAAGGCCCGCAGCTGGGCGGAAGAAAGCGTTCCGCAGATCGAGGGCCAGCTCGGCTTCGATTTCTGACGCTTTCAGCAGTTCCAACTCGCACTCATGTGCCACCCGCTGATGCCCCGCGCATCGGCATTTGATAGACAACAACGCATGCCTCTCAGTCCCGAGGAGCCTCAGATTCACGAGAGTGCCCAGGGTCCCCGCGTGACCCCGGCCAGTGGCCGCATCACGCCGACCCCCCGCCCCGTACCCGGCCCGCGTCCCGCGGCTGCGCCGCGTCCAGGCCGACCGGGCCCCGCCCGGCCGACGCCGCCGGCGCAGCGCACGTCGCGTGAGCCGGCCGCCAAGCCCGGGCTGCCCGCCCCGGCTGCTTCCGGACCTTCCACCGCTCCCGTCGCTCCCGCTGGTTCGCCCGCGGGTTCCGCCGCGGACGCGGGTGCTTCGGTTCCGCAGATCCAGCTGATCCCGGCCTCCGTCGAGGGGGCGCTCGACGCCGCCGAGGAAGCCGTCGACCTGCTGCTCGACTCGGGCCGCGCTCCGGGTGAGGTCCTGGTGATCACCACCGGCGACCCGCACCCGTGGGCCACCCACGAGCTGTCGTTCGGCGAGGCCTCCTACTGGGCTCAGCACGACGCGGGTGACGACGTCTTCTACGCCGACGCCGCCGCCCTGGACCGTGCCGTGTCCCGCCCCGTGGTCGTCGTCGCCGTCAACGGCGGCAGCGAGGAGATCGCGGTCGGCGCCCTGCCGACGGCGCTCACCCGGGCCGGAGCCCTGCTGATCGTCTGCGGTGACCCGCAGCGGATCAACGCGATGCTGGGCGCGGGCGTCTGACGTTCGCTGTCCGGCACCTGACCTCTGGCTGCCGCTGTCCGACCTCCGTGGTCCGGCAGCCCTGCCGAGGCCGGGTGTCGGGTGGTCGGCGTCGGGTGTCCGGTGTCCGTGGCATGGCCGGTTGAGCCCGGAGCTGTGTGCGTCGCGTACCGCGCGACGCGCAAGCGGCGGGCGCGCACCGGACCATGCCTGTGGCCCGCCTTGCGGCGGGGTACGGCGGGCGCCTCAGCGTGCCGCCGCCCGGCGCAGTACGTCGGACGCGGCGCCGCCGGTGCGCGGTGGCGGTGGATCGGTTACGGCGAAGGCCTCGGGGCTCGAGCCGGAACTGGGCCGACGGCCGCCACGGCCCTCGCCCAGCACCTGCCAGCCGTCACGGGTCAGCGTGATGTAGGCACCGCACCGCAGCCCGTGCAGTGTGCAGGCGTCCCGCAGCCCCCACATCCACGCCCCGTCCTCCTGCGTCCAACGCGCGTCACCGTCACGGCAGTAGAGCAGGACGGCGGTGCGCACCGGGGTGCGGCGCCGCAGGTCGTGCGGGATGACCCGGCGCAGCTGCGCGAGCAGCGCGTTGCGGAAGACCCAGCCGTCCGCGGCACTCGGCCGCCGGGTGAACGAAGCGCTCGCCCGGAGCCGTTCCTCCGAATCGAGCACGGCGACGACCGCTGTCGCGGGCGTCGGACGATGCCGGGCATGCAGGCCGCTGACGACCTCACGCGGATTGCGCAGCAGGGGAATTCCCGCGGCTGACCACTCCGCGGGCTCGAGCATCCGGGCCAGTCGGTTGGCGGAATCGGCGGACATCTCAGCCGACGTCGAAGACTCCGACATCGATGCCGCAGCGGACGGAGCGAATCCGAAGGTCACGGTCCTCCCTTCGGCTACGCGCCCAGAGGGCGGGGTCGGACTGGGGGAGCGCACCGCGGCACAGAACTGCCGGGCCACGGGGAGCCGCGCGGGGAGCAGTGCCAATTCTTCCCGTCGCACCGCCTTGCGGCAACGAGCAATTGGAGCCGCCGACCGGTATCTGGTGATGCGCCGCCTATATCCCTGCCCACGGCGCCCCGCATCGACGCCTGCGTCAGCCTTGCACGGCCAGGACCAGCGGCAACACCCCCTTGGCTCCCGCCCGGCGGAGCATGCGCGCGGCCACCGCCAGGGTCCAGCCACTGTCTGTCTGATCGTCGACGAGCAGAACGGGACCGCCCGCCTCCTGGAGCGCCGCGGCGAGTTCCGCCGGCACCGTCAGGGTTCCGTCGAGGGCACGCAGTCGCTGGGCGCTGTTGGTCCTCGGCACGTGTGCCGCATCGGCTCCGGCGGCGTACTCGATGGAGCCGAGGAGCGGAAGGCGGCCGACCTCGGCGATCCGCGCCCCCAGCGACTGGATCAGCTGGGGCCTGGTGTGCGACGACATGGTCACGACGCCGGCCGGCCTCGGCTGGGCGTCGGCACTGCCCGAGGCCCACCCGCCGGGGCCCTTCGCCCAGTCGGTGAGGACGCCGACCACGGCCTTCGCCACGTCGTCGGGCACCGGTCCGTCGGGGGCCTGCGGGGCGAGCATCGGCCGGAGCCGGTTGCCCCACCCGATGTCCGAGAGTCGCCCTAGCGCGCGGCCCTGGGAGGCCTGTTCACTCACGGGGATACGTCCCTTGAGGTCGACGCCGACCGCGGCGAGCCCGGTCGGCCACATCCTCCGGGGTTCCACGTCGACCCCTGCGCGGATCAACTCGCCCTGTGCCGTGTCCAGTGCCCCGGAGGACACGGCGTCGGTGAAACGCGCGCCCGCGCAGTTGTCACAGCGCCCGCAGGGCGCCGCGGCCTCGTCGTCCAGCTGCCGCCGCAGGAACTCCATGCGACAGCCGGTCGTCGTGGCGTAATCACGCATCGCCTGCTGCTCCGTCTGCCGCTGCTTGGCGACCCAGGCATAGCGCTCGGCGTCGTACGCCCAGGGCATTCCCGTGGAGGTCCAGCCGCCCTTGACGCGCCGGACCGCACCGTCCACGTCGAGGACCTTGAGCATCGTCTCGAGCCGTGACCTGCGCAGTTCGACCAGCGGCTCCAGTGCGGGCAGCGACAGCGGCCTGCCCGCCTGCGCCAGCACGTCCAGCGTGCGCCGGACCTGCTCCTCGGGCGGGAAGGCGAGCGAGGCGAAGTAGTTCCAGATCGCCTCGTCCTCCTTGCCCGGAAGAAGCAGCACCTCGGCGTGATCGACACCGCGGCCCGCGCGGCCGACCTGCTGGTAGTACGCGATCGGGGAGGAGGGGGAGCCGAGATGCACCACGAAGCCGAGGTCGGGCTTGTCGAAGCCCATCCCCAGGGCGGAGGTGGCGACCAGGGCCTTCACGCGGTTGGCGAGCAGATCCTCCTCGGCCTGCTGGCGGTCCGCGTTCTCCGTCTTTCCGGTGTACGAGGTGACGGTGTGCCCGCACTGCCGCAGGAAAGCGGTGATCTCCTCGGCGGCGGCGACGGTGAGCGTATAGATGATCCCCGAGCCCGGCAGCTCGTGCAGGTGGTCGGCGAGCCAGGCCAACCGGTGCGCGGCGTTGGGGAGTTGGAGCACGTTCAGGCTCAGGCTCTCCCGGTCGAGGGCCCCGCGCAGCACGAGCGCGTCCGAGCTGCCGCCGGTGCCCAGCTGCTCGGCCACGTCGGCCGTCACGCGCGCGTTGGCCGTGGCGGTGGTGGCCAGGACGGGCACGCCCGGCGGCAGGTCGGCGAGCATGGTGCGCAGCCGGCGGTAGTCGGGCCGGAAGTCATGGCCCCAGTCGGAGATGCAGTGCGCCTCGTCGACCACGAGCAGGCCCGTGGCCGCGGCGAGCTTGGGCAGCACCTGGTCGCGGAAGTCCGGGTTGTTCAGCCGCTCCGGACTGACGAGGAGGACGTCCACGTCGCCGGAGGCCACCTCGGCCTGGATGGTCTCCCACTCCTCCGTGTTGGAGGAGTTGATCGTGCGGGCGCTGATGCCGGCTCGCGCCGCCGCCTCCACCTGGTTGCGCATGAGCGCGAGCAGCGGGGAGACGATCACGGTGGGTCCGCTGCCCCGCTCCCGCAGCAGCGCGGTCGCGACGAAGTACACGGCGGACTTTCCCCAGCCCGTGCGCTGCACGACGAGCGCCCGGCGCTTGTCGGCGACCAGCGCTTCGATCGCGCGCCACTGGTCCTCGCGCAGCCGTGGACCGTCCGACGGTGGCACGTCGCCGCTTGCGGGCGCGGGGCCGCCGACGAGGCGGGCGAGTACGGAATCGGCCGCCGTGCGCAGATCTTCGTTGCTCATGCCCCCATGCAACCTGATGGGTCTGACATTAGGCGAACGAGTCGGCCGTGCTGTGGATAACTCTTGGCGTGCTCCTGATCGTAGTTATCCACAGGGCAAACCGGAATCTGGTGATCCGCGGGAGAGTCGGCGCATGGCGAACCACAGCGAACAAAACGACCCGACCGACTCCATCGGCTCCACCGACCCCACCCCTCCGATCGAGCCCATCGACCCCACCAGCCCCACAGCTCCGATCGATTCCATCGAGCGCGTCGATCCCAACGACGAGCCGCTGGTCACCCTGCGCACCCCGGCCGAACTCGCGGATGCTCTGCCGTACTTGCTCGGGTTCCGGCCCGAGGAGAGCGTCGTCCTCATCGCTCTGCACGGCGAGCGGGGGCGGTTCGGCGGGCGGGTGCGCCTCGGTATTCCCGGACGCGCGGAGGACTGGCCACCCATCGCGGAGCAGCTCGCCCAGTGCCTGGTGGGCGGCTGCGAGCGGCGCGGAGCCCGGCCCGACGGCATTGTCGCCTTCCTGTGCGCGGAGCCCGTCGGCGCCGAATCCGGGCGGCAGGTCATGGAGCGCCTTCGACCGCTGGCACAAGTGCTCCGCACCGCCTGCGGGAGCCTCGATGTCCCGGTGCTTGAGGTCGTCTGCATCTCGGCGGGGCGCTTTTGGACCTACTGCTGTCCGAACCAGGAGTGCTGCCCGCCGGAGGGCGTTCCGCTGCTGCGGCCCGGTACGTCGGTCCTGGCCGCGGCCACGGCCTACGCCGGTGTGCAGGTGGGCGTCACACCGCGCGAGATGCGAGCGCGCCTCACTCCGTGGGAATCCGCCGCCGCGAAGGATCAGGAGGCGGCTCTCGACGCGGCGGGCATGGCGATCGTGCGCCGGATCCTGATGGAGGACGGGCACGCCGAGGTGGCCGCCGACACGCTCGACCTGGCCCGCAGGATCATGGCGCGGATGACTGCCGCGCCGCCGGTCAGCGACAGGCTGGAGGCGGATCTCCAGGACGACGAACTCCTCGCGCACGACGATGCGGCGGCGCTGATCCTCGGCCTGCAGGACCGTACGACGCGTGATCAGGCGGCGGAATGGATGGAGGGCGACATCGCGGCACCAGCGCTTCGCCTCTGGAGGGCCCTGGCCCGTCGCTGCGTCGGCGCCTACGGAGAGCACGCCGCGGCGCCGCTGTCCCTGGCGGGCTGGGTCGCATGGTCCCTCGGTGACACCACGGAAGGCCAGGAAGCCCTGGACATGGCGCTGTGCGCCGATCCCCGCTACACCTTCGCGCAACTCCTGCACCATGCCTGCACCGGCGACCTGGACCCCGAGCCGATCCGCCGCTGCTTGCGCAGGGAGCGAACTGACCGCAGCGTGACGGCCCTTCAGCCCGAACTGCCGCTCCCCACGGAGCCCTCGGAAGCCGCAGCG
This sequence comes from Streptomyces sp. NPDC055243, assembly GCF_044544025.1. Classification (NCBI taxonomy): domain Bacteria; kingdom Bacillati; phylum Actinomycetota; class Actinomycetes; order Kitasatosporales; family Streptomycetaceae; genus Streptomyces; species Streptomyces sp. NPDC055243. Next base: position 129,861 of record NZ_JBITWR010000019.1, read on the forward strand.
GAGCCGGCGGGAATCGCTCCGCGTCGCCGCCGCCCCGCACGCCAGAAGGACGGCACTGGTTCTCGGGCCACCGACAGGCCGGCCACGGGGCCGCAGAACCGCCGTCGCACCATCCGGCGCGCAGCGAGGAACGACACATGAACGAACGACGCATGAACGCGGGAGCCCGGCACCGGGGGACAGGGGCGAGCCGAGCGCCCACCGGGGTGCCGTACGGGAAAGACGAGGGCCGGCCGGGTGGCTTCCCGCCCCGCGGGCGTGACTTGGGGCGGGGCAGGTCCGTTCACCTGAGTGGCGGTACCCGTGCCTGGGTCGAGCCGCCGTACGACCTCCGACTCCCCGCAGCGCGGACAGCGCAGAAGAGGCCGCCTCATGCCCCTGCCCGCCCCGTCTCCTGTCTCCGGCAGGGAGGGTCCCCAGCGACCCACCCCGACCCCACCACGCCTGCCGGGTGGGCAGTCCCCGGCAGCCGCGCCGCGTCGCCCCGCACAGCTGCCGCCCGCGCACGCCACGCTGATCTGTGTCGCCATGCCCGCGCTGGCGATCTCCACGGATCAGGGGCAGCTGACCGGCCGAGGCCTCGAGGGGTTCTACCGCGCGGGGCGCAGGCTGCTGTCCCGCTGCGAGGTGCGGGTGGCGGGGCGCGAGCCGATCGCCGTGCAGGCACGGATGCTCTCGGCGGACCGTGCCCGCTTCGTCGCGACGCTGCGTCCGTCCGCCGATGGCGGCCCGGATCCGGACGTGGTCGTCGAGCGGACCCGGTACGCGGACGGTACGGAGCGGATCGTCCTGCGCAGCGCCGCAGGCCGCCCCCTGAGGTTCCCCGTGGAGGTGTCGCTCGGGACGGATCTGGCGGAGCTCGGTGCGGTCGCGTCCGGCAACACCGGGCCCGAACTGCCCGCCAGTGTGCACGACTCGGGCATGCGCTGGTCCTCGCCGTCGGGGCACTGTGTGGTCACCGCGCACCCCGCTCCCGCGGACGCGCTGGCCTCCGCCGGGCTGCTGCGCTGGGAGGTGGAGCTCCCACCGGGCGGCACCTGGAGCCTGGAGCTGCGGGTGCGGCCGGAGGGGGCGGGGCCGGTGCGGGCGGTCGGGCTCGGGGCGTCGCTCTCCCTCGCCCCGGCGCGAGCCGTCGGCGACGATCCCAGGGTCCGGACCCTGCTGGACCGGTCCGTGGAGGATCTTCAGGCGTTGCTGCTGCGGGACCCCGAGCATCCGACCGACGTCCACCTGGCCGCGGGGGCGCCATGGCGCTGCGGTCTCGCTCCGGCCGAAGCCCTCGCGGCCGCCCGGATGGCGCTGCCGCTCGGCACGCGGGTCGCGGTGGGGACGTTGCGTACGCTCGCCCGTCGCCAACTCGTGGGCAAGGGACCGCGGGCGGGCATGATCCCCGGGCCGTTGCGCAACACGGGACCGCATCTGCCGCCCGGCTGCACGGGCATCGAGGCGACACTGCTCTTCCCGGTTCTGCTGACAGAGGCGTGGCGTTGGGGGCTGCCGGCGCAGGAGACGGAGGAGTTGCTGCCGGCGGCCGAGCGCTGCCTGCGCTGGCTGCTGGAGGCGGCCGGCGACGGAGGACGCCTGCCGGACCCGTATCCGGACGGCCCCGCGCGCTGCGAGACGCAGGCCCATGCCCATCGGGCCGCGCTGCTCGGCGCCGACCTGCTCGACGCACACGGCCGTTCGGGCGGTACCGACCTGCGGCAGTGGGCGGAGCGGCTGCGGTCCACGTTCCGGAAGGATTTCTGGGTGGAGGACCGCACGGGTGGTCGGCCCGCCGCGGCCTGCCTGGCCGACGGCCGCCCCGTGCCCCTCCTCACCGGCGGTGCCGCCCACCTCCTCGACACGGGTCTCCTCGGTTCGGGGGCGCTCGCACCAGGACTGCTCGACAAGGTGCAGACCGAGCAGCTCGCCCGGCTCCTCGGCGGACCCGCCATGGACTCGGGGTGGGGATTGCGGAGCCTGGGCGTCAAGGAGGCCGCGTACAACCCTTTCGGACATCGTGGCGGAGCCGTCCGTGTCCACGAGACGGCGGTCGCCGTCTCGGGTCTGGCCGCCGCCGGCTACGAGAAAGAGGCGAGTGCGCTGCTGCGGGGAGTGATGGCCGCGGCCGAGACGTTCGGCTACCGGCTGCCGGAGATGTACGCGGGGGAGCAGCGCACGGAGGACGGCGCTCCGTTGCCGCACCCCGCCGCCTGCCGCCCGGCGGCCACCGCCGCGGCCGCCGGGGTGCAGCTCCTCACGGCGCTCGCCGGGATCCGGCCGGACGCCCCGTCGGGCACGGTGACGCTGAGACCCGTCCGCGGCGCGCCTCTGGGGGAGCTGGGACTGACGGCGCTGCGCGTCGCCGGAGCCCCGTTCTCCGTCCGTGTCAGCAGGCTCGGCCTCGCCATGGTCGAGGAGGCGGCCGACGGGCTGCAGCTGGGGGTGTGACCCACGGGAGGAGGACCGGTGGCGGGTGTGGCCTGAACCTGACGCGGGGCCTGGTGAATCGAGCCGGGATCGGATGCCGGAGGAGCTGTTTATCGTCAGGCAGACGACTATGATCGCGGCATGTCGCCCTACGACCCGTCGGCCTTCCCGCCCTTTGCTGTCACCGTCGATCTGGTCGTGCTCACCGTGCGCCGCCACGCGCTCTGCGCGCTTGCGGTCCGCCGGGGTGAGCCGCCGTTCCAGGGCCGTTGGGCGCTCCCCGGCGGCTTCGTGCGCGACGACGAGGATCTGTCGGCGGCCGCCGCCCGGGAGCTGGTCGAGGAGACGGGGCTGTGCGCGCATTCTCCGGACACTCCCGTTCAGGTGAACGGCGCGCACCTGGAGCAGCTCGCCACCTACGGAGACCCCAAGCGGGATCCGCGGATGCGGGTCGTCAGCGTCGCCCACTTGGCGCTCGCCCCCGATCTGCCCGCACCGCGGGCCGGCGGTGATGCGAACAGTGCGCGCTGGGCGCCGGTCGACGCACTGCTCAACCAGGGTGGGTACGGCCGAGAGGGCGAGCAGGCGGCGCCGCTGGCCTTCGACCACGTGCAGATCCTGGCGGACGGCGTGGAGCGTGCCCGCTCGAAGATCGAGTACTCCTCGTTGGCGACGGCCTTCTGTCCGCCGGAGTTCACCGTCGGTGAGCTGCGCCGGGTGTACGAGGCCGTGTGGGGCGTCGTGCTCGACCCGCGCAACTTCCACCGCAAGGTGACCGGCACGCCGGGCTTCCTCGTCCCCACCGGCGGGACGACCACTCGCCAGGGCGGCCGCCCCGCCCAGCTCTTCCGCGCGGGCGGCGCGACGCTGCTCAACCCGCCCATGCTGCGCCCCGAGGTCTGAGGCCTCCGCCACGGGTCACGCGCTGGTCACCTGTCGGTCCGGCCCGCGTGATGGACACCCGCGGCCCACACCCTGACCGAAATGACGGAAATATCGCGTTATCTTGCTGAAGTACCCACGGGGTTCGTCCGTCCCCGACCCGGCGGACGAGCTCTGGCCGCCGAGCGGTCGCACATCCCGCGAGAGAAGCGATGATCCAGGCCATCGGACTGACAAGCAATCCCCGCCAGGAGCTGCCGCCTGCCGTCGACGACGTGTCCTTCGAGGCGCGAACAGGCCGTGTCACGGCGCTGCTCGGCGCGCAGGGCGCCGGCAAGACGACGGCGCTCAGGCTCATGCTCGAAATCCAACAGGGCCGAGGAGTCACCTACTTCAGAGGGCGTCCGCTGCACCGCATCGCCCACCCGTCGCGCGAGGTCGGCGTCCTTCTGGGCGAAGTCCCGGGACACCCCGGCCGCACGGTCCGCGGCCAGCTGCGCATGCTGTGCGCCGCCGCCGGTGTGCCCGTCCAGCGCGCCGACGACGTACTCGAAGTCGTCGGTCTCGTCAGCCTCCGTGATCAGCGGCTCGGCACGCTCTCGCGTGGCATGGACCGCCGCCTCGGACTGGCCTGCGCGCTGCTCGCCGACCCCCACACGCTCGTCCTCGACGGTCCCGCCGAGGGCCTCTCGGCCCGGGAGGGCGGGTGGCTGCACGGAATTCTGCGCGCGCACGCCGCCCAGGGGGGAACCGTCCTGTTCTCCACGGCCGACGCCAAGGAGGCCGCACGGACCGCCGACCGGGTCGTCACGCTGGAGGCGGGCCGCCTGGTCGCCGACCAGGAAGCCGGGGACTTCGCCCGCACTCGGCTGCGCCCCCGGGTCGCGGTGCGCAGTCCGCACGCGGCACGTCTCGGCGCGCTGCTGTCCAAGGAGGCCCGTGCCGGGCAACGCTCCCTCGAGGTGGTGAAAGAGGACGGCAACCGGCTTTCGGTGTACGGCAGCAATTGCGCCGACGTCGGAGAAACGGCGTTCCGCCACGGAATTCTCGTCCATCAACTCGCCGATGAAATCGGGGATGCGGGGCCTGCCGCCGTTGTCGAGGAGTCGACGCCCTCTCCCGCGCCTGTTCCCGAATCCTTGCCCGAACCCGGGATCGAAGCCTCTGGTGAGGAGCTGGCAGTGACGGGCGACGCGCTGCCCGAAGCCGAGCCCGAAGCCGAGCCCGAAGCCGGGCCCGAATCCGTGGCCACGACCAAGAACCTGATTCCGCTCGCCAGCACGGACCTGCCTGCCAGCACAGACCTGCTCGCCACCCCGGACCCGGTCGCCATCACCGCACCGCGGCCTCCGGTGGCTCCGTCCCCCTTGCCGCCCCCCATCTCGATCCGACCCGCACGCAGCCCCCTGCGCCCCCTGCGCTACGAGCTGCGCCGCGCCGCCGGTGTCGGCACCGGCTACCTCACCACGGCCGCCGTACTCGCCGTCTCCGCCGTCCTCTGCGTCTTCCTCGCCAGGAGCGGTCACACGCCGCAGCCGCTCCTGCTGGCCGCCTGGCCCCAGGAACTCCCCCTGCCGCCCGCGGCGCTTGGCGCCGGGCTGCTCGGCGCTCTCGCCTTCGGTGAGGAGTTCCGCCACCCCGCCCTCGCCGCCGACCGGGGCACCGTCCCCCGCCGCCTGGGGCTGCTCTGCGCCAAGTTGCTCGTGGCGGCGGGTACCGCGCTCCTGCTGAGCCTGCTCGTCCTGGCCTCCGACGCCGCGCTGCTCCACCTGGTATACGGAGACGAGCTGGCGAAAGTTCCCGCTGACTGGCTTTCGCTGAGCGCGAGTTGGGTCGCTCTGGTGGCGGGTTGCGCCTGGGCCGGAGTGCTCGCCGCGGGCGTCTTCCGGTCCACGACCGCCGGTCTCGCCGCGGTTCTGGCGGTGCCGATCGTCGTCGTACCCCTCGTACAGAAGGCCTTGGAGGGACCGTCTGTGCGATCGGCGGCGGGGCTGCCGGGAAGGCTGCGCGACCTCGCGCTGGTGCAGTGGCCCTTCGGCGTCGAGCGATATCTGGCCGGCGGAGTCCGCATGGTCGCCCAACCTGTGGGCAGTGCACTGATGTTGTCGCTGACCGCTCTGCTCTGCGCATATCTGCTCACCGGGATGCGCAGCAGGACCCGATAGCGACCGTCCGGCGCTTCTGTTTCCGTGCTGCGCACAACTCCCCGGAGAACGCCCATTTCTTTCCGATAAGGCGTCAATTGCGGCGGGGTAAGCGATCACCCTTTCGTGTGCTTTTCACCAAAGACCTCAAGGGACTTGGGAGCTACGCCGACAAAGGTTCCGTGAGTACCCTTGCGCACACCATGATGACCGCCGCCCGCTCCGCAGACTCCGGCCTCGCCGGCCCGGGCGAACTCGACCGCTACCCCTACGCAGAGGCCCCTGGTGCCGACCGCGTCGTCACGTCCGCGTGGGACAGCGCCGACCAGGACCTCGGCCGCGTCGGCCGCCGCTCCGCAGGCAGCCGCGGCCGCGGCCTGCACGGCCAACTCGTCCAGCAGCTCGGCCAGATGATCGTCTCCGGCGACCTGGGCGCCGACCGCCCGCTGGTCCCCGAGGAGATCGGCCAGCGTTTCGAGGTCTCCCGCACCGTCGTCCGCGAATCGCTGCGCGTACTTGAGGCCAAGGGCCTGGTCAGCGCCAGGCCCAATGTCGGTACGCGCGTGCGGCCCGTCAGCGACTGGAACCTGCTGGACCCGGACATCATCGAGTGGCGCGCGTTCGGGCCGCAGCGCGACGACCAGCGCCGTGAACTCGGTGAGCTGCGCTGGACGATCGAGCCCCTCGCCGCCCGGCTCGCCGCGGGCCACGGCCGCGAGGAGGTGCAGCAGCGGCTCGCCGACATGGTCGAGATCATGGGCCACTCCCTGAGCCAGGGCGACGGGATCACCTTCTCCCGCGCCGACGCGGAGTTCCACTCGCTGCTCATCCAGCTCGCGAGCAACCGCATGCTGGAGCACCTGTCCGGCATCGTCTCGGCCGCACTCCAGGTCTCGGGTGGCCCGATCACGGGCTGCGACCGTCCCACCGAGGCGTCCCTGGTCCACCACTCGCGCATCGTCGACGCCCTCGGTGCGGGCGACGGCCCCGGAGCCGAGGCCGCCATGCGGCAGCTGCTCACCGTCCACCCGGAGGTGGAGCGCGTCGTGCCCGCCCCCCGCGAGCACTGACGGACCGGTTCTGCGTCCGTTTACGGCCGTCTCATGCGCCTCGCGGCCCGACCTCATCACTCCGTTGGCGCGGTACCGTCGCCGGGCCTCTGCGGGTTCCTCGGGGATCCGTCAGGGACCCGGCGGCGCGGTCTTTGCCGTCCAGGGGGCCGTCAGAGCCTGGATCTGGACGCTTCTGACCGCATCTGGCCGCTTTTGAGCGCTTACGGGGTGTGACTCGGGCCACGTAGATTGGGCGTAACGCTCGTCGGGGCAGCGCGATGACCTAAGAGGTGATAGCCGAGGAGGGAATACAGCAGTCGTCCGCGACGCTGTGTAGCTCCCCGGCCCCGCCTGCGCCGTCGGCCCATCCCCAGTCGTCGGTCGTCGGTCCTGGTCCACAATGGACGGGGCCGGAAGCCGTTTTCCAACGTTCCGAGAGGTTGTTCGTGTCGGCCAGCACATCCCGTACGCTCCCGCCGGAGATCGCCGAATCCGTCTCTGTCATGGCGCTCATCGAGCGGGGAAAGGCTGATGGGCAGATCGCCGGCGATGACGTGCGTCGTGCCTTCGAAGCTGACCAGATTCCGGCCACCCAGTGGAAGAACGTTCTGCGCAGCCTCAACCAGATCCTCGAGGAAGAGGGTGTGACGCTGATGGTCAGTGCCGCGGAGCCGAAGCGCCCCCGCAAGAGCGTCGCAGCGAAGAGCCCGGCCAAGCGCACCGCGACCAAGACCGTCGCGGTCAAGACGGCCACGGCGAAGCAGGCCACCGCGACCGCCGCCCCCGAGGCGTCGGCCGCAGATGTCGCAGCTGAGGACGCGCCCGCGAAGAAGGTCGCAGCCAAGAAGACGACGGCAAAGAAGGCCGTCGCCAAGAAGACCGTCGCCAAGAAGGCGACGGCGAAGAAGACGTCCAAGCAGGACGACGAGATGGTGGACGACGAGGCCACCGAGGAGACGCCCGCCAAGGGCAAGCCCGGTGAGGGCGAGTCCGCGGAAGAGGGTCCCCAGGCAGGCTTCGTACTGTCCGACGAGGACGAGGACGACGCCCCGGCCCAGCAGGTCGCCGCGGCCGGTGCCACCGCCGACCCCGTCAAGGACTACCTGAAGCAGATCGGCAAGGTCCCGCTGCTCAACGCGGAGCAGGAGGTCGAGCTCGCCAAGCGCATCGAGGCCGGCCTGTTCGCCGAGGACAAGCTGGCGAACGCCGACAAGCTCGCGCCGAAGCTCAAGCGCGAGCTGGAGATCATCGCCGAGGACGGGCGCCGCGCCAAGAACCACCTCCTGGAGGCCAACCTCCGTCTGGTGGTCTCCCTGGCCAAGCGCTACACCGGCCGCGGCATGCTCTTCCTGGACCTCATCCAGGAGGGCAACCTCGGTCTGATCCGAGCGGTCGAGAAGTTCGACTACACCAAGGGCTACAAGTTCTCCACGTACGCCACCTGGTGGATCCGTCAGGCGATCACCCGCGCGATGGCCGACCAGGCCCGCACCATCCGTATCCCGGTGCACATGGTCGAGGTCATCAACAAGCTCGCGCGCGTGCAGCGCCAGATGCTCCAGGACCTGGGCCGTGAGCCCACCCCGGAGGAGCTGGCCAAGGAACTCGACATGACCCCGGAGAAGGTCATCGAGGTCCAGAAGTACGGCCGTGAGCCGATCTCCCTCCACACCCCTCTGGGTGAGGACGGCGACAGCGAGTTCGGTGACCTCATCGAGGACTCCGAGGCGGTCGTTCCGGCCGACGCGGTCAGCTTCACGCTCCTCCAGGAGCAGCTGCACTCGGTGCTGGACACCCTGTCCGAGCGTGAGGCGGGCGTGGTCTCCATGCGCTTCGGTCTCACCGACGGCCAGCCGAAGACCCTCGACGAGATCGGCAAGGTCTACGGAGTGACGCGTGAGCGCATCCGTCAGATCGAGTCGAAGACGATGTCGAAGCTGCGTCACCCGTCGCGTTCGCAGGTCCTGCGCGACTACCTCGACTAGTCACCAGCGCTCCACAAGGAAGACCCGAAGCCTCGTACGAGGCTTCGGGTCTTCTGTTTGTCCGATCTGTTCGCCCCGGCGCGGACGCGCGTGGCGCGGGTGCGGGGTGTGCCGCACTGGATCACTGTGGGTGTGCCATGGCAACCCAGAGTGAGGAGATCGCATGCCTCGTCCTTTCGCCCGAACATTCACGGCGGCATTGGCCCTTGTCGCCCCGGTGGCGGCGCTGCCACTGGCCTCTCCGGCCCCCGCGGCGGCTGACAGCGTCGTCATCGGGGGCAGGCCGGTCCGGGTGGCGGACAGCCCCTGGGTGGTGGCGCTGTCGAGCCGTGACCGGTTCGGGGGTACGCGCTCGGGACAGTTCTGCGGAGGAGTGGTGGTCGGGCGCACGACGGTCCTCACCGCGGCGCACTGTCTGGGCGAGGAAGTCCTCGGAGTGAAGCTGCGCGAGATGAGTGACCTGAAGGTGATCGCGGGCCGGGAGGATCTGGGGACGTCTCAGGGCCGTGAGATCCCGGTGCGCGAGTCGACGGTCAATCCCGAGTACGACAGCTTCTCTAACTCCGGGGACGTCGCGGTGCTGTCGCTGGCGAGCCCGCTTCCGGCGAGCTACGCGATCCCCATGGCCGGGGAGGGTGACCAGGCGTACGAGCCCGGCACGCCCGCGGCCGTCTACGGGTGGGGTGACACGACGGGATCGGGTGATTACGCCCGCACGTTGCGCGCCGCGCAGGTGCGCGTACTGCCTGATGCGACGTGCGAGGAGGCCTACCCGGGCAATTCTGACGGAACGTACACGGCCGCATCCATGCTGTGCGCGGGGGAACTTGAGGGCGGCCGTGACGCGTGCCAGGGGGACAGTGGCGGCCCGCTCGTCGCGCGCGGGCGGCTGATCGGCCTGGTGTCGTGGGGAAGCGGCTGCGGGCGGGCCGGGAGTCCCGGGGTCTACACGCGGATCTCGGGCGTCGCGCGGGACATGCCGCTGGGCGGCTGAGAGCGGGGGAGTTGTCCCCTTGAGGGGTGTGGAGTGCCGCGAGGGACCGCCGAGGAGGTGCCTGAGCGCCCGTGTAACGCGAGCGGGCGGCCGTCCCTGGGGTTGGCAGGGTCGGCCGCCCGGTCACCGGCCTGGCGTGCGCCGGATGGCTCGTCGTGGGTGCGAGGTGTCAGCGATCCTCGTCGGTGGTCTCCGGGACGGCCGTCAGCCGCTCCGTCTCGTCCTGTATCTCAGCGGCGATCTTCTTGAGTTCCGGCTCGAACTTGCGGCCGTGGTGGGCGCAGAAGAGCAGTTCACCGCCGCTCAACAGGACGACGCGCAGGTAAGCCTGGGCGCCGCAGCGGTCGCAGCGATCAGCGGCCGTCAGGGGGCTCGCGGGGGTCAGAACAGTAGTCACGTCGCCTCTTCTCTAGCTCGACGAGCTGTCGTACCAGGGTCAACATCCAACCAGGCCGAAAACGTTCCCGCTCGTGGCTTTTCCTCGAAGTTTTTTCCGAGGCGGCTGTCTGCTGCCGGTTGGCGGCGAATGTGCCGTATTACGTCTCTTACGAGTTTTACGGTTTCGCGCTGTCTGTCAGGTCGGTCGTCCGCCGGCTGGGTTGCCGGTTGTTCATGAGGACGTGCCCGGAGCCTAAATGGTTCATGCCTGGAAGGGAACGTGACGTGCGCTTCACTCCATCGAGGGATCGAACAAGCGTACGGTGCTGGACTAGTGTGAGTTGAGACGAGGGTGGCGTGACAACGGCTCTACCAGGCCTCGGTACCCTCTGAGCGGCAACCGAAGCCGGGTCCTTACCCCAAAGGACCCCTTTTGAAATTCAGCGAGGAGCGAACCGCGTGACCGCCGAGACGTCCGTGCCGTCCACAGCGTTGCTGACCGGAGCAGACCGGGACGGTTCCAACTACACCGCGCGGCACCTGCTCGTCCTGGAGGGGCTCGAGGCCGTTCGCAAGCGTCCGGGCATGTACATCGGGTCGACGGACAGCCGCGGCCTGCTGCACTGCCTCTGGGAGATCATCGACAACTCCGTCGATGAGGCCCTGGGTGGCTACTGCGACCACATCGAAGTCATCCTCCACGACGACGCCTCCGTAGAGGTCCGGGACAACGGCCGAGGCATCCCGGTGGATGTCGAGCCCAAGACCGGCCTCTCCGGAGTCGAGGTCGTCATGACCAAGCTCCACGCCGGCGGAAAGTTCGGCGGTGGCGCCTACGCCGCCTCCGGCGGCCTGCACGGTGTGGGTGCCTCCGTGGTGAATGCCCTGTCCGCGCGCCTCGACGTGGAGGTGGACCTCCATGGGCACACCCACGCGATCAGCTTCCGGCGTGGCGTGCCCGGGGCCTTCGCCAAGCCCGGCCCCGACGCCGACTTCGACTCGTCGGCCAAGCTGCGCAAGACCAAGAAGATCCCCAAGACGCGCACCGGCACGCGCGTGCGCTACTGGGCCGACCGCCAGATCTTCCTCAAGGACGCCAAGCTCAGCCTCGAGACGCTGCACCAGCGTGCCCGCCAGACCGCGTTCCTGGTGCCGGGCCTGACCATCGTCGTGCGCGACGAGTACGGCCTCGGAGAGGGTGGTACCAAGGGCGAGGAATCCTTCCGCTTCGACGGCGGCATCAGCGAGTTCTGCGAGTACCTGGCCCAGGACAAGGCCGTCTGTGACGTCCTTCGCTTCACTGGGCAGGGCACCTTCAAGGAGACCGTGCCGGTCCTCGACGACCACGGCCAGATGTCCCCCACCGAGGTCACCCGCGAGCTCGCCGTGGACGTCGCGCTGCGCTGGGGCACGGGTTACGACACGACGCTGCGGTCCTTCGTCAACATCATCGCCACCCCCAAGGGCGGCACCCACATGACGGGCTTCGAGCGCTCGCTCACCAAGACGATGAACGAGGTGCTGCGCACCCAGAAGGTGCTGCGCGTCGCCGAGGACGACATCGTCAAGGACGACGCCCTGGAGGGGCTGACGGCGGTCGTCACCGTCCGTCTCGCGGAGCCGCAGTTCGAGGGCCAGACCAAGGAGGTGCTCGGCACCTCGGCGGCCAACCGTATCGTCGCCAACGTCATCGCCAAGGAACTCAAGGCGTTCCTGACCTCCACCAAGCGCGACGCCAAGGCGCAGGCGCGCGCCGTGATGGAGAAGGCCGTCGCCGCGGCCCGCACGCGCATCGCGGCCCGCCAGCACAAGGACGCCCAGCGCCGGAAGACGGCTCTGGAGTCCTCCTCGCTGCCCGCGAAGCTCGCCGACTGCCGCAGTGACGACGTGGAGCGCAGCGAGCTCTTCATCGTCGAGGGCGACTCGGCGCTCGGCACCGCCAAGCTGGCACGGAACTCCGAGTTCCAGGCCCTCCTGCCGATCCGCGGCAAGATCCTCAACGTTCAGAAGGCGTCCGTGACGGACATGCTGAAGAACGCCGAGTGCGGCGCGATCATCCAGGTCATAGGGGCAGGGTCCGGCCGGACCTTCGACATCGACGCGGCGCGCTACGGGAAGATCATTCTTCTCGTCGACGCCGATGTCGACGGCGCACACATCCGGATTCTGCTGCTCACCCTCTTCCAGCGCTACATGCGTCCGATGGTGGAGGCGGGCCGGGTCTTCGCGGCCGTGCCGCCGCTGCACCGGATCGAGCTGGTGCAGCCGAAGAAGGGCCAGGACAAGTACGTCTACACGTACTCGGACAACGAGCTGCGCGAGACGCTCCTCGAGTACCAGCGCAAGGGAATCCGCTTCAAGGACGCCATCCAGCGCTACAAGGGCCTCGGCGAGATGGACGCGGACCAGCTCGCGGAGACCACCATGGACCCCCGCTACCGCACGCTGCGGCGGGTCAACATCGGCGACCTGGACGCCGCCGAGCAGGTCTTCGATCTGCTGATGGGCAACGACGTGGCGCCGCGCAAGGAGTTCATCACGAGCTCGGCGGCGACGCTGGACCGTTCGCGCATCGACGCGTAGCGATCGCGCGAGCCGGTGCGTTCCGCTTGTGCGGAGCGCACCCGCTCGCGTGACGCCGGTGTGTCCCGCTCGCGGGACGCACTCCACCCGTGGGTGGAGCCCTAGGCTCCACCCACGTTCCACCCCTGCTCCGATGTCCTGACCAGGTCTTTTCCGTAGCGTCGAAGGCGTCGATCCTCCTCGGATCGGTCCCGCACTTCCTCGTCCCACGGAGGCCGTCATGTCTGGGCTCGCCAATGTTCTGGTGGTCTGCGCCGTCGTCGCGCTGGTGATCGTGCGTCAGTTCAGGGCGCAGCAGATCACCGCGGACAGGCGCTGGTGGGTCATACCGGCCGTGCTGGTCTTCCTGGCCGTGCGCGAGCCCGACGTGCTGGACCCCCATCACTACGCGGCGGCCGTCGTCCTGCTCGGCGCGGAGCTGCTGGTCGCTCTGGCCATCGGCTTCGGCTGGGCGCGGACCACGCACGTGTGGAGGACGCCGGACGGTGCCGTATGGGGCAGGGGGACCAAGGCCACCGCCATCGTCTGGGGCGTCGGGATCGGGCTGCGGCTCGGCCTGTTCGGGATCGGCGCGCTGCTGGGGGTGCGGCAGGACAGTGCCGCTCTGATGCTGGCTCTCGCCGCCACGCTCCTCGTGCGCAGCGGCATGCTGGCGCACCGGGCCGGCCTCTTCCGCCCGTCGTACGGTGTTGCGGACGCGGCGTACGAGCCGATGCGGAAGGACCCTGTGTGATGTCGGACCGGTGGATGAGATGGCCCCTCCGGGAAGCGCTCACCCGGGAAGGGCAGAGCCCCGCCCGGATGTGGTTCGTCCGGGTCCTGCGGGTGGTGATCGCCGGCAGCCTGCTGTGGAACACGTTCCATCACGACAGGGGCTGGCGCCTGGCTGCCGGGGTCGGCCTGGTCGTGCTCAGTGGCGGGCTCGCCTGGGCGTTCCTCCGCGCCTCGTTCGACCATCGGCTGTGGCCCTCGGTCACTCTGCTGGCCCTGCTGACGGGGTGCGGGTACGCGGCGCGGGCCGGCGACTGGAGGGTGCTGGCGCTCGTCCTGTGGTGCGGTGCGGCGGTCCTGTCCCTGGAGCGGCTGCCGCTGCTGGCGGCCGCGGTCTGTGTGCCCGTGGCGATGACGGGATTCGCCGCGTACAACAACGACAACTGGCTGGTCACGGGTCTCATCGTCGTGGGGCTCGCGCTGGCGGGGTACACCCTGCGGCTCGACGCCGACACGCGGGGCAACGCCCAGCGGCTGCTCGCCCAGGAGCGGGCCGCCCGGGCCGCGGAGGCCGAGACGGCCGCCCTGGCCGAGCGGGCCCGTATCGCCCGGGAGATCCACGACGTGCTCGCGCACAGCCTCTCCGCGCAGCTCGTCCACCTGGAGGCGGCGCGACTGCTGATCGAGGGCGATGCGACACGCGATCAGATACTCGAGCGGGTGGTGGCGGCGCGGTCCATGGCCCGCGAAGGGCTGGCCGAGACCCGGCAGGCGCTCTCCGCGCTGCGCGGTGAGATGACGCCGGTCGAGGACTTCCTGCGTGAGCTGGTCGTCTCGGACAAGGCCTCGGTGTCCGTGACGGGCGCGCGGCGTGCGCTGCCCGCCGAGGCGTCACAGGCGGTGCGCCGTGTCGCTCAGGAGGCCCTGACGAACGTCCGTAAGCACGCTCCGGGCGCCAAGGTGTTCGTGCGTCTCGCGTACGAAGAGGGTGAAGTGACGCTGGACATACGGGATTCGGGCGGTTCGCCGGGCGAACTCGCGGCATCCGGAGCCGGGTACGGTCTGCTCGGAATGCGGGAGCGGGCCGAGCTGCTCGGCGGCTCGCTGACGGCCGGGCCTGGTGAGGAGGGCTTCATCGTGACGCTGAAGGTGCCCACATGACGTCCGAGCGCGGCGCGAAGGCGCCGGCGCGGGTGATCGTGGTCGACGATCAGACCGTGGTGCGTGAGGGCATCGTGATGCTGCTGGGATTGTTGCCCGGTATCGAGGTCGTCGGTTCCGGGGGCGACGGCGAGGAGGCCGTCCGGCTCGTCGCCGAACTCGCCCCGGACGTCGTCCTGATGGACCTGCGCATGCCGCGGGTCGACGGTGCGGAGGCCACCCGCCGCATTCGTGCCGAGTACCCGGGGACGCAGGTCGTCGTGCTGACGACCTTCGCCGACGACGACTCGCTCTTCCCCGCGCTGAGAGCGGGGGCACGCGGCTACCAAGGACGCAGGTGGGGACGAGATCGTGCGGGCCGTGGAGGACGTGCTCTCGGGTGACGCGGGGCTCTCGCCGCAGATCCAGCGGCGGCTGCTGGAGCGGCTGTCGGAGTCCGAGGAGCCCGCACCGGCGCCGGATCCCCCCGACGGTCTGACCACGCGCGAGACCGAAGTGCTCGTCCTGATCGCCGAGGGGATGACGAACCAGGAGATCGCCCGCCAGATGCATGTCTCCACCGCGACGGTGAAGACGCACATCAACAATCTCTTCGCCAAGACGGGGCTCAAGGACCGCGCGCAGGCGGTCCGTTATGCCTACGGGCACGGGCTGGCCAAGCCCCCGAGTGCCAGGCCGACCTGAGTGGTGTCTTTGATGAGGTCCTTCACCTGATGGGGTGAAGAGAAGGGAGAGAAGAGTCAGGGATCTTCCCGATCTGTCCATCCTTGGGCACGCAGCCGAACAAGGCTGCGGACAAGGAGAGTTCGGTGGAGAAGCACGACGGGCGCGATGCCGGGCAGGCGCGGACCGGTGATCCGAGGGATCCCTGGTACGACGCGCTTGCGTCCGGCTGGGGCGAGTTGGACGGCACGGGTGCGCCGGCGCCCGTGGCGCCGCCCCGAGCCGCGCCGGAGCGGAGCGCGGCCGACATCTATCTGGAGGTCCAGCGCAGTGCTGCCTTCCAGGAGGTGCGCGGCCGGTATCGGCGGTTCGTCTTCCCCGGGGCGGCCCTCTTCTTCACCTGGTACGTCGCGTATGTCGTGACGGCGACGACGGCGCCGGGGTTCATGGCGCGGCCCGTCTCCGGGGCCGTGAACGTCGCGATGCTCGCGGGCCTGGGGCAGTTCGTCTCGACGTTCCTGCTGACCTGGGCGTACGCCCGGCATGCCCGGCTCAGGAGGGATCGCGCGGCGCTCGATCTGCGGTGGTCCGTGTTCGAGCAGAAGCGGGAGCAGGACCAGAAACGGATCCAGGACCAGCGGGATCACGACCAGCGGAGCGAGCAGGAACTGGCCCGGGGGAGCGAGCGATGACCGGGGACCACCAGACGCTCGCGCTCCTGCTGTTCGGCGTGTTCGTGGCCGTCACGCTCGCCATCACGACATGGGTGAGCCGCAACCGGCACGGCTCGGCGGAGGAGTTCTACGCGGGCGGGCGGCTCTTCTCCCCCATGGAGAACGGTTTCGCCATCGCGGGCGACTACATGTCGGCCGCGTCCTTCCTCGGCATCTCCGGACTGATCGCCCTCTTCGGTTACGACGGGCTGCTCTACTCGGTGGGCTTCCTCGTCGCCTGGCTGGTCGTGCTGTTCCTGGTGGCCGAACTGGTGCGCAACTGCGGCCGGTTCACGCTCGCCGACGTCGTCGCCGCCCGGATGAGGGAACGGCCGGTGCGCATCGCGTCCGGAACTTCCTCGGTGACCGTGTCCGTTCTCTATCTGGTGGCGCAGATGGTGGGGGCGGGCTCCCTGGTCGCGCTGCTGCTCGGCGGGACGAGCGGGGCGGCGCAGGCCTGGACGGTGATCGGCGTCGGCGCGCTCATGGTCATCTATGTGTCGTTGGGAGGGATGCGGGCCACCACCTGGATCCAGATCGTCAAGGCGGTTCTGCTGATGTGCGGCGCGATCGCGCTGACCGTGCTGGTCCTGGTGCGTTTCCACGGCGACTTCAATCAGTTGCTGCGGACCGCGGCCGACCGCAGCGGACACGGCAGCCAGTTCCTCGCGCCCGGATTGAAGTACGGCGGGGACTGGACCTCGCGCCTGGACTTCATCAGCCTCGGGCTCGCGCTCGTCCTCGGCACGGCCGGGCTGCCGCACATCCTCTCCCGCTTCTACACGGTGCCGACCGCACGCGCCGCCCGCCGGTCCGTCGTCTGGTCCATCGGTCTCATCGGCAGCTTCTACCTGATGACGATCGTGCTCGGCTTCGGCGCCGCCGCGATCGTGGGCTCCGATGCCGTGCGGGGATCGAACGCCGCGGGGAACACGGCCGTTCCGCTGCTGGCGCTCGATCTGGGCGGCGGCGCCGACTCCACTGGAGGAACGGTTCTGTTCGCGATCGTCGCCGCGATCGCCTTCGCCACGATCCTCGCCGTCGTCGCCGGGATCACGCTCGCCTCGTCGGCGTCCGTGGCCCACGACCTGTACGCGTCGCTGCGGCGCAAGCACGCCAAACCGCGCAGCGAGGTGGCGGTGGCGCGCCTCGCCGCGGCCGGTATCGGCGTGGTCGCGATCGGCCTGGGGCTGCTGGCCCGAGATCTCAACGTGGCGTTCCTGGTGGGCCTGGCCTTCGCCGTCGCCGCGTCCGCGAATCTGCCCGTGCTGCTCTACTCGCTGTTCTGGCGGAAGTTCACCACGCGGGGAGCGGTCTGGTCGGTCTACGGGGGTCTGGTGCCCTCCATGGCGCTCGTCGTGCTGTCACCCGTGGTCTCCGGAGGGCCGAGCTCCCTCTTCCCCGGGATGGACTTCCAGTACTTCCCACTGGAGAACCCGGGGCTCGTCTCGATCCCGCTGGGCTTCCTCGCCGGATGGCTGGGCACCGTCACCTCGGCGGAGCCCGCGGACGAGGCCAAGCACGCGGAGACCGAGGTGCGCTCGCTCACCGGCGCTGGAGCGGTGTAACCGCCCTGCACGGCCATGGCTAGGAGGCGCTCGACGCCCATTCGTAGCGGTGCTCCGGGCGGCCCGTGTCGCCGTACTTGAGGCTGAGCCGGACCCGGCCCGAGCGCTCCAGGAGCTTCAGGTAGCGCTGGGCCGTCTGGCGGCTCAGCCGGGTGCGGTCCGCCAACTCCTGGGCGGACAGCGGCCCCTCGGCGCCCATCAGAGCCCTGCGGACCAGCTCGGCCGTGGTGGGGGAGTGCCCTTTGGGCAGTTCGGGCGCCGGAGTCGCCGAGAGGGCGCCGAAGATCCGGTCGACCTCCGCCTGTTCGGCCTCGCCCCCGCCGTCCAGGGTGCGGCGCAAGGTCGCGTACGCGTCGAGCTTCGCGCGAAGTCCCGCGTACGAGAACGGCTTGACCAGGTACTGCAGGGCGCCGTGGCGCATCGCGGCCTGCACGGTGGCGACGTCGCGCGCGGCCGTCACCATGATCACGTCGGTCTGGTGGCCGCGCTCACGCAACGTACGGACCACCGCGAGGCCCGTCTGGTCCGGCAGATAGTGGTCGAGGAGCACCAGGTCGACCGGGAGCTCCTCGACCATCCGCAGCGCCTCGGCGGCGCTGTGGGCCTTCGCGGCCACCCGGAAGCCGGGCACCTTCGCCACGTAGGCGGCGTTGACGTCCGCGACCCGGACGTCGTCGTCCACGACGAGCACCTCGATCATCGTGTCTCCTCCGTGGGGGCGAGTTCGGACGTGGGGGCCAGTTCGGCCTGTGCGAGCGCTTCGGGCAGGACGACGGTGAACTCGGCGCCCCCTTCGGGGGACGCGTCCGCCCGCACGCTGCCTCCTTGTCGCTCGGCGAGCCTGCGGACCAGGGCGAGCCCGATGCCGCGCTTGCCGTGCGCCGGGGGCTCCTTGGTGGACCAGCCCTCCGTGAAGATCGTCTCGCGGTGCTCGGACGGTACGCCAGGGCCCGTATCGCTCACCCGAAGGACCACGGCGCGTCCCTCGGTGCGCACATCGACCTCCACGCGCGCGTGGAGGCTGCCCGCCGCAGCGTCGAGCGCGTTGTCGACCAGATTGCCGACGATGGTGACCAGGCCGCCCGGGTCGATCAGACGGTCGGGCAGCGCGGTGTCGCGCGGGACGGCGAGGACGACGCCACGCTCCGCGGCGACGGTGGCCTTGCCCACCAGGAGCGCGGCCAGCAGCGGATCGCCGATCTTCTCCGTGATCTGCTCCGAGGTCACCCGGTGCGCGCCCGCCACCTCGCCGACGAACTCCGCCGCCTCCTCGTACATCTCCAGCTCCAGGAGACCGAGCAGCGTGTGCATGCGGTTGGCGTGTTCGTGGTCCTGGGCGCGCAGTGCGTCGATGAGGCCGCGGGTGGAGTCCAGTTCGCGGCCCAGTTGCTCCAGTTCGGTGCGGTCGCGCAGGGTGGCGACGGCGCCTCCGTCGTCCGTGGGCATGCGGTTGGCGACCAGGACGCGCTGGCCTCGGACGGTCAGGAGGTCGGTGCCCGTGACCCGTCCGGCGAGCACGTCGGTCGTACGTCCGGGACCGAGCGCGGTGTCGAGCGGCTGCCCGATGGCTTCGACTCCCAGGCCGAGGAGGCGCTGGGCCTCGTCGTTCAGGAGGCGGATCCGGCCGGCGCGGTCCAGCGCGACGACGCCTTCGCGGATGCTGTGCAGCATGGCCTCGCGTTCCGCAAGGAGCGCCGAGATATCGGAGAAAGCCAGGTCACGTGTCTGCCGCTGCACCCTGCGCGAGATCAGATAGGCGGCGAGGGCGCCGACGGCGAGCGCCCCGCCCGCGTACGCGAAGAGCCCGGGGATCGCGTGGATCAGCCGGGCGCGCACGCTGTCGTACTCGATGCCTACGGAGACGGCGCCCACGATGTCCCCGTCGATGTCCCGCAGCGGCACCTTGCCGCGGGCCGAGCGGCCCAGGGTGCCGTCGTCGATCTCCATGACCTCGTCACCGGCGAGCGCGTCGCTGGGGTCGGTCGAGACGACCCGGCCGATCTCGCCGTGGTCCGTGTGGGACCAGCGGACGCCTTCCTTGTTCATGATCACGACGTACTCGGCGCCGCTGGCGCGCCGGATCCGCTCCGCCTCGGTCTGCACGGGCCCGTCGACCGTCGGCTCCGAGGAGCGCAGGTCCTCGGCGATGTGCGGCTGGGCGGCCGTGGTCTGCGCGATGGCGAGCGCGCGGCGCATCGCCTGGTCGTCCAGCTGATCGCTGAGCGGCGCGAGGAAGAGCCCCGTGGCGAGCACGGCGACTCCGGCGGCGATGGCCAGCTGCATCAGCAGCACCTGCGAGAAGACGCGCCGCGGCAGGCCGAGGCGGAGTCTTCGGACAGGGGAGGTGGGGCTCATGTGTACGAACGGTACGGCGAGCGGAGGGCTACTCCGAAGTCACTGTGGCGGGGATCTCCTGTACGGCGTCGTACCCGATCCGCCGCACCGCCACGACATCCATGCGTGCCGGGGCTGCCGACGCCGCGCCGCAGCTCTCCGGCCGCGGCGGCAGCGAGGCCCCCTGGGCGACGGTCACGCACCAGTGCCGTCCGTCGACGTGGGCCACGGTCACCTCCCAGCGCGGTGCCGTACCGTCCGTGCGGACCACGCTCAGGGCGCCCGCGGCGTCCTCGCCCGTCGCGGTGCGCACCGCCAGCTCGGCGGCCTGTCCGGGGCGGTCCCAGGCGGAACTGCCCCGGCAGCCTTCGGTGACGACGCGGCCCGTGCGCACCCCTTCGAGGATCTCCTTGACGGCGGCCTGCCCGGAGCGGCCGTACGCGTAGCCGTACGGCAGGACGAGGAGCGTGGGGGAGAAGCGGTGACCACCCAGATGAGTGACTTCCCAGGCGCCTTGTTCACCGGAGGCGGTGAGGGCGGCGGCGAGCGGCCTGCCCAGGAGGGCGCAGCAGCGGTCCCGCTTGCCGTTCGTGCAGACCAGGGCGAGCGGAGCGCCCGTGTGCGGGGTGCCGAATCCGCCGTGGTCGCCCGCGCCGAGGGCCGCGAAGTCGAGGTCGAGCAGCTCTTCCGGCCGGTCCGTGACGTGGCCGCGCAGCCAGGTGTTGCCGGGCGCGGTGTGGGCCACGTACACCCGGCGGCGCGCGGGGGCGTGGCTGTCGGCGTGGCGTCCGGGGCGGCGGATGAGCGCGACGCGTACGCCCGTTCCCTCGGCGGCGGCCTCCAGGGCGCGGCCGACCTCCGGATCCAGGTGACTCGAAGTGAGCGCCTTGGCGCCCCACGGTCCCGGCTGTTCAAGGAGCAGCCAGGTCCTGGCGGTGGCCGCGGTCCCCGCGAGAGGCTCGTCCAGATCCCGCGAAGCGGTGGCGCACGTACTCACAGAGGTGAGCCTAACCCGCGCCGGGTCTGCGGTGATTCATCCGCCGTCGGGCGCGGGCAGCGGCTGGGGCGGCCGCAGTCCGACGTACTGACCGCTGGGGCGCATGCGCAGGGGCCGTTCCTCGTACTCCTCCAGGGCGTGGGCGATCCAGCCCGCCGTGCGCGCCACGGCGAAGATCGTCTCGCCTGCCTCGGCGGGCATCCCGGACGAGGCGGTCAGGACGGCGAGGGCCAGGTCGACATTGGCGTGCAGATCCGTGTGGCGGGCCGTGGTGGCCACCACGTCGCGGGCCGCGGCGAGGGCGGGGCCGGCCTGGGGGATGACCTCCAGGAGGGCGAACAGGGCCTCCGCGCGGGGGTCGTCGCCGGGGTAGAGCCGGTGGCCCAGGCCCGGGACGCGGCGGCCCGCGCGGAGTTCGTCGGCCACTACGGGGGCCGCGCTGCCCCGGTCCAGGACGTCCAGGAGCATGCGGTGCGCGAGGCCGCTGGCCGCGCCGTGCAGGGGGCCTTCCAGGACGCCGAGTCCGGCCGACACCGCCGCGTACGGGTGGGCGCGGGCGGAGGCGGCGACGCGGACGGCGAGCGTCGACGCGGCGAGGTCGTGGTCGACGAGCAGGGCGAGCGCGGTGTCCAGGGCGTGCAGGGAGGCGTCGTGCGGTTGCCGGCCGGTCAGCCGCGCCCAGAGCTGGTGGGCCAGGGGGCCCGAGTCCCGGTGGGCGCGGCTGACCGGCGGCAGCGCCGTGACGAGGGTGGGGATGAGGGTGCGTGCGGTGCCGATGACGGCTTCTTCGGAGAGGTCGAAGCGGAGGGGGTCGGCTGCGGCGGCCGAGATGGCGGCCACGCGCAGGCGGTCGGTCGGGCCGCTGTGCTCGGGCAGCGCGTCGACGGCGCGACGTGCGGCGTCGACGGTCTCCTTGGGGGCGGTGAAGCAGATTCCGGGGCGCATGACGCCGGTCCACAGCCACTCGGCGACCTCTTCGTAGGAGTGCGCCAGGGAAAGTTCCATCGCGTCGACACCGCGGTAGTAGTAGCGGTCCTTGTCGATGAGCGTGATGCGGGTGCGGACGGAGAGTTCGCCGCCGGTGGAGGTGGCCGCGGGCTCCCGGCGGTTCCTGCGGGCGAGCGACTCGACCTCCTTGGCGTCGAAGGTGCTGCCCCGGGAGCCGGGGCCGCGGCGGCTGCTGAGCTGGCCGCGGCTCACGTAGGCGTACACGGTCTCCGGTTTCACACCGAGGAGTTCGGCGGCTTCCCGGGTGCTCAGGCGTCGGCCTTCCTTCGGGATGGCCTCTTGATCCGTCATGGGCATCACCGTATCCACTCTGAATCCAATCCGACCTTGCATTGATTGAATCAATATTGACAGGCATTCAGTCAAGCATGGACAGTCAAATCAAGTACAGGTAGGAAGCAGGAAGTCGAGGAAGAACATGCCGATCAATGGCTCCACCACCCCCAGTGCCCCCGTGGAGGTCCCTCGCGGGCTCGCAGGCGTCGTCGTGACCGAGACCCGGCTCGGAGACGTCAGGGGATACGAGGGCTTCTACCACTACCGCCAGTACTCGGCCGTCGAGCTCGCGCAGACCCGCAGCTTCGAGGACGTCTGGCACCTGATGTTCCACGGCGCGCTGCCGGATGCCGGGCAGCGGTCCGCGTTCGCCGCGCAGACCGCCACGTTGCGCCGGCTGCCCGACGAGGTGCGTGCCGCGCTGCCCGCCATAGCCCGCGCCAGCGCCCTGTCGGGGCCGCTCTCCGGGCTGCGTACGGCGCTGTCGCTCTTCGGTGCGGCGAAGGGCTTCCGTCCGGTGTACGACATCGACGGCGACCGGCGCCGTGCCGATGCCCTCGCGGCGTCCGCCGTGGTGCCGACGCTGCTCACGGCGCTGTACCGCCTCGGGCAGGGGCTCGACCCCGTCGAGCCGCGCGACGACCTGTCCTATGCGGCCAACTACCTCTACATGCTGACGGGTTCGGAGCCGGAGCCCGATCGTGCGCGGGCGATCGAGCAGTACTTGATCTCAACCATTGATCACGGCTTCAACGCGTCCACGTTCACGGCCAGGGTGATCACCTCGACCGGCGCGGACGTCGCGGCCTGTCTGGTGGGTGCCGTGGGCGCGCTGTCGGGCCCGTTGCACGGCGGGGCGCCGAGCCGGGCACTCGACACGCTCGACGCGATCGGTACGCCCGAGCGCATCGACGGCTGGATCCGCGAGCGGGTCCTGGCGGGGGACCGCATCATGGGCTTCGGCCACCCCGTCTACCGCACGGAGGACCCGCGTTCGCGCATGCTGCGGGGGATCGCGCAGCGATTCGGCGGCGGGATGGTGGAGTTCGCGGTCGAGGTCGAGCGTCAGGTCGAGGCGATCCTCGCCGAACTGAAGCCGGGCCGCGAGCTGCACACCAACGTGGAGTTCTACGCGGGCGTCGTCATGGAACTGTGCGGCCTGCCCCGCGAGATGTTCACGCCCACGTTCGCGGCGGCGCGGGTGGTGGGCTGGGGCGCGAACATCCTGGAGCAGGCGGAGGACTCGAAGATCATTCGGCCTGCGGCGCGGTATGTGGGGCCTGTGCCGCCGGTGCCGGTGCCCGTGCCGTCGGTGGGCTGAGACGCGCGTGAGGCCCGGTGCCGATCTGGCGCCGGACCTCACGAGGTGGATGTGGGCGAAAGGGGGGAGGGGTGAGATCCCCGTTCGCGGAAGGAGGGGCAGTGCTTTCCGGAGACGGGCCTCGACGGGGTGACCGGAGTGCCTGTCTCGACGGAGAGGCCAGGGCGGGTGCCTGTCTCAGCACTGCGCCCCAGCCTCAGACGCTGGGGATGTCCGCTTTTGCGCGGATGAGTGTCTCCCTGCTGACGATGACGATGCGTTCGTAGTCGGCGCGCGCGGCGTCCGCGGGCAGTTCGCCGTCGAGTGCTGTTGTGGCCTCTGTCCCGATGACGGCGAAGTTGCCGTCGCTGAGCTCGAAAATGTCGGGGCAGGTATCGCCGGTGAGACTGCCACGTTCGCGTGGAGACGCACCGATGCGGCGCACGATCTTCAAGAGGATCCCGGTCCTTAGGATTGAAGATGGTCAGAGCGGGTAAGGGTAGCCTCCTGTTACTCCCATTACTCCGGTTCTTGGCGCGCCTCAGCCGACTTGACCCTAATTAGTGGGTGGTTGTCCCTCGGACGGCGGTTCCCCTATCACCCACCACTCGTCGGACTCGGACTCCTCCAGCTCACGGATGAGGGTGTCTGTCATGTGTCCCACCCGGGCCTCGTCCGATGAGTCCTTGAGGCTGGCGCGCTGATGGCGTGTCGCCCGCCAGTACTGGCGGAAGATCGGGTTCGCACACATCACGCGAACGTGCCCGTGCAGCTCCTCCCAGTTGACGACGCCGATGCGGTAGGCCAGCAGAGCATTCGTGTAGAGCGCGTTGGCGAAGAGGAACTGCCGCTGCTGGGCGGGGGACTCCGCCTCGGCGATGCTGAACACCGCGGCCAGGTCAGGGTCGTCGATCGCCTTGCGCAGCAAGTAGAGCTGGAGTTCATGCTGCTCCGCCATCATGATGCGGCGCCGGTCGGCCCGCTCCGCCTCGTCGACCTGCAGACGGAGTTCGGCGTACCGGCGCTGCTGTGCGGCGAGCAGGACGAAGGCTCCCACCGCGAAGGCGAGCCCCGCCCCGACGGCGGAACTCATTCCGCGTAGTCCAAGAATCTGTGTGGCCATGTCAACCCCCGAATCAGGCGACCGTCCGCCGGTCGTCGGATGCGGGTCGACAGGGTGAGGACCGGCGAGCGATGGGCGGCGCGCTTGCCGCCTTCCAGGATGCCGAGCGGCTCTGATCGGCAGGGAGGCGGAGAGGAGGCGCACGGAAGGCAGCTGTGGTCGCATGTCCCGGCGCCGTGCCCAATGTGTGCCCCGCCTGCGCCGCTAACAATCGTTCACTTCGCGGCCTTTCTACGCGCTCGTATGCTGGGGAAGCATTCATTCGTCGTACGAGAGCTGGCGCACGCGCCGGTGCACATGTCAGTGCACGCGTCAGCGTGAAAGTCAGTGTGAAAGGGGTCGCACGTTGACTCAGTCGGGTGCCGGGCAGATCCCGGTCATCGTCCTCACCGGCTTCCTGGGCTCCGGCAAGACCACCCTGCTCAACCACCTGCTGCACCGCAGTGGCGGCAGCCGGATCGGCGCGATCGTCAACGACTTCGGGTCCATCGAGATCGACGCCATGGCCGTCGCCGGGCAGCTCGGTGACTCCACCGTCTCGCTCGGCAACGGGTGCCTCTGCTGTGCCGTCGACGCCAGTGAGCTCGACGAGTATCTGGAGCGGCTCGCCCGGCCCGCTGCCCGGATCGATGTCATCGTCGTCGAGGCCAGTGGGCTCGCCGAGCCGCAGGAGCTCGTGAAGATGGTGCTCGCCAGCGAGAATCCCCACATCGTGTACGGGGGGCTCGTCGAGGTCGTCGACGCCGCCGAGTTCGACTCCACCCGGCAGCGGCATCCCGAGGTCGACCGGCATCTGGGGATCGCCGATCTTGTTGTCGTCAACAAGACCGACCGGGTCCCTGAACAGGAGCGCGAGCGGATCCTCGGCGTCGTCCGGGGGTTCACCGACCGCGCGGCCGTGGTCGCCGCGTCGTACGGGCGCGTCGACGTCGAGCTGCTCCTCGACCGGAAGCCCGTGGGGGAGCGAGTCGGGCAGCTGTCCTTCGACGATCTGCATCAAGACGACGTGCATCAAGACGACCTGCATCAAGACGATCTGCATGAAGGCGATCCGCGTCGAGATGACCTGAGCCAAGACGGCCTGCACCAATGTGAGCCCGGTGACGCGCACCTCGGCCATCTGCACTCCGCCTACGAAAGCCTCTCCTTCTCCTCCGAAGTGCCCATGGCCCCCCGCCCGTTCATGGCACTCCTCGACAGTCGGCCCGAAGGGCTCTACCGCATCAAGGGGTACGTCGATTTCGGCGCCGCCGACCCGCGCAACAAGTACGCCGTGCACGCCGTGGGGCGGTTCCTGCGCTTCTACCCCGAGCCGTGGGCCGCGGGTGAGCCCCGGCTCACCCAGCTCGTCCTGATCGGGTCGGGCATCGACGTCCCCGCTCTGGAGAAGGAGCTCGGGGCGTGCCGGGAGTACGACGCCCCACAGGCCGGTGCCGATGAGCACAGCATGTGGGGCGTACTTCGCTACGTACAGGACGCCCGCGACCTCCAAGAGCCGCAGGGCGACTGATCAGGCCGGGCCCGCCACCGCCGCCACCGGCTTCGCCAGCGACACCCCCGAGCCGTCGCGACGCGGGTCGATCTCCGGCAGCTCCGCCGGCAGACCGCTGCGCTGGGCCGCGAGCGGCGGCGTCGGGCCCGCCCACGCGAAGCTCAGGCAGTCCTCGCCCTTCAGGAAGCGCTGGACACGTACGCCACCCGTGGCGCGGCCCTTGCGGGGGTACTGGTCGAACGGCGTCACCTTGGCCGTCGTCTGCACCGAGTCGTCGAGCGTGCCGCGCGAGCCCGCCACCGTGAAGACCACGGCGTCCACGGCCGGGTCCACCGCCACGAAGGAGATGACCTTCACGCCGTCCGCGAGCTTGATGCCCGTCATGCCGCCCGCGGGACGTCCCTGCGGACGGACCTGCGAGGCCTGGTAGCGGAGCAACTGGGCGTCGTCCGTGATGAAGACCAGGTCCTCCTCGCCCGTGCGCAGCTCGGCCGCGCCGACGATCCGGTCACCGTCCTTGAGGGTGATGACCTCCAACTCGTCCTTGTTGGACGGGTAGTCCGGCACCACGCGCTTGACCACGCCCTGCTCGGTGCCGAGGGCGAGGCCCGGTGAGGACTCGTCCAGGGTCATCAGGCAGATCAGGCTCTCGTCCGTCTCCAGGGAGAGCAGCTCCGAGATCGGCGCGCCTCCGGAGAGGTTGGGTGCCGCCGCCGTCTCCGGGAGCTGCGGGAGATCCACCACGGAGAGGCGCAACAGCCGCCCCGCGGACGTCACCGCACCCACCTCGCCCCGCGCGGTCGCGGGGACGGCCGAGACGATCACGTCGTGCTTGACGCGCTTGGTGTCGTTCTCTGCGAACGGCTCGCCGTTGGCCGTACGGGCGAGGAGGCCCGTCGAGGAGAGCAGCACGCGGCACGGGTCGTCCGCCACCTGCAACGACACCGTGGCCGCCGGGGCGCTCGCCGACTCCAGGAGGACCGTGCGCCGGTCCGTGCCGAACTTCTTGGCGACGGCGGCCAGTTCGGCGGAGACCAGCTTGCGCAGCTCCGCGTCCGACTCCAGGATCCGGGTCAGCTCGTCGATCTCGGCCTTGAGCTTGTCGCGCTCGGTCTCCAGCTCGATGCGGTCGAACTTGGTGAGGCGGCGCAGCGGCGTGTCGAGGATGTACTGCGTCTGGATCTCGCTCAGCGAGAAGCGCTCCATCAGGCGCTCCTTGGCCTGTGCGGAGTTGTCGCTGGAGCGGATGAGGCGGATGACCTCGTCGATGTCCAGGAGAGCGACCAGAAGCCCCTCGACCAGGTGCAGCCTGGCCTGCTTCTTGCTGCGGCGGAACTCGCTGCGGCGGCGCACGACGGTGAAGCGGTGGTCGAGATAGACCTCGAGGAGCTCCTTGAGGCCGAGCGTGAGGGGCTGGCCGTCCACCAGCGCCACGTTGTTGATGCCGAAGGACTCCTCCATCGGCGTCAGTTTGTAGAGCTGCTCCAGGACGGCCTCGGGGACGAAGCCGTTCTTGATCTCGATGACCAGGCGCAGGCCGTGCGAGCGGTCCGTGAGGTCCTTGACGTCGGCGATGCCCTGCAGCTTCTTCGAGCCGACCAGGTCCTTGATCTTCGAGATGACCTTCTCGGGGCCTACGGAGAAGGGCAGTTCGGTCACGACCAGGCCCTTGCGGCGGGCGGTCACGTTCTCGACGGCCACCGTCGCGCGGATCTTGAAGGTGCCGCGACCCGATTCGTACGCGTCCTTGACCCCGGTCAGGCCGACGATGCGGCCGCCCGTGGGCAGGTCGGGGCCCGGCACGAAACGCATCAGCGTCTCGAGGTCGGCCCCGGGGTGCTTGATCAGGTGGCGGGCGGCGGCGATGACCTCGCCGAGGTTGTGCGGCGGCATGTTCGTCGCCATGCCGACGGCGATTCCCGACGAGCCGTTGACCAGGAGGTTCGGATAGGCCGCGGGCAGGGTGACCGGTTCCTGCTCCTGGCCGTCGTAGTTCGACTCGAAATCGACGGTGTTCTCTTCGATCGACTCCGTCATCAAGGACGTCGCGTCGGCCATCTTGCACTCGGTGTACCGCATGGCGGCCGGCGGGTCGTCGTTGCCGAGCGAGCCGAAGTTTCCGTGGCCGTCCACCAGGGGCAGGCGCATGGAGAAGGGCTGGGCCATGCGCACGAGGGCGTCGTAGATCGACGCGTCGCCGTGCGGGTGCAACTTACCCATGACCTCGCCGACGACGCGGGCGCACTTCACATAGCCGCGGTCGGGGCGCAGGCCCATCTCGTTCATTTGGTACACGATGCGGCGGTGCACCGGCTTCATGCCGTCGCGGGCGTCCGGCAGGGCGCGCGAGTAGATGACCGAATACGCGTACTCGAGGAAGGAGCCCTGCATCTCGTCGACGACGTCGATGTCGAGGATCTTCTCCTCGAACGACTCATCGGGCGGCGGGGTCTTCGTGCTGCGGCGGGCCATCGCTGCTGCGGCTCCTTCACGGTGTCTGCCAGGGCATCAACGGGATCTGACGCCGACCATTGTGGACTGTCCCACTGACAACGCCGACCACGACCCGGTCTTCGGCCGCGACTACGCCGAGCGCGGAGCGGGAACTTCACCGGTTGTCAGCACGCTTGCATACAGTGGCACGACTGGCAGAATTTCCAGCTTTTCGCGATCGAAGGGACGTACATGCCCATGGGTCACACGGCCACAGCCGAGGCCGGCTCCGGCGGCCTGACAGCGACCGAGCACCGGCTGGCCAACGGCCTGCGCGTGGTGCTCTCCGAGGACCACCTGACCCCGGTCGCCGCGGTCTGCCTCTGGTACGACGTCGGTTCGCGCCACGAGGTCAAGGGCCGTACGGGCCTGGCTCACCTCTTCGAGCACCTCATGTTCCAGGGCTCGAAGCAGGTGCACGGCAACGGCCACTTCGAGCTGGTGCAGGGAGCGGGCGGTTCGCTCAACGGCACCACGAGCTTCGAGCGCACCAACTATTTCGAGACGATGCCCACACACCAGCTGGAGCTGGCCCTGTGGCTCGAAGCCGACCGGATGGGCTCGCTGCTCTCCGCGCTCGACGAAGAATCCATGGAGAACCAGCGGGACGTCGTCAAGAACGAGCGCCGCCAGCGCTACGACAACGTTCCGTACGGCACGGCCTTCGAGAAGCTGACCGCCCTCTCGTACCCCGAGGGCCACCCCTACCACCACACCCCGATCGGCTCCATGGCCGACCTGGACGCGGCGACGCTGGAGGACGCGCGGAACTTCTTCCGTACGTACTACGCGCCCAACAACGCCGTCCTGTCGGTCGTCGGCGACATCGACCCCCAGGAGACCCTGGCCTGGGTCGAGAAGTACTTCGGGTCCATCCCCTCGCACGACGGCAAGCAGCCGCCGCGCGACGGCTCGCTGCCCGACACGATCGGCAAGGAGCTGCGCGAGGTCGTCGAGGAAGAGGTACCGGCCCGCGCCCTGATGGCCTCCTACCGCCTCCCGGAGGACGGCACGCGCGCGTGCGACGCGGCCGACCTGGCGCTCACGGTCCTCGGCAGCGGTGAGTCCTCCCGGCTCTACAACCGCCTCGTGCGCCGCGACCGCACCGCCGTGGCGGCCGGGTTCGGCCTGCTGCGCCTCGCCGGAGCCCCCTCGCTCGGCTGGCTCGACGTGAAGACGTCCGGCGACGTCGAGGTGCCCGTCATCGAGGCGGCCGTCGACGAGGAGCTCGCCCGCTTCGCGGAAGAGGGCCCCACCGCCGAGGAGATGGAGCGCGCCCAGGCCCAGCTGGAGCGCGAGTGGCTCGACCGGCTCTCCACGGTGGCGGGACGCGCGGACGAACTGTGCCGGTACGCCGTCCTGTTCGGCGACCCGCAGCTCGCGCTGACCGCCGTCGGGCGCGTCCTCGACGTCACCGCGGAAGAGGTCAAGGCGGCCGCGGCGGCCCGCCTGCGCCCCGACAACCGCGCGGTGCTCGTGTACGAGCCCATCGCCGCCCCCGAGGGCGCCGAAGCCACCGACGAGGACGAAGAAGAGGAGGCGGCGAAGTGACCGAGGCCGCAACGATGCAGTTCCACCCGCAGCCCCAGGCCGGCACCGCACGGCCGTGGGCCTTCCCCGCGCCCGAGCGCGCCACCCTGGACAACGGCCTCACGGTGCTGCGCTGCCACCGCCCCGGCCAGCAGGTCGTCGCCGTGGAGATCCACCTGGAGGCGCCGCTCGACGCCGAGCCCGCGGGCCTGGACGGCGTCGCCACGATCATGGCGAGGGCCTTCAACGAAGGCACCGACAAGCACTCCGCCGAGGACTTCGCCGCCGAACTCGACCGCTGCGGCGCCAGCATGGACGCACACGCCGACCACCCCGGCGTCCGCGTCTCCCTGGAGGTCCCGGTCTCCCGCCTCCCCAAGGCGCTCGGCCTGCTCTCCGACGCCCTGCGCGCCCCCGCCTTCGCGGACAGCGAGATCGAACGCCTCGTACGCAACCGCCTGGACGAGATCCCGCACGAGGCCGCCAACCCGGCGCGCCGCGCCGCCAAGGAGCTCTCCCGGCAGCTGTTCCCGGCCACCTCGCGCATGTCGCGCCCCCGTCAGGGCACCGAGGAGACGGTCACGGCCATCGACTCGGCTGCGGTGCGCACCTTCTACGAGAAGCACGTGCGTCCCGCCACGGCGACCGCCGTCGTCGTGGGCGACCTGACCGGCGTGGACCTGGACGCCGTCCTGGCCGACACCGTCGGCGCCTGGACGGGCGGCACGGCCGAGCCGCGTCCGGTGCCCCCGGTGACCGCGGACGACACCGGGCGTGTCGTCATCGTGGACCGCCCCGGCGCGGTCCAGACGCAGCTGCTCATCGGCCGCGTGGGACCGGACCGGCACGACCGCGTGTGGCCCGCGCAGGTGCTCGGCACGTACTGCCTGGGCGGCACCCTCACCTCGCGCCTGGACCGCGTCCTGCGCGAGGAGAAGGGATACACCTACGGCGTACGGGCGTTCGCCCAGGTCCTGCGTTCCGCTCCGGACGGCACGGGCGCCGCCATGCTGGCCATCAGCGGCTCCGTGGACACCGAGTCCACCGGTCCGGCCCTCGACGACCTGTGGAAGGTCCTGCGCACCCTCGCGGCCGACGGCCTCACGGACGCCGAGCGCGACGTCGCCGTGCAGAACCTGGTGGGCGTCGCCCCGCTCAAGTACGAGATGGCGGCGTCCGTCGCGGCCACCCTGGCCGACCAGGTCGAGCAGCACCTGCCGGACGACTTCCAGGCGCAGCTGTACCGCCAGTTGGCCGCCACCGGCACCGTGGAGGCCACCGCAGCCGTCGTGAGCGCCTTCCCCGGGGACCGGCTCGTGACGGTGCTCGTCGGTGACGCCGCGCAGATCGAGGAGCCCGTCAGGGCGCTCGGCATCGGTGAAGTGAGTGTGGTCACGGGCTGAGTGACAGTCAGGACATATGGGGACCCCAGTGGCGGAAAATTGCTCCTGGGGTCCCCATATGTCCGAATTGGTATGGAGGTTACGTGTCTGACCTGTGGCGTGCGCTACAAAAGCTCTGATCCGTTTGTCGTTTGAAAGACGCCCCGCTTAGCGTCTGGTCCGGCTGTTCGTCATGCAGTACGTCGCACCCGCGGCACCGGACAGTCATCGCCGAGTCCCCGTACGGCGCGAGCCAGGGGAGCCGGGGACCCACATGTCCCCTTGGGGTGAATCGGGAACCTTGCCGAGAGGCGAGGGACTCGTAGGAGACCTTCCTGCTCCGAACCCGTCAGCTAACCCGGTAGGCGAGAAGGAAGGAAAGGATCAGCCGCTTCATGGCGTTCACCCGTGCCACCGGGAAGCACCGTCGCCCGAGCCGCCTCACGCGCACGACCGCGAACGTAGCGGGCGTCGCCGCGCTCACCACCACCGGTGTCATCGGAGGCCTGGCCGCTCCGGCGCTCGCCGCCGACGACGCGGCTCTTGAGCACACCGGCCTCACCCAGGCGATTTCCGTGGGCGACTCGCTCGCCCAGAGCATCGACGCGCAGGCCGCCGCCCAGCAGCAGGCCGCCGACGACGCCGCAGCCGCCAAGAAGGCCGAAGAGGCCGCCAAGAAGAAGGCCGAGGAGGCCAAGCGCAAGGCGGAGGCCGAGGCGAAGGCCAAGGCCAAGAAGGAGCGCGAGGCCAAGGAGCGTGCCGCTCGCGAGGCCGAGCGCAAGCGCCTGAACACCTACGTCTCCCCGATCTCCGGCTCGTCCATCTCCA
Organism: Streptomyces sp. NPDC055243; assembly: GCF_044544025.1. Taxonomy (NCBI): domain Bacteria; kingdom Bacillati; phylum Actinomycetota; class Actinomycetes; order Kitasatosporales; family Streptomycetaceae; genus Streptomyces; species Streptomyces sp. NPDC055243. The sequence continues at coordinate 161,870 of NZ_JBITWR010000019.1, forward strand.
CGGGCTACCAGACCGGCGGCGCCATGTGGTCCTCCGGCAGCCACACCGGCGTCGACTTCCACGCCGCGTCCGGCACCTCGGTCCACGCGGTCGGCTCCGGCACCGTCGTCGAGGCCGGCTGGGGCGGCGCGTACGGCAACAACGTGGTCATCAAGATGAACGACGGCACGTACACCCAGTACGGCCACATGTCGTCCCTCGGTGTCACCGTCGGCCAGGCGGTCACTCCGGGCCAGCAGATCGGCCTCTCCGGCTCCACGGGCAACTCCAGCGGCCCGCACCTGCACTTCGAGGCCCGCACCGGCGAGGAGTACGGCACGGACATCGACCCCGTCTCGTACCTCCGCTCGCACGGCGTCAACGTCTGACCCCAGGCGTTTCGCGCGACGCGCACCCGATTCACCGAAAGCCCCGGCTCATGGAGAGCCGGGGCTTTCGCCGTTCCCGCATCGCCTTTGGCCAAAAGTATCCATGGATTCCGGCCACCCGTCGGAAATTCAGCCGCTCTGCAATAGAGTCGCTGAACAGGCGTCGATCGACCGCGTTTCGCGGGGATTAAGGCGGAGGTCAGGTCATGCGCATTCCGGCGCACTCGGTATGCACGGCCATCCGGGACGACATCGTCTCCGGTGTCTACGAACGGGGTGGCCGGCTCACCGAGGAACTGCTCGCGCGCCGCTACGGAGTCTCCCGCGTCCCCGTGCGCGAGGCCCTGCGCACCCTGGAGGCCGAGGGCTTCGTCGTCACGCGACGGCACGCGGGCGCGTGCGTCGCGGAGCCCACCGAGCAGGAGGCGGCCGACCTCCTGGAGATCCGCTTGCTCCTGGAGCCGCTGGGCGCCGCCCGTGCCGCTCAGCGCCGCACTGAGGCGCACCTGAAGGTCCTGCGCGGCCTCGTCAGGCTCGGTCAGGAGCGCTCCAGGCGGGGCCAGAGCGAGGATCTGCGCTCCCTGGGCGGCTGGTTCCACGAGACGCTCGCCCAGTCGTCCGGCAGCCCCGGCCTCACGTCGCTGCTCACCCAGCTCCGGCACAAGATCGCCTGGATGTACGTCGTCGAGACGTCGGCCTCGCCCGCGGAGGCCTGGGCGGAGCACGCCGCGATCGTCGACGCGGTCGCGCGCGGCGACGCGGAGCGGGCCAGGTCGCTCACCGCGGCCCACACGGAGCGGGCGACGGGGGCGCACCGACTGCGTTTCCCCGCGCTTCCCGCTCGCGGAGAGCGGGGCCGCGGCCGCGACCGTGATCGTGTGAGGGATTCGCAACATGCCGTAAACACGGTGGGCCTCCGGCATTAACAGAGGCGCCGTATACAAAGAAGTGCTATTCGGTGGGGATTACTTCTGCTGCCCAAATTCAGTGAATTCAGCGTCCGAAGTCTGCGTTCCGATGCTGCGTCCGGTGTCGATATTCAGTAAGCGGACGCGGAAACGCCGAAGGGCCCGCCCCTATTTCGGGCGGGCCCTTCGGCGTATGAGTACCAGTCCGTACTAGACGGTCTCGGGGAGTTCCTCGAGGCCGTCCGCGACCAGCTTCGCCAGACGGTCGAGAGCGGCGTCCGCGCCCTCGGCGTCGGAGGCGAGCACGATCTCCTCGCCGCCCTGCGCGCCCAGACCGAGCACCGCGAGCATGGAGGCGGCGTTCACGGGGTTGCCGTCAGCCTTGGCGATCGTCACGGGGACGCCGGCGGCGGTGGCCGCGCGGACGAAGATGGAGGCGGGTCGGGCGTGAAGGCCCTCGGCCCAGCCGACGTTGACGCGGCGCTCAGCCATGTGTTGCTGCCCTTCCAGGTGTCTCACACTTGTCTAGACCAGTGTCTCATGCCGTCACGGGTGCTCCGCCGGACATCTGTCCGCACCCGGCCGACGACCGGCCCGTACTCCGAAGACCGTACGTCCTTCCACCACGTGGTCCCGTGTCCCGGCCGTCGACGACTCCTAGCGTGCCCCGGCCAAGGCGCCTTCGCGACCCGTACCCTGGCCCCATGCAGACCCCGTCGGACCGGCACGCATACCCCTCCCACTGGGAAGCCGACGTCGTGCTGCGTGACGGAGGCACCGCCCGGATCAGGCCGATCACGGCCGAGGACGCGGAGCGCCTGGTCAGCTTCTACGAGCAGGTGTCGGACGAGTCGAAGTACTACCGCTTCTTCGCCCCCTACCCCCGCCTGTCCGCCAAGGACGTGCACCGCTTCACCCATCACGACCAGGTGGACCGGGTGGGTCTGGCGGCCACCGTGGGCGGCGAGTTCATCGCCACCGTGCGCTTCGACCGCATCGACTCGCGCGGTATGTCCGCCAGCGCGCCCGCCGACGAGGCCGAGGTCGCCTTCCTCGTGCAGGACGCCCACCAGGGCAGGGGCGTCGCCTCCACGCTTCTCGAACACATCGCCGCCGTCGCCAGGGAGCGCGGCATCCGGCGGTTCGTCGCCGAGGTGCTGCCCGCCAACACCAAGATGATCAAGGTGTTCACGGATGCGGGCTACCAGCAGCAGCGCAGCTTCGAGGACGGCGTCGTCCGCCTCGAATTCGATCTGGAGCCCACCGACCGTTCGCTCGCCGTGATGCGGGCCCGTGAGCAGCGCGCCGAGGCGCGGTCGGTCCAGCGCCTCCTCACACCGAAGTCGGTCGCCGTGATCGGCGTCGGGCGCACGCCGGGCGGCGTGGGGCGCAGCGTGCTGCGGAATCTGCGCGAGGCGGGCTTCACGGGACGCCTGTACGCGGTGAACAGCGCGTTCGACGAGAGGGAGCAGGCCGCCGGGGGGAAGGGCGCCGAGGTCGACGGGGTGCCCGCGTACCGCTCCGTGCGGGACATCGACGAGCCCGTCGAGCTCGCCGTCGTCACCGTGCCCGCCGAGCGGGTGCCGCAGGCCGTCGCGGAGTGCGGGGAGCGCGGGGTGCTCGGGCTCGTCGTGATCTCCGCCGGGTACGCGGAGAGCGGTCCCGAGGGCCGTGAGCGCCAGCGCGAACTGGTGCGCCAGGCGCGGTCGTACGGCACGCGGATCCTCGGCCCGAACGCCTTCGGGGTCATCAACACGTCGCCGGACGTACGGCTCAACGCGTCGCTGGCCCCGCATCCCCCCGAGCGCGGCAGGATCGGCCTCTTCACCCAGTCCGGCGCGATCGGCATCGCGCTGCTCTCCGGGCTGCACCGGCGCGGTGCAGGCCTTTCGACCTTCGTGAGCGCGGGCAACCGCGCGGACGTGTCCGGCAACGACGTGCTCCAGTACTGGTACGAGGACCCGGACACCGACGTCGCCCTGATGTACCTGGAGTCCATCGGCAACCCGCGCAAGTTCACGCGGCTCGCCCGGCGCGCGGCGACGGCGAAGCCGCTGGTCGTGGTGCAGGGGGCGCGGCACAGCGGGATCGCGCCCACGGGGCACGCGGTGCAGGCCACGCGGCTTCCGCACGCCACGGTGTCGGCGCTGCTGCGCCAGGCGGGCGTCGTCCGGGTCGACACCGTCACCGAGATGGTGGATGCGGGGCTGCTGCTCGCCGGGCAGCCGTTGCCCTCCGGGCCCCGGGTCGCCATCCTCGGCAACTCCGAGTCGCTCGGGCTTCTGACGTACGACGCGTGTGTCGCCGACGGGCTCCGGCCGATGCCGCCGCGGGATCTGACCACGGGGGCGACCCCCGCGGACTTCCGCGCGGCGCTCGCCGACGCCCTGTCGGACGACTCCTGTGACGCCGTGATCGTCACCGCCATCCCCTGGGTGGGGGAGGACGGCACCACGGCGTCCCCCGAGACGCTGGCCGGTGAGCTGCACGCCGCCGCCGCGGGGTGCCCCGCGAAGCCCGTGGCCGTGGTCCACGTGGAACTCGGCGGCCTCGCCGAAGCGTTGGCCGCCGCCACGCGGACCCGCCCCGACGCCGCCGCACCCGCACCCGGCAGTGAGGGCCACTCCCGCCCCGCGGAACGCCTGCCCACGGCGACGGCGACGGCACCGGCGCCGGCGACACCGTCCTCGGACCCCGCGCAGCCCTACCGCATCCCCGCCTACCCCGCCGCCGAGCGTGCCGTCCGGGCGCTCGCCGAAGCCGTGAAGTACGCCCAGTGGCGGCGCGAGGCCAAGGAGCCCGGCAAGGTTCACGAGTACGAGGACATCGACGAGAGCGGAGCCGCCCGGCGGATCGGCGAGCTCCTCGCCGAGCAGGGCGACCCGCGCGGCGCCACCCTCGGCCAGGACGACGCCCGCGAACTGCTCGGGCGGTACGGCATCGACGTACGCGACGCCCTGCCCGCGCCCGACCCGGACGCGGCCGTGGCGGCCGCCCGTGCGCTGGGCTACCCCGTGGCCCTCAAGACCACGGCCCCGCACCTGCGCCACCGCGCCGACCTCGGCGGTGTCCGGCTCGACCTGGCGGACGAGGAGCAATTGCGCCGCGCGTACGCCGAATTGACCGAGGCCTTCGGCAAGCCCGCCGAGCTGCGGCCCGTCGTGCAGGCGATGGCGCCCCGCGGCGTCGACACCGTCGTGCGCGCGGTCATCGACCCGGCGGCCGGAGCGGTGCTCTCCTTCGGGCTCGCGGGCGCCGCGTCCGAACTGCTCGGCGACACCGGGCACCGGCTGATCCCGGTCACCGAACGCGACGCGGGTTCCCTGGTCAGATCCATCCGGACCGCCCCGCTCCTCTTCGGCTGGCGCGGCTCGGCGCCCGTGGACACCCCGGCCCTGGAAGAGCTGCTCCAGCGGGTCTCGCGCCTCGTGGACGATCACCCGGAGGTCGTCGCGGTGTCCCTGGAGCCCGTGGTCGTCGCCCAGCGGGGCCTCTCCGTGCTCGGTGCCTCCGTACGGCTCGCGCCCCCGCCGGCCCGCAGCGACCTCGGCCCGCGGGCCCTGCCCGGGTACTGAGGCGGCCAGTGGGGCACCGTGCGCCCTCCGCCGGGTCGTAGGATGGACGGCATGGCAAAGACCGGTACGACGACCCAGGGGCTGCGCGCGGCGATCGAGCGCAGCGGCTACTACCCGGCCCTCGTGGCCGAGGCGGTGGAGGCCGCGATCGGCGGCGATCCCATCGGGTCGTACCTGGTCCACCAGGAGACCACGTTCGACGCGAACGAAGTGCGCCGGCATGTGACGGTCCTCGTCCTGACCGGCACCCGCTTCATCGTCAGCCACACGGACGAGCAGGCGGCGGACAGCACGTCCCCGACGCCGTACGCGACGACCTCCACGGAGTCCGTGAAGATCGGCCGGATCTCATCGGTCGTGGTCAGCCGCGTCGTGGCCAACCCGGAGAAGTACGTCCCGGGCTCGCTGCCCCGCGAGGTCGTCCTGACCATCGGCTGGGGCGCCGTGGCACGCATCGACCTGGAGCCCGCCGCCTGCGGCGACCCCAACTGCGAGGCGGACCACGGGTACACCGGCAGCTCCACCGCCGACGACCTCAGCCTGCGCGTCAGCGAGGCGGGGGACGGACCGGACGCCGTGCGCCAGACCCTGGCCTTCGCGCAGGCGCTGTCCGAGGCGACCGCGGAGACCGCCCGCTGATGTCCCTGCCCGCCTGGGACGACGTAGAGCCGCTCTCCCTCGACTCCGCGCCCCTGCCCGAGTACGGCGCGGGCTCGCTCGCCGACCTGCTGCCCACGCTCGTCTCCCACCAGGGTGTCGAGGGCTTCGCGCCCGTCATCCAGGAACTCGCCCCGGCCGACCGGAACTGCGTCTTCCTGATCGACGGCCTCGGCTGGGAGCAGCTGCGCGCCCATCCGGCCGAGGCGCCCTTCCTGACCTCGCTCATCAGCTCCTCGCGCGGCGGTACGGGACGTCCGATCACCGCGGGCTTCCCCGCCACCACGGCGACCTCCCTGGCCTCGGTCGGCACGGGCCTGCCGCCCGCGTCGCACGGCCTGCCCGGCTACACCGTCCGCAATCCCGCCACCGGCGCGCTGATGAACCAGCTCCGCTGGAACCCGTGGACGGACCCGCGCAAGTGGCAGCCGTACCCCACCGTCTTCCAGCAGGCCCACGCGGCGGGCGTACACACCGCCCAGGTGTCGTCCCCGACCTTCGAGAACACCCCGCTCACCAAGATCGCGCTGAGTGGCGGCAGCTTCCGCGGCAAGCTCTCCGGCGAGGACCGCATGGATCTCGCGGCGGAGCAACTGGGCGCGGGAGACCGGTCGCTGGTCTACACGTACTACGCGGAGGTGGACGGCAAGGGCCACCGCTTCGGCGTCGACTCCGACGCCTGGCGCGGCCAGCTCATGTACGTCGACCGTCTGGTCCAGCGCCTGGCCGAGCAGCTCCCGCCGCGCAGCGCCCTGTACGTCACGGCCGACCACGGCATGCTCGACATCCCCTTCGACGAGCAGTCGCGCATCGACTTCGACGAGGACTGGGAGCTGCGCGCGGGCGTCGCCCTCCTCGGCGGCGAGGGCCGTGCCCGCCATGTGTACGCGGTGCCGGGCGCCGAGAACGACGTCCTGACCGTCTGGCGCGAGGTGCTCGGCGAGCAGTTCTGGGTGGCGAGCCGGGACGAGGCGATCGGCGCGGGCTGGTTCGGCCCGCCCGGCGCCGTCGACGAGCGCGTGTACCGGCGCATCGGCGACGTCATCGCCGCGGCCCACGACGACGTGGCGATCATCGCCACCGAGAAGGAGCCGAAGGAGTCGGCCCTGGTCGGCATGCACGGCTCCATGACCGCCGTCGAGCAGCTGGTGCCGCTCATCGAAGTACGCTCCTGACCAGACCGCCGACCCGCACCGCCCCCGTACGCCCCGAAAGGCTCAACTCCCCATGCCCGAGCTGGTGTTCTTCTCCGGAACGATGGACTGCGGAAAGAGCACCCTGGCTCTGCAGATCGAGCACAACCGCTCGGCCCGCGGCCTGAAGGGGATGATCTACACCCGTGACGACCGTGCCGGCGAGGGCAAGCTCTCCTCGCGGCTGGGGCTCGTCACGGACGCCATCGAGGCCGCGGACGGCTTCGACTTCTACGCCCATCTCGTCGACCACCTCTCGCAGGGCGGCCGCGCGGACTACGTGATCGCGGACGAGGCGCAGTTCCTCGCCCCCGGGCAGATCGACCAGCTGGCCCGCGTCGTCGACGACCTGAGCCTGGACGTCTTCGCCTTCGGCATCACCACGGACTTCCGCTCCAAGCTCTTCCCGGGCTCGCAGCGCCTGGTCGAACTCGCCGACCGCGTCGAGGTGTTGCAGGTAGAGGCGCTGTGCTGGTGCGGCGCCCGTGCCACCCACAACGCCCGCACCATAGGCGGTGCGATGGTCGTCGAGGGCGCGCAGGTCGTCATCGGCGACGTCAACCACGCGGCGGACGAGGTGGGTTACGAGGTGCTGTGCCGCCGTCACCACAGGCGCCGGATGACGGCGGCGACCTCGCGCGCGGGCGCCCTGTCGCCCGACGTGCTGCCGGTCGACACGTCCGCCCGCGCCTGAGTCAGCCCTCCGACCGCACGAGCGTGAAGACGGCGCCCTCCGGGTCGGCGACCGTGGCCACCCGCCCATGGGTGCCCGCACGGGCGGGCTTGACGACGTGGCCGCCGAGTTCGACGACCCGCTCCACCGACTCGTCCACGTCGGCGACCTCGAAGTACGTCATCCAGTGCGAGCCCCGGTCCCGCGGCAGGGCCTGGCCCACGCCGTGCACCGAGGCCACCGGCCGCCCCTCGACCTGGAGCGTCACGTAGTCGAAGTCGGCCGAGACGACCGCCTCTTCGGTGTAGCCGAAGACCGCTTGGTAGAACTTGGTGACGCCCGCCGTCTCCGGCGTCACCAGCTCGTTCCAGGCGGGCGTGCCGGGCTCCCCGACCATCGCGCCGCCCAGGTGCTCCGCCGCCTGCCAGATCCCGAACACCGCGCCCGCGGGGTCCACCGCGATGGCCATCCGCCCGGCCGCGCCCGCGTCCAGCGGGCCGACGCCGATCGTGCCGCAGCAGTGCCGCACGGCCTCGGCGGTCGCGTCCACGTCGTCCGACGCCAGGTACGGCGTCCAGGCGATCGGCAGATGGTGGTCGGGCGGCAGCTGGCCGATCCCGGCGACCTCGTGGCCGTCGAGCAGCGCCCGGACGTAGGGCCCCAGCTGCTCCGGGCCAGGCCGGAACTCCCAGCCGAACAACGCTCCGTAGAACTCCTGGGTCGCGGCCAGGCCATGCGCCATCAGGCTCACCCAGGTGGGTGTGCCGGGCGCGCGGCGGACGGCCCCCAAGCCGTCATGCCTGCCCGTCGACCCCCGTGCCTCCGTCATCGTCACTCTCTCCTCGGCCCGTCGTGGTGGCCGCTCGGCTTCTGCTTTCGAACGCACGTACCTATGCCGCGCGCGCGTTTGCCCGCCCGTGCAGATGCTCGCACCACCTCGGGCGCCGCGCGCCCCGGCCGCGCCGCTTGCCCGGCTCCGCCCAGAGGATGCCCGGTTCGACGTATCTCATCCGTAGACGCGCGGTTGCTCAGTGGTGTCGTTCAGCAGTACACGGCGTGCCCGGTTCTGTACGCCGCGTGTTCAGCGGTCGTCCGGCGGCAGGGTAGCCGTACCTGACCGATGCGGCCACCCCGTGCGCAAGGATGGGGCCCATGAATGTCATCATCTCCGCATCCGAACTCGCGAGCGACTCGGCGGGCGAGAACCCGCCGGTGCTCCTGGACATCCGCTGGCAGCTGAGCACCGCCAAGGCGGCGGGCGCCCCCGCCTTCGACGGGCGGGCCGAGTACGAGAAGGGCCACATCCCCGGGGCGGTCTTCGTCGACCTGGACGCCGACCTCGCGGGCCCGGCGGGCGCGGCGGGGCGGCACCCGCTGCCGGACGTGGAGCACTTCGGAGCGGTGATGCGGGCGGCCGGGGTCTCGGCGGACCGGGACGTGGTCGTGTACGACGGAGGGCAGGGCTGGGCCGCCGCGCGCGCCTGGTGGCTGCTGCGCTGGACGGGGCACCCCTCGGTGCGCGTGCTCGACGGCGGCCTCGCGGCGTGGAGCGGTCCGCTGGAGGCGGGGGACGAGCGCCCTCGGGCCGCGGGTTCGTTCGTCCCCGAGACGAACACCACGGACGTCCTGGACGCCGACGCGGCGGCGGCGCTGGCCCGCTCCGGACTGCTCCTGGACGCCCGCGCGCCCGAGCGCTACCGCGGTGACGTCGAGCCGATCGACCGCGTCGGCGGCCACATCCCGGGAGCGGTCTCCGCGCCGACCACGGAGAACGTGACGGACGACGGTACTTTCCGGCCGGCCGCCGACCTCGCGGCCCGCTTCAACTCCCTGGGCGCGTCCGGCACTTCCGAGGTCGGCGTCTACTGCGGCTCCGGTGTGTCCGGCGCCCATGAGGTGCTCGCCCTCGCGGTGGCCGGCATCCCCGCGTCGCTGTACGTCGGCTCGTGGTCGGAGTGGTCCTCCGACGAGTCCCGCCCGGTGGCCAAGGGTCCGGACCCGCAGTAACGGGTCGTAAGCAGTCGGGGGGCCCCCCCCCCCCCCGGGGGGGGGCCCCCCCCCGCGCGCCCGACCGCGGACCCCCCCACCCCCCGACAACCGCCCACCGCCGCGCCACACCCCCAGAACGCGCCGGGCGCCCCCGCACA
>NZ_JBITWR010000020.1:0-70261 GCF_044544025.1 Streptomyces sp. NPDC055243
CTTCGGCGAGTTCACCTGGGTGCTTCCGGTGCTGCACGTCGGCATCATCGGCATGCTGATCCTCACGCGCTGGTGGGAGTTCTGGACCAGCTGACAGCGCCGAGGGCGTTGTCAGTGGGCTGACGTAGGGTTCCGAACGTGGAGCCCGACCTGTTTACCGCAGCTGCCGAGGACCGCCAGGAGAAGGACCCGTCGACGAGTCCCCTGGCCGTCCGGATGCGCCCGCGCACCCTCGAAGAAGTCGTCGGCCAGCAGCATCTGCTGAAGCAGGGCTCGCCCTTGCGCAGGCTGGTCGGCGAGGGCGGGGGAGGACCGGCGGGACCGTCGTCGGTGTTCCTCTGGGGGCCGCCGGGCATCGGCAAGACAACCCTTGCGTACGTGGTCTCGAAGGCTACGAACAAGCGCTTCGTGGAGCTCTCCGCGATCACCGCCGGTGTGAAGGAAGTCCGCGCCGTCATCGAGGGCGCCCGGCGCGCGATGGGCGGCCACGGCAAGGAGACCGTCCTCTTCCTGGACGAGATCCACCGCTTCAGCAAGGCCCAGCAGGACTCCCTGCTTCCGGCCGTCGAGAACCGCTGGGTGACGCTGATCGCGGCGACGACCGAGAACCCGTACTTCTCGATCATCTCCCCGCTCCTGTCCCGCTCCCTCCTCCTCACGCTCGAACCGCTCACGGACGACGACCTGCGCGGCCTGCTGCGCCGGGCGCTCACCGAGGAGCGGGGTCTTGGGGGCGCGGTGGAGCTGCCCGAGGACACCGAGGCGCATCTCCTGCGCATCTCGGGAGGCGACGCCCGGCGCGCGCTCACCGCCCTGGAGGCCGGCGCGGGCTCGGCCCTCGCCAAGGGGGAGAAGGAGATCACCCTCCAGAGCCTGGAGGAGTCGGTCGACCGCGCGGCCGTGAAGTACGACCGGGACGGCGACCAGCACTACGACGTCGCGAGCGCCCTGATCAAGTCCATCCGCGGCTCGGACGTGGACGCGGCCCTGCACTATCTGGCCCGCATGATCGAGGCGGGCGAGGACCCGCGCTTCATCGCGCGGCGCCTGATGATCTCCGCGAGCGAGGACATCGGCCTCGCCGACCCCACCGCGCTGCCCACGGCGGTCGCCGCTGCCCAGGCCGTCGCCATGATCGGCTTCCCGGAGGCCGCGCTCACCCTCAGCCACGCGACGATCGCCCTCGCCCTGGCCCCGAAGTCGAACGCCGCGACCATCGCCATCCAGTCCGCCCAGGCCGACGTCCGCGCGGGCCTCGCCGGCCCCGTCCCGCCCCACCTGCGCGACGGGCACTACAAGGGAGCGGCCAAGCTCGGCCACGCCCAGGGCTACGTGTATCCGCACGACGTGCCGGGCGCGATCGCGGCCCAGCAGTACGCACCGGACGCGGTGGCCGCCAAGCGGTACTACCAACCCACGCGCTATGGAGCCGAGGCGCGGTACGCGGACGTGGTCGAGCGCGTGCGCGAGCGCCTCAAGGGCGAGTAACCGCACGGCCCGGCGGGCGGGCCCCGGCGCTCGCGCCTACGCTCGGCGCCATGGGCACAGCAGCCGGGCCGCGCGCGGGGGCGACCCTGCTTGTCGTCGCCGCCCTCGCCACGGCCTGCGCGCCGCCGCAGCTGGAGCGTGCCGCGTCCCGCCACGCCACCGGCTCCGCGACACCCACCGCCAGGCCCTCTCCGGCGGTACCCCTCGCCAGCCCCGGCTTCCCGCCGACCGCGGGGCAGGCCCGCGACCAGCTCGCCGCCCTCACGGTCGCCCGGGGCAAGAACTGGCAGACGTACCAGCGCTCCGCGTTCGGCGTCGGCTGGTCCGACGACACCGACGCCCCCGGCGGCCGCAACGGCTGCGACACCCGCGACGACGTCCTGCGGCGCGACCTGAACAACCTGCGCGAGGGCGACCGCAACCCCTGCGTCGTGCTCTCCGGCGTCCTGCACGACCCGTACACCGGCAAGGAACTGCCCTACTCCTACCGCCGCGCCTCGCGGATCCAGACCGACCACGTCGTCGCGCTCGGCGCGGCCTGGCGGGCCGGAGCCTGGGCCTGGACCGCCGAGCGGCGCCTGACGTACGCCAACGACCTGGACGTCCTGCTCGCCACCGACAAGGACACCAACTACACGAAGAGCAGCCAGACCCCCGACAAGTGGAAACCCCCGCGCGAGGAATACTGGTGCGAGTACGGCCGCCGCTGGACCGGGATCAAGGCCAAGTACGGGCTCACGGTCACCGCGCCCGAGAAACTGGCCCTCCAGGAGCTGCTCGCCGCCTGCGGCTGAGGCACCCCCTGTCACCCGGTACACTTGCCCGAAGTGCTGCGTCCCGTGTCCGGTTTCTTACCGGACACCACCAGAACGGGACATCCAGCCGGAGCCCCGGACCTCACCGTCCAGGGACCTCCAGGAGCGTCGCGCACCGTCGAAGGTGTCGCGGGCAGCCCACCACCATCTCGTACTCCGGGAAGCGGTCGGTGGGCCACTCGCGTGCTGCACGTATGTGCCCAGACCAGGGAGCGGCTGCCCGCCGGATCCAGCACCACCGGATCCGATGGGTTTCCCAGGCTGCGGATTGCGACCTCCCCTAACCCTGGTGAAGCCGATTTCACATGGAACAGAGAGGTTGGTTCATGCCGAACCAGTCCCGCCCCAAGGTCAAGAAGTCGCGTGCCCTCGGCATCGCGCTGACCCCGAAGGCCGTCAAGTACTTCGAGGCCCGCCCCTACCCGCCGGGCGAGCACGGCCGTGGCCGTAAGCAGAACTCGGACTACAAGGTCCGTCTGCTCGAGAAGCAGCGTCTGCGCGCGCAGTACGACATCAGCGAGAAGCAGATGGCCCGTGCCTACGACCGCGCCAAGAAGGCCGAAGGCAAGACCGGCGAGGCCCTGGTCATCGAGCTCGAGCGCCGTCTCGACGCCCTGATCCTTCGTTCGGGCATCGCCCGCACGATCTACCAGGCCCGTCAGATGGTCAGCCACGGCCACATCGAGGTCAACGGCGGCAAGGTCGACAAGCCGTCGTTCCGCGTCCGTCCCGACGACGTCGTGATGGTCCGCGAGCGCAGCCGTGAGAAGCCGCTGTTCGTGGTCTCGCGTGAGGGCGGCTTCGCCCCCGACGGCGAGATCCCGCGTTACCTCCAGGTGAACCTGAAGGCCCTGGCCTTCCGTCTGGACCGTGACCCGAACCGCAAGGAGATCCCCGTGATCTGCGACGAGCAGCTCGTCGTCGAGTACTACGCCCGCTGACCCGGACGTAGCTCTCCCTGCTTCAGCCCGTCGCCCGCCCTGCCCTCGTGGTGGGGCGGGCGGCGGGTTTTCGCGTTGTTCTCGGGGTTCTCGGGGCCCGTGCCCAGGGCCCGGGAGACCGCGGCGTCCGGGGCGAGACGGGTCCCGGCGGCCACGCACTCCTCGTAGCGCGCGTCGCCCAGCTGCTCGCGGGCCCGCGCCTCGCACAGTTCGTGCGGCCCGCCGAAGTTCCCGGAGCCGAACAGCGGAAGGCCCACCGACGGCCAGATGCGGGACGCGGCGCCCTGGAGGACCGCGGCCTCGGCCGGATCGCCCTCCACCGCGGTGAACAGGGCGAGCAGCTCGATCGCGAGCACCGTGCCGAGCAGATCGTTGAAGGCGTGGTCCAGGGCCAGGCACCGCATGACCAGCTCACGCGCCGTCGCCGTCTCCCCGCGCGTCCAGGCGGCGAAGCCCAGGACATAGAGGGCGTACGCGAGGGTCCAGCGCTCGCCGTGGTCCTCGCAGACCTGGCGTACGTCCTCGCAGAGCTCCACCGCGTCGGCGAGCTCGCCGCGGAAGGCGAGAGCCATCGCCAGCTCGACCTGGCCCATCAGGACGTTGCTGTTGAGCTCGCCGATCTCGCGGTACTGCTCGAGGGCCGAGCGCAGCAAGGTTTCGGCACGCTCCATGTCGTCGGCGAGGAGCGCGAGGCAGCCGATGCGGTGCACCGCGTACGCGGTCGCGATGGCGCTGCCGGTGCGTTCCGCCTCGTCCTTGCACTCCTGCAGCGCCGCGAGCGCGGCGACCGTGTCGCCCTGGAGGACCGCGACATAGCCGAGCACCCACAGCGCCTTGAGGCGTGAGTCGTCGTGGCCGCCGTCCAGTTCGAGCGCGCGGTCGAGCCAGTGCCGACCCTCCGCGAGCCGCCCGCAGCCCACCCAGTAGAACCACAGGCTGCCCGCCAGATACTGGCCCAGATGCGTCTCGTCCGGCTCCGTCAGGCAGTACTCGAGGGCGCCGCGCAGATTGGGCAGTTCGCAGTCGACGAGCTCGGCGACCCGCTCCTGGCGCGGCGAGAACCAGTCCAGCTCGCACCAGGTGGCAAGGCCCATGTACCAGTCGCGGTGCCTGCGCCGCATCCGCGCGGCGTCGCCGGACGCCTCCAGCCAGTCGGCGCCGTACGCACGGACCGTGTCGAGCATGCGGTAGCGCACGCCCGTCGGTCCTTCCTCGCGGGTCACGACGGACTGCGCGAGCAGTTCGCCGAGCACGTCCAGGACGTCGTCGGCGTGCAGGCCGTCCCCGCTGCAGATGTACTCGGCCGCCTCCAGGTCGAATGGCCCGCAGAACACCGAGAGCCGCGACCACAGCAGGCGCTCGCCCGCCGTGCACAGCTCATGGCTCCAGCCGATGGCCGTACGCAGGGTCTGATGCCGCGGCGGCGCGTCGCGCCGGACCCCGGTGAGCAGCGCGAACCGGTCGTCGAGCCGGCACAGCAACTGGGCGGGCGAGAGCGCCCGCAGCCGCCCCGCCGCCAGCTCCACGGCCAGCGGAATCCCGTCCAGGCGGCGGCACAGCTCCGCCACGTCGGCTTCGTTCTCCACGTCCAGGACGAACCCAGGCAGACCCGCCGCCGCGCGGTCGGCGAAGAGCGCGGACGCGTCCGGTGTGGGCAGCGGCGCGAGCGGGAAGATCCGCTCGCCCCCGGTCTCCAGCGGCCTGCGCCCCACCGCGAGCACCCGCAGGCCGGGGGAGCGGTGCAGCAGCTCCCCCACCAGCGAGGCACAGGCCTCCACCAGGTGCTCGAACCCGTCGACGACAAGGAGGACTTCCCGCTCCGCGAGGTGGTCGAGCAGCACCTTGCGCGGCGTGCGGTGCGTGTGGTCCGTCAGGCACAGCGCGTCCGCGACCGCGTGCTCCACCAGATCCGGGTCGCGCACCGCCGAGAGCTCCACCAGCCAGGCGCCGTCCCGCGGCCCGGCGCCGGCGGCGGCCCGCACGGCCAGGCGCGACTTCCCGACGCCGCCGACGCCGGTCACCGTGACCAGGCGTCCGGCCTCCAACGCGGCGGCGAGGCAGGCGAGTTCGTCCGTGCGTCCCACGAAGGCGTTGAGTTCCAGGGGGAGGTTGCCGGGCCTCGGCGGCTGTACGGAGGGGCCGTGCCGGTGGTCGCCCGTGCGCTGATCGCGTCGCATGAGATACGGAGCGTACTCATCCGTAAGCAGTCCGTACAATCAGTTCGCCGAACTCCCTTGCCGGTACACGGTAATGCGGTGCGGAGCCTCGGCCCCGGCGCGATAGGGTCGGGGGACGACTTTTCGATGTTCAGGACCGATGTTCAGGGTCGATATTCAAGGAGCGGTGCGCAGTGTCGGGTGGCGAGGTGGCCGGGATCCTGGTGGCCGTCTTCTGGGCGATCCTGGTCTCCTTCCTGGCCGTGGTCCTTGTGAGACTGGCGCAGACGCTCAGGGCGACCACCAAGCTCGTCGCGGAAGTGACCGAGCAGGCCGTCCCGCTCCTGGCGGACGCCTCCACCGCGGTGCGCTCCGCGCAGACCCAGATCGAGCGGGTCGACGCCATCGCCTCGGACGTCCAGGAGGTCACGTCGAACGCGTCGGCGCTGTCCACGACCGTGGCCTCCACCTTCGGCGGGCCCCTCGTCAAGGTCGCGGCGTTCGGCTACGGCGTACGCAGGGCCCTGGGCCGCAAGGCAGGACCCGAATCAACCAATGTGCCCCCGGCACCCGCCCGACGTACCGTGATCGTGGGGCGCACCGTCCCCTCCGCGCGGCGGCGGGGCAAGCGGAAGAAGGACTGACGCAGCGATGTTCCGCCGTACGTTCTGGTTCACCGCGGGCGCGGCTGCCGGTGTGTGGGCCACCACCAAGGTCAACCGCAAGATCAAACAACTGACCCCCGAGAGCCTCGCGGCGCAGGCCGCGAACAAGGCGGTCGAGGCGGGTCACAAGCTCAAGGACTTCGCTCTCGACGTCCGCGACGGCATGGCCCAGCGCGAGGCCGAACTGGGCGAGGCCCTGGGCCTCGAAGCCCCGGTCGACCCCGAACTTCCCGGGCAGCGCCGAGTGGTCGTGGCCATCGAGAACGGCAAGACCAGCAAGACCGACAAGAACAAGCAGGGCAAGTACCTCTCGAAGTCGAAGTACTCGTACAACCGGAATGAGGACCACTGATGGAGTCGGCCGAGATTCGCCGCCGCTGGCTGAGCTTCTTCGAGGAGCGCGGGCACACCGTCGTCCCTTCGGCGTCGCTCATCGCGGACGACCCGACTCTGCTCCTCGTCCCCGCGGGCATGGTGCCCTTCAAGCCCTACTTCCTGGGTGAGGTCAAGCCGCAGTTCTCGCGCGCCACGAGCGTGCAGAAGTGCGTGCGTACGCCCGACATCGAAGAGGTCGGCAAGACCACGCGCCACGGCACGTTCTTCCAGATGTGCGGCAACTTCTCCTTCGGTGACTACTTCAAGGAAGGCGCCATCACCTACGCCTGGGAGCTGCTCACCAGCTCCGTGGCGGACGGTGGCTACGGCCTCGACCCCGAGCGCCTGTGGGTGACGGTCTACCTCGACGACGACGAGGCCGAGACCATCTGGCGCGAGAAGGTGGGCGTCCCCGCCGAGCGCATCCAGCGCCTGGGCAAGAAGGACAACTACTGGTCCATGGGCGTCCCCGGACCCTGCGGCCCCTGCTCCGAGATCAACTACGACCGCGGCCCCGAGTTCGGCGTCGAGGGCGGCCCCGCCGTCAACGACGAGCGGTACGTGGAGATCTGGAACCTGGTCTTCATGCAGTACGAGCGCGGCGAGGGCACCTCGAAGGAGGACTTCGAGATCCTCGGCGAGCTGCCCAGCAAGAACATCGACACCGGCCTCGGTCTCGAGCGCCTCGCCATGATCCTGCAGGGCGTACAGAACATGTACGAGACCGACACCCTGCGCGTCGTCATGGACAAGGCCACCGAGCTGACCGGCGTGCGCTACGGCGCCGAGCAGGGCTCGGACGTCTCCCTGCGCGTGGTCGCCGACCACATGCGCACCTCCGTGATGCTCATCGGCGACGGCGTCACGCCCGGCAACGAAGGCCGTGGCTACGTACTGCGCCGCATCATGCGCCGCGCCATCCGCAACATGCGTCTGATGGGCGCCACGGGCCCGGTCGTGCACGAGCTCGTCGACACGGTCATCAAGTCGATGGGCGAGCAGTACCCCGAGCTGCAGACCGACCGCAAGCGCATCGAGACCGTCGCCCTCGCCGAAGAGGCCGCCTTCCTCAAGGCCCTCAAGGGCGGCACGAACATCCTCGACACCGCCGTCACCGAGACCAAGGCCGCCGGCGGCCAGGTCCTCTCCGGCGACAAGGCGTTCCTGCTGCACGACACGTGGGGCTTCCCGATCGACCTCACCCTGGAGATGGCCGCCGAACAGGGCCTGACCGTGGACGAGGACGGCTTCCGGCGCCTGATGAAGGAGCAGCGGGAGCGCGCCAAGGCCGACGCGCAGGCCAAGAAGACCGGCCACGCCGATCTGCACGCCTACCGCGAGATCGCCGACGCCTCCGGCGCCACGGACTTCACCGGCTACACCCTCACCGAGAACGAGGCCGTGATCGTCGGCCTCCTGGTCAACGGCGTCTCGTCCCCCGCCGCCCGCGAGGGCGACGAGGTCGAGGTCGTCCTCGACCGCACCCCTTTCTACGCCGAGGGCGGCGGCCAGATCGCCGACTCCGGCCGGATCCGCCTCGACAGCGGCGCCGTCGTCGAGATCCGTGACGTGCAGAAGCCGGTCCCCGGCGTGCACGTCCACAAGGGTGTCGTCCTGGTCGGCGAGATCACCGTCGGCGACCAGGTCTGGGCCTCGATCGACGTGCACCGCCGCCGTGCCATCGCCCGCGCCCACTCCGCCACGCACCTCACGCACCAGGCGCTGCGCGACGCGCTGGGCCCGACGGCCGCCCAGGCCGGTTCCGAGAACCAGCCGGGCCGCTTCCGCTTCGACTTCGGCTCCCCGTCGGCCGTGCCCACGGCCGTCATGACGGACGTCGAGCAGAAGATCAACGAAGTGCTCGCACACGAACTCGACGTGCAGGCCGAGGTCATGTCGATCGACGAGGCCAAGAAGCAGGGCGCCATCGCCGAGTTCGGCGAGAAGTACGGCGAGCGCGTGCGCGTGGTCACCATCGGCGACTTCTCCAAGGAGCTGTGCGGCGGCACGCACGTGCACAACACCGCCCAGCTTGGCCTGGTGAAGCTGCTCGGCGAGTCGTCCATCGGCTCCGGCGTACGCCGCATCGAGGCCCTCGTCGGCGTCGACGCGTACAACTTCCTCGCCAAGGAGCACACGGTCGTCGCCCAGCTCCAGGAGCTGGTCAAGGGCCGTTCCGAGGAGCTGCCCGAGAAGGTCTCCGCCATGCTCGGCAAGCTCAAGGACGCCGAGAAGGAGATCGAGAAGTTCCGCGCGGAGAAGGTCCTGCAGGCCGCCGCCGGTCTCGTCGACCAGGCCAAGGACGTACGGGGCGTCGCTCTGGTCACCGGACAGGTGCCGGACGGCACGGGCGCCGACGACCTGCGCAAGCTGGTCCTCGACGTGCGCCACCGCATCCCGGGCGACCGCCCGGCCGTGGTCGCCCTGTTCACGACGGCCAACGGCCGCCCGCTGACGGTCATCGCCACGAACGAGTCGGCGCGCGAGCGCGGCCTCAAGGCCGGCGACCTCGTCCGTACGGCCGCCAAGACCCTCGGCGGCGGTGGCGGCGGCAAGCCGGACGTCGCCCAGGGCGGCGGGCAGAACGCCGCGGCCATCGGTGACGCCATGGCCGCCGTCGAGCGCCTCGTGGCAGAGACGGCCTGATGGACGACTCCGCGGGGGGCATGCGCAGGGGCCGACGCCTTGCCATCGACGTCGGTGACGCCCGGATCGGGGTCGCCTCGTGCGACCCCGACGGGATCATCGCCACGCCGGTGGAGACGGTGCCGGGGCGCGATGTCCCGGCCGCCCAGCGCCGGTTGAAGCAGCTCGTCGACGAGTACGAACCGATCGAGATCGTCGTCGGTCTCCCTCGCTCCCTCAACGGGGGCGAGGGGCCCGCGGCGGCCAAGGTCCGCGCGTTCACCCAGGACCTCGCCCGCTTGGTCGCCCCCATTCCGGTGAGGCTCGTGGACGAGAGGATGACCACAGTGACGGCCAGTCAGGGGCTGCGCGCCTCGGGCGTGAAGTCCAAAAAGGGCAGGTCTGTCATCGATCAGGCGGCGGCCGTCGTCATCCTCCAGCAGGCACTGGAGTCCGAACGGGCGTCAGGTAAAGCTCCGGGCGAGGGCGTCGAAGTGGTCATCTGATCGCGATACGGTAACGTTCCGCGCGATGCGGCGGTGTTCGAACAGCTGCCGCACAGCATCAAGAGGCGGAACGGTTGCCCTCCCACTCAGACGGCGGCCCCGCCTCGCGGCATGTAGGGGATCGATGACTGAGTATGGCCGGGGCCCAGGCTCCGAACCGTGGCATCCCGAGGACCCGTTGTACGGGGACGGCGGATGGGGAGGACAGCAGGCCGCCGGCGGCCCGTCCCCCTACGGCGGCCAGGGGCAGTACCACCCTCAGCAGCCGCAGCAGGCGCAGTACGAGGACTGGAGCACGGGTCAGCAGCAGGCCTACGGCCAGCAGCAGTACGGCGGGCCCGCCGGTCAGCAGCAGTACGACGGCGGCCAGGGCCAGCAGCACAACGGCGGGCCCGCAGGCCAGCAGCAGTACAACAGCGGCCCGGAGCAGCAGTACAACGGCGGCTGGGACACCGGTCAGCACGGCCACGTGCCGTACGCCGCCGACCCGGCGGACCCCTACGGGAACCAGCCCGGCGGCTACGGCGCGGAGAGCCCGGACTACTACGGCACCCCCGACGCGTACCCACCGCCGGAGCCGCCGTCCCGCCGCCGCACCCCCGAGCCGGAGCCCGAGCGGGACTGGGACCCGGGCCCCGACCAGGGTGAGCACGCCTTCTTCTCGGGCGCCGACGACGACGAGGACGACGACGAGCCGCCGGGGCGCCGCGGGGACCGCCGAGGCGGTCGTGGCGGCAAGAAACCGAAGAAGCGCAGGAGTGGCTGCGCCTGTCTGGTCGTGACGCTGGTCTTCGCCGGCGGTCTCGGCGGAGTGGGCTATTTCGGCTATCAGTTCTACCAGGACCGATTCGGTACGTCGCCGGACTACGCGGGCGAGGGAACGGGCCTGGCGACCGTCGACATCCCGAAGGGCGCCGGCGGCTATGTGATCGGCCAGAAGCTGAAGGACGCCGGGGTCGTCAAGAGCGTGGACGCTTTTGTCTCGGCGCAGGCGCAGCATCCCAAGGGAAGCACTATTCAGGACGGCGTCTATGTCCTGAAGAAGCAGATGTCGGCCAAGAGCGCGGTCGAACTGATGCTCAGCCCGAAGAGCCGGAACAACCTCATTATTCCTGAGGGCCGACGGAATTCGTGGGTCTACAGCCAGATCGACACCCGCCTGGAGCTCGACAAGGGCACCACCGAAGGTGTCGCCAAGAAGGAATGGAAGAGCCTCGGCCTTCCGGACTGGGCGAACACCAATAAGGACATCAAGGACCCGCTCGAGGGCTTCCTCTATCCCTCCAGCTACGCGGTCGCCAAGGGCCAGAAGCCGGAGGTCGTCCTCAAGAAGATGGTTGCCCACGCGACCGAGAAGTACGACGAGTTGGGCTTGAAGTCCAAGGCCGCCGAGCTGCAGTTGAAGGACCCGCTGCAGGTTCTCACCGTGGCCAGCCTGGTCCAGGCCGAAGGCATGACGCACGACGACTTCAAGAAGATGGCGGCCGTCATCTACAACCGCCTCAAGACGTCCAACACGGTGACCAACCAGAAGCTCGAGTTCGACTCGACGTACAACTACCTCAAGGGTCAGAGCGAAATCGATATCCCGATCTCAAAGATCCGGAACGACCCCGACCCGTACAACACGTACTTCCACAAGGGCCTTCCGCCGGGACCGATCGGAAACCCGGGTGACGAGGCGCTGAAGGCCACACTGGCTCCGGATGGTGGTGGCTGGATGTTCTTCATCTCCGTCGACCAGAAGAAGACCCAGTTCACGAAGACGCTGGCCGAGCACGAAAAGCTGGTCGCTGAATTCAATGATCGGCAGAAGAATGGCGACTGACCAGGGACGCCGAGCCGCAGTCCTCGGCTCACCCATCGCCCATTCCCTCTCCCCGGTGCTGCACCGCGCCGCATACGGGGAGCTGGGGCTGGCCGACTGGACGTATGACCTGTTCGACGTCGACGAGGCGGCTCTGCCCGGCTTCATCGAGGGGCTCGGTCCCGAGTGGGCCGGGCTGTCCCTGACGATGCCGCTCAAGCGCGCGGTGATCCCGCTGCTCGACGAGGTCAGCGAGACCGCCGCATCCGTCGAGGCGGTCAACACCGTCGTCCTGAAGGACGACGGCCGCCGCGTCGGCGACAACACCGACATCCCCGGCATGGTCGCCGCCCTGCGGGAGCGGGGCATCGAGCAGGTCGAGTCCGCCGCGATCCTCGGCGCGGGCGCCACCGCGTCGTCCGCCCTCGCCGCGCTCGCGCGGATCTGCACGGGCGAGGTCGTCGCGTACGTACGCAGCGAGGCGCGCGCCGCCGAGATGCGGCAGTGGGGCGAGCGGCTCGACGTGGAGGTGCGGACGGCGGACTGGGCGGACGCCGAGCGCGCGCTGAGCGCGCCGCTGGTGATCGCCACGACTCCGGCGGGTACGACCGACGCGCTCTCGGCCGCCGTGCCCGAGCGGCCCGCGACCCTTTTCGATGTCCTGTACGACCCGTGGCCCACCGCGCTGGCGGCCCGCTGGTCGATGTACGGCGGGGCCGTCGTCAGCGGGCTCGACCTGCTCGTGCACCAGGCGGTGCTCCAGGTCGAGCAGATGACCGGGCGTACGCCGGCGCCGCTCGTCGCCATGCGCAAGGCGGGGGAGCACGCGCTGGCCGCGCGCTGAGGGCGTCCGCTCAGAAGTCCGCTTTCTGGACCGGAGGCCAGGTCCCGCCCCCCGGCGTGGGAGGATCAGGGGTGGCGGGCCAGGGCCGCGCACCCGGTCGCGCCATGTAGTTCCAGGCGCGAGCATGAGGAGCACCGTTGAGCAGGTTGCGTTGGCTGACCGCGGGCGAGTCCCACGGACCCGCACTTGTCGCGACGCTGGAGGGTCTTCCCGCCGGCGTGCCGATCACCACGGAGATGGTGGCGGACCACCTGGCCCGGCGGCGCCTCGGCTATGGGCGCGGTGCGCGCATGAAGTTCGAGCGCGACGAGGTCACCTTCCTGGGCGGCGTCCGGCACGGCCTGACCATGGGCTCGCCGATCGCGATCATGGTGGGCAACACCGAGTGGCCCAAGTGGGAACAGGTCATGGCGGCCGATCCGGTCGACCCGGAGATCCTCGCCGACCTGGCCCGCAACGCCCCGCTGACCCGGCCCCGGCCCGGCCACGCGGACCTCGCGGGCATGCAGAAGTACGGCTTCGACGAGGCCCGGCCGATCCTGGAGCGCGCCTCCGCCCGCGAGACCGCGGCCCGCGTCGCGCTCGGCGCGGTCGCCCGCTCGTACCTCAAGGAAACGGCCGGCATCGAGATCGTCAGCCACGTCACGGAGCTGGCGGCGGCCAAGGCGCCCTACGGCGTCTACCCGACCCCCGCCGACGTCGAGAAGCTCGACGCCGACCCGGTGCGCTGCCTCGACGCGGACGCGAGCAAGGCGATGGTCGCCGAGATCGACCAGGCCCACAAGGACGGCGACACCCTCGGGGGCGTCGTCGAGGTGCTCGCGTACGGCGTGCCCGTCGGGCTCGGCTCGCACGTGCACTGGGACCGCCGCCTCGACGCGCGGCTCGCCGCCGCGCTCATGGGCATCCAGGCCATCAAGGGCGTCGAGGTCGGCGACGGCTTCGACCTCGCGCGGGTGCCGGGCTCCAAGGCGCACGACGAGATCGTCTCCACCGACGACGGCATCCGGCGCACCTCCGGCCGCTCCGGCGGCACCGAGGGCGGCCTGACCACCGGTGAACTGCTGCGCGTGCGGGCCGCGATGAAGCCCATCGCGACCGTGCCGCGCGCGCTGGCCACCGTGGACGTCGCCACCGGCGAGGCCACCAAGGCGCACCACCAGCGCTCGGACGTGTGCGCGGTCCCGGCCGCCGGTATCGTCGCCGAGGCGATGGTCGCGCTGACCCTGGCCGACGCCGTCGCCGAGAAGTTCGGCGGCGACAGCGTGCCCGAGACCCGGCGCAACGTGCAGTCGTACCTCGACAACCTGCAGATCCGGTGACCGGCCCGCAGATCGTTCTGGTCGGGCCGATGGGCGTGGGCAAGTCGACGGTGGGCGCGCTGCTCGCCGAGCGCCTGGGCACCGTCTACCGCGACACCGACGCCGACATCGTGGCCGCGCAGGGCCGGGAGATCGCGGACATCTTCGTGGACGAGGGTGAGTCGCACTTCCGCGACCTGGAGCGGGAGGCCGTGCGCACGGCGCTCGCCGAGCACGAGGGAATCCTCGCCCTCGGCGGCGGCGCGATCCTCGACGAGTCGACCCGCGCGCTCCTGGCCCCGCACCCCGTCGTCTATCTGTCGATGGATGTCGAGGAGGCGGTCAAGCGCACCGGCCTGAACGTCGCGCGCCCGCTGCTCGCGGTCAACCCGCGCAAGCAGTGGCGCGAACTGATGGACGCCCGCCGCCAGTTCTACGCCGAAGTCGCCCGCGCCGTCGTCGCCACCGACGACCGCACCCCCGAAGAGGTCGCCCAGGCGGTCCTCGACGCACTGGAGTTGAAGGAAGCATGACGGAGATGGCTGAGACGGCGGGGCAGACGCCCACCCGTATCCAGGTCGGCGGCACCGCGGGCACCGAGCCGTACGAGGTCCTCGTCGGCCGGCAGCTCCTCGGCGAGCTGCCCGGCCTGATCGGCGAACGCACCAAGCGCGTCGCGATCATCCACCCCGAGGCGCTCGCCGAGACGGGCGAGGCGCTGCGCGAGGACCTGGCGGGACAGGGCTTCGAGGTCGTCGCCATCCAGGTGCCGAACGCGGAGGAGGCCAAGACCGCCGAGGTCGCCGCGTACTGCTGGAAGGCCCTTGGCCAGTCCGGCTTCACCCGCAGCGACATCATCATCGGTGTCGGCGGCGGAGCCACCACCGACCTCGCCGGGTTCGTGGCCGCGACCTGGCTGCGCGGGGTCCGCTGGATCGCCGTTCCGACCACCGTGCTCGGCATGGTGGACGCCGCGGTCGGCGGCAAGACCGGCATCAACACCGCAGAGGGCAAGAACCTCGTGGGCTCCTTCCACCCGCCCACGGGTGTGCTGTGCGACCTGGCCGCGCTCGACTCGCTGCCGGTCAACGACTTCGTGTCCGGCCTCGCGGAGATCATCAAGGCCGGCTTCATCGCCGACCCGGTGATCCTCGAACTGATCGAGGAGGACCCCGAGGCCGCGCGCAGCCCGCAGGGTCCGCACACCGCCGAGCTGATCGAGCGCTCCATCAAGGTCAAGGCCGAGGTCGTCTCCGGCGACCTCAAGGAGGCGGGCCTGCGCGAGATCCTCAACTACGGCCACACCCTCGCCCACGCCATCGAGAAGAACGAGCGCTACAAGTGGCGGCACGGCGCCGCGGTCTCCGTGGGCATGGCCTTCGCGGCCGAACTCGGCCGCCTCGCAGGCCGCCTGGACGACGCGACCGCCGACCGGCACCG
This sequence comes from Streptomyces sp. NPDC055243, assembly GCF_044544025.1. NCBI lineage: Bacteria > Bacillati > Actinomycetota > Actinomycetes > Kitasatosporales > Streptomycetaceae > Streptomyces > Streptomyces sp. NPDC055243. The sequence goes on from NZ_JBITWR010000020.1 coordinate 14,964, forward strand.
CACCGTCCTGGAGTCGGTCGGCCTGCCCCTGAGCTACCGCTACGACCAGTGGCCCAAGCTCCTGGAGACCATGAAGGTCGACAAGAAGTCCCGCGGTGACCTGCTGCGGTTCATCGTCCTCGACGGCCTGGGCAAGCCCACCGTCCTGGAGGGCCCCGACCCCGCGGTGCTGCTCGCCGCGTACGGCGAAGTGGCGAAGTAGCCCTCCGGCAGCGGAGAAACGGCCCGTCAGAACAAGCCACGGGCACCCTGCGGCCTCCCCGGCCGTTCACACAACGTCGGCCGGGGACGGTACCGTTCGGTAACGGGTGGCCCCGGCCGCCGCCCGACCAGCGTCAGTCGCACGAGACGGAGTGGCACCGGATGCAGCACGCAGTGGGGTCTCCGCTGCCGCCGCCCCATCAGCCGGGGCACGGACCGGCCACCGGCTGGTCCCCGGCCGCACATCACCCGAGCGGTCCGCCGCCGGGTGGAGCGCCGGGCGGCCCACCGCCTCCCGCGCCGGGTTTCGCCGGCGCCCCGCACCCCCCGGGCACGGCCCCCCATCCGCAGGGACCGGCCCCGCAGCCGCACGCCCCGACGCCGCAGCACGTGGCGCCGGGCGCCCCGCAGCACGGCGCGGCCCCCCAGCACAACCACGCCCCCGGCGCCCCCGTGCCCCCGACCCCGGACACCACGGGCCACATCCAGCTCCCGCCCGGCGGCCCCGTCGCCATGCCGAGCCCCCCGCCCGGCACGGCCCAGGCGGACACCGGCGGCACCACGCTTGCCGTCCTCCTGATCGGCCCCGCGGGCGCGGGCAAGACGAGCGTGGCCAAGTACTGGGCGGAGCACCGCCGGGTGCCCACCGCCCACATCAGCCTCGACGACGTCCGGGAATGGGTGCGCTCGGGCTTCGCCGACCCCCAGTCCGGCTGGAACGACCACTCCGAGGCGCAGTACCGCCTGGCCCGCCGCACCTGCGGCTTCGCCGCACGGAACTTCCTGGCCAACGGCATCTCCTGCATCCTGGACGACGCGGTCTTCCCCGACCGCCCCGTCGTCGGCCTCGGCGGCTGGAAGCGGCACGTGGGTCCCGGCCTGCTGCCGGTGGTCCTGCTGCCCGGCCTGGAGATCGTCCTGGAGCGCAACGCCGAGCGCAGCGGGAACCGCCGCCTCACGGACGAGGAAGTGGCCCGCATCCACGGCCGCATGGCGGGCTGGTACGGCTCGGGTCTGCCCATCATCGACAACTCCCAGCTGGACGTTCCCGCCACCGCCCGCGTCCTGGACGACGTCCTCGCCCGCTCCATCGCGAGCCCGCCGCAGTGGTAGGACCGCTCAGTCGGACGCGCTGAACCGGCCGCCCGGCGCCGCCGCTCATAGGCTCGTCCCATGTCAGAGGTGTACGCGGCTCGCCGTGAGCGGTTGAGGGAGCGTTGTGCCGCGGGCGGCAGCGCGTCGGCGCTGGTGTCCCGTCCGGCCAACGTGCGGTATCTCGCGGGAGCGGCGCCGCGTGGTGCCGTGCTCCTGCTGGGCAGGACCGAGGATCTGCTGCTGTGCGGCGGGCCGCTCGGTGACGAGCAGGGCGAGGGGCGGCCCGACGAGGGACTGCGGGTGCAGCTGCTCGACGCCTCCGGCGGTGATCCCGCCGTCGCGGGGGCCGATCTCGCCTCCGCGCAGGGCGCCGATTCGCTCGCCGTGGAGGAGCACGACCTCACGGTCGCCCGGCACCGGGCCCTGACGTCCGTCGCGCCGCGGCTGCGCCTCGCGGATCTCGGGGGAGCGGTCGAACAACTGCGCCTCGTCAAGGACGAGGAGGAGATCTCCTGTCTGCGGATCGGCTCCGAGATCGCCGACCAGGCCCTGGGCGAGCTGCTCGAATCGATTCTGGTGGGGCGTACGGAACGTCATCTGGCCCTGGAGCTGGAGCGCCGGCTCGTCGATCACGGCGCGGACGGGCCCGCCTTCCCGACCTCCGTGGCCACCGGGCCGAACTCCGGCCGGGGCGCGCACCGGCCGTCGGACCGGCGCGTGGAGGAGGGGGATTTCCTCTCCGTGTGCCTGGGCGCCAGCTATCGCGGTTATCGTTGTGAGATCGGGCGTACGTTCGTCATCGGTACGTCTCCCGCGGACTGGCAGATCGAGCTCTACGACCTCGTCTTCGCCGCTCAGCGGGCGGGCAGGGAGGCTCTCGCACCGGGCGCCGCCTACCGCGACATCGACCGCGCGGCACGCCATGTACTGGACTCCGCGGGGTACGCGGACGGACTTGCTCCGCTGATGGGACACGGGCTGGGGCTCGAAATCGACGAGGACCCGCAGTTGGCGCCCGCGGCCATGGGTAAACTGGACGCCTGCGTGCCGGTCACCGTCGAACCGGGGGTTCACATCCCGGGACGGGGTGGTGTCCGGATCGATGACACGCTCGTCGTGCGCCCCGAGGCGGACGGCGGACCCGAGCTACTCACCATTACGACCAAGGAGCTGCTCGCGCTCTAGCCTCGAGCTATGCGCGTGCGCCGGGGTCGTCCACGTCAGTCCAGGAGATTCCGCAACCGTGGCTTCCACGAACGACCTCAAGAACGGCCTGGTGCTCAAGCTCGACGGGGGCCAGCTCTGGTCCGTCGTCGAGTTCCAGCACGTCAAGCCCGGCAAGGGCCCTGCCTTTGTGCGCACCAAGCTCAAGAACGTGATGTCCGGCAAGGTGGTCGACAAGACCTTCAACGCCGGCGTCAAGGTCGACACGGCGACGATCGACAAGCGCGACATGCAGTTCTCCTACATGGACGGCGACTACTTCGTCTTCATGGACATGGAGACGTACGACCAGCTGCACGTCGATCGCAAGTCCGTCGGTGACGCCGCCAACTTCCTGATCGAGGGCTTCACGGCCTCCGTCGCGCAGCACGAGGGCGAAGTCCTCTTCGTCGAGCTGCCGGCCGCCGTCGAGCTGGTCATCCAGGAGACCGAGCCCGGTGTCCAGGGCGACCGCTCCACCGGTGGCACCAAGCCCGCGACGCTGGAGACCGGCCACCAGATCCAGGTGCCGCTCTTCATCACCACCGGCGAGAAGATCAAGGTCGACACCCGTGACAGCGGCTACCTCGGCCGGGTGAACAGCTAACCGTGGCTGCTCGTAATACGGCCCGCAAGCGCGCCTTCCAGATCCTTTTCGAGGCCGACCAGCGTGGCGCAGATGTAGTGACGGTCCTCGCGGACTGGGTGCGCCACTCGCGGACCGATACCCGGCAGCCGCCGGTGAGCGAGTTCACGATGGAACTGGTCGAGGGGTACGCGGAGCACGCGCGCCACATCGACGAGCTGATCTCGCAGTACGCCGTCGGGTGGACCCTGGACAGGATGCCGGTCGTCGACCGCAACATCCTGCGGCTCGGTGCCTACGAGCTGATCTGGGTCGACGCGACGCCGGACGCCGTGGTGATCGACGAGTCGGTGCAGCTCGCCAAGGAGTTCTCCACGGACGACTCGCCCTCCTTCGTGAACGGCATGCTCGGCCGCTTCAAGGACCTGAAGCCGAGCCTGCGCCGCGACGAGGCGTAAGCAAGCCTCCCAACGCCGCTCAGAGGGCCCGCAGCGACTCGCTGCGGGCCCTCTGGCATGCTCCGGGGCGCACGGGGCCTCTGTGGCCTCCGGGGCGCTCACGCGCGTACGCAGAACGCCGGGGTGGCCGGAACCGATTGGTTCCGGCCACCCCGGCGTTACGTTTCTGCTCAGTTGTCCCTTGGGGGATCAGACGTCGTCGTGGGCGACGGCGCGGCGCGCGTCCGCGTCCAGGACGCCCCAGCTGATCAGCTGCTCGGTGAGGACCGAGGGCGACTGGTCATAGATCACGGCGAGGGTGCGCAGGTCGTCCTGGCGGATCGAGAGCACCTTGCCGTTGTAGTCACCGCGCTGCGACTGGATCGTGGCGGCGTAGCGCTGCAGGGGGCCTGCCTTCTCGGCCGGGACGTGCGCGAGGCGCTCAAGATCGAGCACGAGCTTGGGCGGCGGCTCGGCCGCACCGCCGGGAGCGGTGCCGGGCAGCAGCTCCTGGACCGGGACGCCGTAGAAGTCCGCCAGCTCGGCGAGGCGCTGCACGGTCACGGCGCGGTCGCCGCGCTCGTACGAACCGACCACGACCGCCTTCCAGCGTCCCTGGGACTTCTCCTCGACGCCGTGGAGGGAAAGGCCCTGCTGGGTACGGATGGCGCGGAGCTTGGCCCCGAGCTGTTTGGCGTATTCGCTGGACATATAGCTCCCCGGACGAAGAACGGTAACTCACTGTGAGGTTACGCAGCGTTACTTGGGTGCGTCAAGCCGAATGGTCCGTACCGCCTCTTCCGAGGGGGGTCGTGACCGGCGGCGTTGTCGTTGCTGGTAGCGTGGATGGCGCAATTTCGACGTCCTTTAAGGTCCGTCCCGTGAGGCGGAGAAGGAGGTCCGTTTCATATGGACTCGCACGACACGAACGAACCCGATGTCGCCCGGCCCGTGCTCGAAGGCCCGGACATCGCACGGGTGTTGACCCGTATCGCCCACGAGATCGTCGAGCGCGCCAAAGGCGCCGACGACGTGGTGCTGCTCGGCATTCCCACCCGCGGCGTCTTCCTCGCCCGGCGCCTCGCCGAGAAGCTCGAAGAGATCACCGGACGCACGATCCCGGTTGGCTCACTCGACATCACGATGTACCGCGACGATCTGCGCATGCATCCGCCGCGCGCACTCGCCCGCACCGAGATCCCCGGTGACGGCATCGACGGCCGCCTCGTCGTCCTCGTCGACGACGTGCTCTTCTCCGGCCGCACCATCCGCGCCGCCCTCGACGGCCTGAACGACATCGGCCGCCCGCGCGCGGTGCAGCTCGCCGTCCTGGTCGACCGCGGCCACCGCGAACTCCCGATCCGCGCCGACTACGTCGGCAAGAACCTCCCCACGTCGTTGCGGGAGACGGTCAAGGTCCAGCTCGCCGAGGAGGACGGCCGCGACGCCGTGCTGCTCGGTGCCAAGCCCGCTTCCGCGTAGGACCGGCTTCCCTGCGGACCCGTGGCACATCCCTGCGCGCCCGCATGCCCGCAAACCTCCCCATGACGGAGTAATCCCAGATGATGCGACACCTCATCTCGGCCGCCGACCTCACCCGTGACGACGCCGTTCTCATCCTCGACACCGCCGAGGAGATGGCCCGGGTCGCCGACCGGCCGATCAAGAAGCTGCCCGCGCTGCGCGGCCGCACGATCTGCAATCTGTTCTTCGAGGACTCCACCCGCACCCGGATCTCCTTCGAGGCCGCCGAGAAGCGCCTCTCCGCCGACGTCATCAACTTCGCCGCCAAGGGCTCCAGCGTCTCCAAGGGCGAGTCCCTCAAGGACACCGCCCAGACCCTGGAGGCGATGGGCGTCGACGCCGTCGTCATCCGGCACGGCGCGTCCGGCGCCCCCTACCGCCTCGCCACCTCCGGCTGGATCGACGCCCCGGTGATCAACGCGGGCGACGGCACCCACCAGCACCCCACCCAGGCGCTGCTCGACGCCTTCACCATGCGCCGCCGTCTCGTCGGCAAGGACGAGGGCCTCGGCAAGGACCTGAGCGGCAAGCGCATCACGCTCGTCGGCGACGTCCTGCACAGCCGGGTCGCGCGCTCGAACGTCGACCTGCTGCACACCCTGGGCGCCCAGGTCACCCTGGTCGCCCCGCCCACGCTCGTGCCGGTCGGCGTGGACAGCTGGCCCTGCGACGTGTCGTACGACCTGGACCGCGTGCTCCCGAAGTCCGACGCCGTGATGATGCTGCGCGTGCAGCGCGAGCGGATGAACGCCGCGTTCTTCCCGACCGAGCGCGAGTACTCGCGCCGCTACGGCCTGGACGGCGAGCGCATGGCGAAGATGCCCGAGCACGCCATCGTGATGCACCCCGGGCCGATGGTCCGCGGCATGGAGATCACCGCCGAGGTCGCCGACTCCGAGCGCTGCACGGTCATCGAGCAGGTCGCCAACGGCGTGCACACCCGCATGGCGGTGCTCTACCTGCTCCTGGGCGGCAACGAACCTGCCGTCACCCACACCCGCCCCACCGGTTCCGAGGAGAAGTAAGACATGAGCAAGACCCTGATCCGTGGTGCGAAGGTCCTCGGTGGCGAGCCCCAGGACGTCCTGATCGACGGCGAGACGATCCTCGAGGTGGGGACCGGCATCGACGCGGGCGACGCGACCGTCGTCGAGGCCGACGGCAAGATCCTGCTGCCCGGCCTCGTCGACCTGCACACCCACCTGCGCGAGCCCGGCCGCGAGGACTCCGAGACCGTCCTGACCGGTACGCGCGCCGCCGCGTCCGGTGGCTACACCGCCGTGTTCGCCATGGCCAACACCTTCCCCGTCGCCGACACCGCCGGCGTCGTCGAGCAGGTCTACCGCCTCGGCCAGGAGGGCGGGTACGCGGACGTCCAGCCGATCGGCGCCGTCACCGTCGGCCTGGAGGGCAAGAAGCTCGCCGAGCTCGGCGCCATGCACGAGTCCGCCGCCGGTGTCACCGTCTTCTCCGACGACGGCAAGTGCGTCGACGACGCCGTGATCATGCGGCGCGCCCTGGAGTACGTGAAGGCCTTCGGCGGCGTCGTCGCCCAGCACGCCCAGGAGCCCCGCCTGACCGAGGGCGCCCAGATGAACGAGGGCGTCGTCTCCGCCGAGCTGGGCCTGGGCGGCTGGCCCGCCGTCGCCGAGGAGTCGATCATCGCGCGTGACGTGCTGCTCGCCGAGCACGTGGGCTCGCGCGTGCATATCTGCCACCTGTCGACCGCCGGTTCGGTCGAGATCGTGCGCTGGGCCAAGTCGCGCGGCATCGACGTGACCGCCGAGGTCACCCCGCACCACCTGCTCCTGACCGACGAGATGGTCCGCTCGTACAACCCGGTCTACAAGGTCAACCCGCCGCTGCGCACCGAGCGCGACGTCATGGCGCTGCGCGAGGCCCTGGCCGACGGCACCATCGACATCGTCGCCACCGACCACGCCCCGCACCCGCACGAGGACAAGGACTGCGAGTGGGCCGCGGCCGCCATGGGCATGGTGGGCCTGGAGACCGCGCTCTCCGTGGTCCAGCAGACGATGGTCGAGACCGGCCTTCTCACCTGGGCCGCGGTCGCCGACCGGATGTCCGTCAAGCCCGCGCAGATCGGCCGGGCCACCGGCCACGGCCGCCCCGTCTCGGCTGGTGAGCCCGCGAACCTCACGCTTCTCGATCCGGCTTACCGTGGTGTCGTGGACCCCGCGGGCTTCGCCTCGCGCAGCGGCAACACCCCCTACGAGGGCCGTGAGCTGCCGGGCCGCGTGACGCACACGTGGCTGCGGGGCCGCGCCACGCTCGTCGACGGGAAGCTCGCGTGACATCTCTGATCTCCACCGCCGCAGGAAGTGCCGTCGTGGTCGCCGCCGAGAAGAAGTCGGCGGACGTGACGGACTGGGCCGCCCGCGCGGGCTGGGTCGTCGGCCTTCTGCTCTTTATCGCGCTCGTCTACTGGCTGATGCGCGAGGGCTGGAAGTGGCGCGGCACGCTCCAGGGCGACCTGCCCGAGCTGCCCAGCGCGCCGACCGAGCCGGGCCCGGCGAAACTTGAGCTGAGCGGCCGCTACCACGGCTCCACGACGGCAGGGCAGTGGCTCGACCGCATCGTGGCGCACGGCCTCGGTACGCGCAGCCGCGTGGAGCTGACGCTCACGGACGCGGGCCTGGACGTCGTACGCCCCGGGGCGGCCGACTTCTTCGTCCCGGCCGCGCAGCTGCGCGAGGCGCGCCTGGACAAGGGCATCGCCGGAAAGGTCCTCGCGGAGGGCGGTCTGCTGATCGTCACCTGGGAGCACGGCGAGAAGCTGATCGATTCCGGCTTCCGCTCGGACCACGCGGCCGAGCAGGCCGACTGGGTCGAGGCCGTCAACAACATGATCAACGCGAACGCGAAGACGATGGAAACGAAGGAAGGCACCGCACGATGACGACCTCCACCAGGGGAGCCACCAAAACTCCCGCCGTACTCGTCCTGGAGGACGGCCGCATCTTCCGCGGCCGCGCCTACGGGGCCGTGGGGGAGACCTTCGGCGAAGCGGTGTTCTCCACCGGCATGACCGGCTACCAGGAGACCCTCACCGACCCCTCGTACCACCGCCAGGTCGTCGTCATGACGTCCCCGCACGTCGGCAACACGGGCGTGAACGACGAGGACCCCGAGTCGAAGAAGATCTGGGTCGCCGGATACGTCGTGCGGGACCCCGCACGCGTGCCCTCGAACTGGCGCTCCCAGCGCACGCTCGACGAGGAACTCGTCAACCAGGGCGTCGTGGGCATCAGCGGCATCGACACCCGTGCGCTCACCCGCCACCTGCGCGAGCGCGGCGCGATGCGCGTCGGCATCTTCTCCGGCAGCGCGCTCCCGGACGAGGGCGCGATGCTCGCCGAGGTCCGCCGGCAGCCCGAGATGAAGGGCGCGAACCTCGCCGCCGAGGTCGCCACCAAGGAGACCTACGTCGTCCCCGCGATCGGCGAGAAGCGCTTCACCGTCGCCGCCGTCGACCTCGGCATCAAGGGCATGACCCCGCACCGCATGGCCGAGCGCGGCATCGAGGTGCACGTGCTGCCCGCGACCGCGACCGCCGAGGACATCTACGCGGTCGAGCCCGACGGCGTGTTCTTCTCCAACGGTCCCGGCGACCCGGCGACCGCGGACGGCCCCGTCGCCGTCATGCGCGCCGTCCTGGAGCGCAAGACCCCGCTGTTCGGCATCTGCTTCGGCAACCAGATCCTCGGCCGCGCCCTCGGCTTCGGCACCTTCAAGCTGAAGTACGGCCACCGCGGCATCAACCAGCCCGTGCAGGACCGCACGACCGGCAAGGTCGAGGTCACCGCGCACAACCACGGCTTCGCCGTCGACGCGCCGCTCGACAAGGTCTCCGACACCCCCTACGGGCGCGCCGAGGTCTCCCACGTGTGCCTCAACGACCAGGTGGTGGAGGGGCTCCAGCTCCTCGACCAGCCCGCGTTCAGCGTCCAGTACCACCCCGAGGCGGCCGCGGGCCCGCACGACGCCGCGTACCTCTTCGACCGCTTCGTATCCCTGATGACCACAGAAGGAGCCCAGCGTGCCTAAGCGCTCCGATATCCAGTCCGTCCTGGTCATCGGCTCCGGCCCGATCGTCATCGGCCAGGCCGCGGAGTTCGACTACTCCGGTACCCAGGCCTGCCGCGTGCTCAAGGCCGAGGGCCTGCGCGTCATCCTGGTCAACTCCAACCCGGCGACGATCATGACCGACCCGGAGATCGCCGACGCGACCTACGTCGAGCCGATCACCCCGGAGTTCGTCGAGAAGATCATCGCCAAGGAGCGCCCCGACGCGCTCCTGCCCACCCTCGGCGGCCAGACCGCGCTCAACACCGCGATCTCCATGCACGAGCAGGGTGTCCTGGAGAAGTACGGCGTCGAGCTCATCGGCGCCAACGTCGAGGCGATCAACAAGGGCGAGGACCGCGACCTCTTCAAGGGCGTCGTCGAAGAGGTCAACAAGAAGATCGGGCACGGCGAGTCCGCCCGCTCGTACATCTGCCACTCCATGGACGACGTCCTCAGGGGCGTCGACGAGCTGGGCGGCTACCCCGTGGTCGTCCGCCCCTCCTTCACCATGGGCGGCGCCGGTTCCGGCTTCGCGCACGACGAGGAGGAGCTGCGCCGCATCGCCGGGCAGGGCCTGACGCTCTCGCCGACCACCGAGGTGCTCCTGGAGGAGTCCATCCTCGGCTGGAAGGAGTACGAGCTGGAGCTGATGCGCGACAAGAACGACAACGTCGTGGTCGTCTGCTCCATCGAGAACTTCGACCCGATGGGCGTGCACACCGGCGACTCGATCACCGTCGCGCCCGCGATGACGCTGACCGACCGCGAGTACCAGACCCTTCGTGACGTCGGCATCGCGATCATCCGCGAGGTCGGCGTCGACACCGGCGGCTGCAACATCCAGTTCGCCATCGACCCGACGGACGGCCGGGTCATCGTCATCGAGATGAACCCGCGCGTCTCGCGGTCCTCCGCGCTGGCGTCGAAGGCCACCGGATTCCCGATCGCGAAGATCGCGGCGAAGCTGGCCGTCGGCTACACGCTGGACGAGATCCCGAACGACATCACCGAGAAGACCCCGGCCTCCTTCGAGCCGACCCTCGACTACGTGGTGGTCAAGGCCCCGCGTTTCGCCTTCGAGAAGTTCCCCTCGGCGGACTCGACCCTGACGACCACCATGAAGTCGGTCGGCGAGGCCATGGCGATCGGCCGCAACTTCACCGAGGCGCTGCAGAAGGCGCTGCGGTCCCTGGAGAAGAAGGGCTCGCAGTTCACCTTCGTCGGCGAGCCCGGCGACAAGGGCGAACTCCTGGCCGAGTCCGTGCGGCCGACCGACGGGCGCATCAACTCCGTCATGCAGGCCATCCGCGCCGGCGCCACCCAGGAAGAGGTCTTCGACTCCACGAAGATCGACCCGTGGTTCGTCGACCAGCTCTTCCTGATCAAGGAGATCGCGGACGAGCTGGCCGCCGCCGAGCGCCTGGACGCCGATCTCCTCGCCGAGGCCAAGCGGCACGGCTTCTCCGACGCCCAGATCGCCGAGATCCGCGGCCTGCGCGAGGACGTCGTCCGCGAGGTGCGCCACGCGCTCGGCGTCCGCCCGGTCTACAAGACGGTCGACACCTGCGCCGCCGAGTTCGCCGCGAAGACGCCGTACTTCTACTCCTCGTACGACGAGGAGAACGAGGTCGCCAAGCGCGAGAAGCCCGCGGTCATCATCCTGGGCTCGGGCCCCAACCGCATCGGCCAGGGCATCGAGTTCGACTACTCCTGCGTCCACGCCTCCTTCGCGCTGAGCGACGCGGGCTACGAGACCGTGATGGTCAACTGCAACCCCGAGACCGTCTCGACGGACTACGACACCTCCGACCGTCTGTACTTCGAGCCGCTGACGCTCGAAGACGTCCTGGAGATCGTCAACGCCGAGGCGCAGGCCGGTCCGATCGCGGGCGTCATCGTCCAGCTCGGCGGCCAGACCCCGCTCGGCCTCGCCCAGGCGCTCAAGGACAACGGCGTGCCGGTCGTGGGCACATCGCCCGAGGCCATCCACGCCGCCGAGGACCGCGGCGCCTTCGGCCGCGTGCTCGCGGAGGCCGGTCTGCCGGCGCCCAAGCACGGCACCGCCACCACCTTCGCCGAGGCCAAGGCGATCGCCGACGAGATCGGCTACCCCGTCCTCGTCCGCCCGTCGTACGTGCTCGGCGGTCGCGGCATGGAGATCGTGTACGACGAGACGCGCCTGTCCGCGTACATCGAGGAGTCGACCGAGATCAGCCCCTCGCGGCCGGTGCTCGTCGACCGCTTCCTGGACGACGCGATCGAGATCGACGTGGACGCGCTCTACGACGGCGAGGAGCTCTACCTAGGCGGCGTCATGGAGCACATCGAGGAGGCCGGCATCCACTCCGGCGACTCGGCGTGCGCGCTGCCCCCGATCACGCTCGGCGGCCACGACATCAAGCGGCTGCGCGCCTCCACGGAGGGCATCGCCAAGGGCGTCGGCGTCCGCGGCCTGATCAACATCCAGTTCGCGATGGCCGGGGACATCCTCTACGTCCTCGAGGCCAACCCGCGTGCCTCGCGCACCGTCCCCTTCACCTCGAAGGCGACCGCGGTGCCGCTGGCCAAGGCCGCCGCGCGCATCTCGCTCGGCGCGACCGTCGCCGAGCTGCGCGCCGAGGGCATGCTCCCGGCCACCGGCGACGGCGGCACGCTGCCGATGGACGCACCGATCTCGGTGAAGGAAGCCGTCATGCCGTGGTCGCGCTTCCGCGACATCCACGGCCGTGGCGTCGACACCGTCCTCGGTCCGGAGATGCGCTCCACCGGTGAAGTCATGGGCATCGACTCGGTGTTCGGCACGGCGTACGCCAAGTCGCAGGCGGGCGCCTACGGTCCGCTGCCGACCAAGGGCCGTGCCTTCATCTCCGTCGCCAACCGCGACAAGCGCACGATGATCTTCCCGGCGCGCGAACTGGTGGCGCACGGATTCGAGTTGCTCGCCACGTCCGGCACCGCCGAGGTGCTCAAGCGCAACGGCATCAACGCCACGGTCGTGCGCAAGCAGAGCGAGGGTGAGGGCCCGAACGGCGAGAAGACGATCGTCCAGCTGATCCACGACGGCGCGGTCGACCTCATCGTCAACACCCCGTACGGCACGGGTGGCCGCCTCGACGGCTACGACATCCGTACGGCGGCCGTCTCCCGCTCCGTGCCCTGCCTGACCACGGTCCAGGCGCTCGCCGCCGCCGTCCAGGGCATCGACGCGCTCAACCACGGCGACGTGGGCGTCCGTTCACTCCAGGAACACGCGGAGCATCTGACCGCGGCCCGCGACTAGCAGCCCACCAGGGGGACACCGATCCGGTGTCCCCCTTCTGCTGAGGACACGTACATGTACAAATTCTTCTTCAACCTCGTCTTCAAGCGCATGGACCCGGAGCAGGCCCACTACACGGCCTTCCGCTGGATCCGGCTCGCGGCCCGCGTCCCCGTGCTGCGCACGTTCGTCGCGGCCGTGCTCGCGCCGCGCCACAAGGAGCTGCGCACCGAGGCCTTCGGGCTGCGGATGCACGGCCCCTTCGGGCTCGCGGCGGGCTTCGACAAGAACGCCGTCGCGATCGACGGCATGTCGATGCTGGGCTTCGACCACATCGAGATCGGCACGGTCACGGGGGAGCCGCAGCCCGGTAACCCCAAGAAGCGTCTCTTCCGCCTCGTGCAGGACCGCGCGCTGATCAACCGCATGGGATTCAACAACGAGGGCTCGGCGGCCGTGGCCGAGCGCCTGGGGGCCCGCAGGGCCGTCTTCAAGACGGTCGTGGGCGTGAACATCGGCAAGACCAAGGTCGTCCCCGAGGAGGAGGCCGCAGCCGACTACGTGAAGTCGACCGAGCGGCTCGCCGTCCACGCCGACTACCTCGTGGTGAACGTGTCGTCCCCCAACACCCCCGGCCTGCGCAACCTCCAGGCCACGGAGTCGCTGCGGCCGCTGCTCACCGCCGTACGCGAGGCGGCCGACCGGAGCGGGACCGCGCGGCGCGTGCCGCTGCTCGTGAAGATCGCCCCCGACCTGGCGGACGAGGACATCGACGCGGTCGCCGACCTGGCCGTCGAGCTGGGCCTCGACGGCATCATCGCCACGAACACGACCATCGCCCGCGATGGCCTGGGTTTGCAATCCGAACCTTCGCTCTACGGAGAGACCGGCGGCCTGTCCGGGGCTCCGCTCAAGGAGCGCTCCCTGGAGGTCCTGCGCCGCCTCTACGCGCGCGTGGGCGACCGCATCACGCTCGTGGGCGTCGGCGGCATCGAGAACGCCGAGGACGCCTGGCAGCGGATTCTCGCGGGCGCCACCCTGGTGCAGGGCTACAGCGCGTTCATCTACGAAGGTCCCTTCTGGGGCCGATCCGTCCACAAGGGCCTCGCCGCCCGCCTGAACACCTCCCCGTACGCCACGCTCGCCGAGGCCGTCGGCGCCGACGTCAGGAAGCCCGCATGAGTGCCCTTGAACCCTTCGGTACGCGCCTGCGCCGCGCGATGGACGAGCGCGGCCCGCTGTGCGTCGGCATCGACCCGCACGCGTCCCTGCTGTCCGCCTGGGGCCTGAACGACGACGTCGCGGGCCTGGAGCGGTTCACCGGGACCGTCGTGGACGCGCTCGCCGGGAGCGTCGCGGTCTTCAAGCCGCAGAGCGCGTTCTTCGAGCGCTTCGGCTCGCGCGGCATCGCCGTACTGGAGAAGGCCGTCCAGGAGCTGCGCGCGGCGGGGGCCCTGGTGGTCATGGACGCCAAGCGCGGCGACATCGGCTCGACGATGGCCGCCTACGCGGAGACCTTCCTGCACAAGGACGCGCCGCTGTTCTCCGACGCCCTCACGGTCTCGCCCTACCTCGGCTACGGCTCGCTGAAGCCGGCCGTCGACCTCGCGCGCGAGAACGGCACCGGGCTCTTCGTGCTCGCCCTCACCTCGAACCCCGAGGGCGCCGAGGTGCAGCACGCGGTGCGCGAGGACGGCCGCACGATCGGCGCGACGATGCTCGGTCACCTGGCGGCGCAGAACGCGGGCGCGGAGCCCCTGGGGTCCTTCGGGGCCGTCGTCGGGGCCACGCTGGGGGACCTGTCCTCGTACGACCTCGCGATCAACGGTCCGCTGCTCGCCCCCGGCATCGGGGCGCAGGGCGCCACTCCGGCGGATCTGCCGGGTGTCTTCGGAAGCGCCGTACGCAACGTCGTGCCGAGCGTCAGCCGGGGTGTCCTGCGTCACGGTCCCGACGTGGCGGGGCTGCGCGTCGCGGCGAGCCGCTTCGCGGACGAGATCCGTGAGGCCGTCGCCTCGGCCTGAGGTCGTCCTGAGGGTGTTTTTCCGCCTTCGAACGACGTGTCCGGCCACGTCCTTACGTTTCGCTGATGGCTCACCAAGCCAAAACCGGGGTGAAATGCCCGGAATGTACACCTCGACAGAGGCTGACCAGGACTTTTCGTCTGTTCTCGCTGACTCCGGCGGCCATGCCCGCTAGTCTCCGACGAGAGCGAACGGGCAAGCGCGTTGCACGTTGCTCACCAGGTGTGGGGCGACTAGGTTCCTCACCGGTCCGTATCCGACAGTTCGACATCCGAGGTGACGTAGGCGTGGCTCTTCCGCCCCTTACCCCTGAACAGCGCGCAGCCGCGCTCGAAAAGGCCGCCGCGGCTCGCCGGGAGCGGGCCGAGGTCAAGAATCGACTCAAGCACTCCGGCGCCTCCCTTCATGAGGTCATCAAGCAGGGACAGGAGAACGATGTCATCGGCAAGATGAAGGTCTCCGCTCTCCTGGAGTCCCTGCCGGGCGTGGGCAAGGTCCGCGCCAAGCAGATCATGGAGCGTCTTGGCATCTCCGAGAGCCGCCGTGTGCGTGGTCTCGGCTCCAACCAGATCGCCTCCTTGGAGCGTGAGTTCGGCGGTGGCGCTGCCTGACGTTCTCAGGCACTCCTGAGAACCTGGATAATCGCTGCATGGCTGCAACATCCCGGGGGACGACCCCCGTGCCCCCGGACGTACGTCCGCGGCTGACCGTGCTCTCCGGCCCCTCAGGGGTCGGCAAGAGCACGGTCGTCGCTCATATGCGCAAGGAACACCCCGAGGTCTGGCTCTCGGTCTCCGCCACCACCCGCAAGCCGCGACCCGGCGAGAAGCACGGCGTCCACTACTTCTTCGTCTCCGACGAAGAGATGGACAAGCTGATCGCCAACAGCGAGCTGCTGGAATGGGCCGAGTTCGCGGGCAACCGCTACGGCACCCCGCGGGGTGCCGTCCTCGAGCGTCTGGAGGCGGGCGAGCCCGTCCTCCTGGAGATCGATCTGCAGGGCGCACGCCTGGTCCGCGAGTCGATGTCCGAGGCGCAGCTGGTCTTCCTCGCCCCGCCGAGCTGGGAGGAGCTGGTCCGCCGGCTCACCGGCCGGGGGACCGAGGCGCCGGAGGTCATCGAGCGCAGGCTCGGCGCGGCGAAGATCGAACTCGCCGCCGAGGCGGAGTTCGATACGACCCTGGTCAATACCTCCGTCGAGGATGTGGCGCGTGAGCTGCTAGCCTTGATGAAAGTTGTTTGATCTTCTTCATCCTCAGTAACCCGGCTTGATCTTCAATTTCCATTCGAAGGTCAATCCCCATCGGAAGGCAGAGAGTGTCCTCTTCCATCACTGCGCCCGAGGGCATCATCAACCCGCCGATTGATGAGCTCCTCGAAGCGACCGACTCGAAGTACAGCCTCGTGATCTACGCCGCCAAGCGCGCGCGTCAGATCAACGCGTACTACTCGCAGCTCGGTGAGGGCCTGTTGGAGTACGTCGGCCCGCTGGTGGACACGCACGTCCACGAGAAGCCGCTCTCGATCGCGCTCCGCGAGATCAACGCGGGTCTGCTGACGTCGGAGGCCATCGAGGGCCCGGCTCAGTAGTCGTAGTTCTTTTCTTCACGTTCTTCTCGCGAAGAACTTCACCGCAGGCCCGGCAGCGCGACTGCCGGGCCTGTGGTGTGTCATGGAGTCGTACGTTCCCCGGTGCGGGGATCGCGAGTGCGGGGAGGCACGGTGGGCAAGCCCAAGGTCGTTCTGGGGGTCAGTGGCGGAATCGCCGCGTACAAGGCCTGTGAGCTGCTGCGGCGGCTGACCGAGTCCGGCCATGACGTACGCGTCGTGCCGACCGAGTCGGCGCTGCACTTCGTGGGGGCCGCGACCTGGTCGGCGCTGTCCGGCAACCCGGTCTCGACCGAGGTGTGGGACTCCGTCCACGAGGTGCCCCACGTACGGATCGGGCAGGCGGCGGACGTCGTCATCGTCGCCCCGGCGACGGCCGACATGATGGCGAAGGCGGCCCACGGCCTTGCCGACGACCTCCTGACGAACACGCTCCTCACCGCCCGCTGTCCGGTGATCTTCGCGCCCGCGATGCACACGGAGATGTGGGAGCACCCGGCCACGCAGGAGAACGTCGCCACGCTGCGCCGCCGTGGGGCCCTCGTCGTCGAGCCCGCCGTCGGCCGCCTCACGGGCGTGGACACGGGCAAGGGGCGCTTCCCCGACCCGGTGGAGCTCTTCGAGGTCGTACGCCGTGTCCTGGCGCGCGGCGACCTGCCCCGCGACCTCGCGGGGCGGCACGTCGTCGTCAGCGCGGGCGGGACGCGCGAGCCGCTCGACCCGGTCCGCTTCCTGGGCAACCGTTCCTCCGGCAAGCAGGGGTATGCCCTGGCCCGCAGCGCGGCGGCGCGGGGCGCCCGCGTGACGCTCGTGTCGGCGAACGCGGCGCTGCCGGAGCCCGCCGGCGTCGACGTCGTGCCCGTCGGCACCGCCGTCCAGCTCCGCGAGGCGGTCCTGAAGGCGGCGGCGGACGCCGACGCCGTGGTGATGGCCGCCGCCGTGGCCGATTTCCGCCCCGAGACGTACGCGACCGGAAAGATCAAGAAGAAGGACGGCCAGGAGCAGCCCCCGATCGCCCTGGTCCGCAACCCCGACATCCTGGCCGAGATCGCGGGGGACCGGCCGCGCCCCGGTCAGATCGTCGTCGGCTTCGCCGCCGAGACGGACGACGTGCTCGCCAACGGCCGCGCCAAGCTGGAGCGCAAGGGCTGCGACCTGCTCGTCGTGAACGAAGTGGGCGAGCGCAAGACGTTCGGCTCCGAGGAGAACGAGGCGCTCGTGCTCGGCGCCGACGGCAGCGAGACCCCCGTGCCGTACGGCCCCAAGGAGGCCCTCGCGGACACGGTCTGGGATCTCGTGACGGAACGCCTGCCGAAGAATTCCTGAAAAGAGAGGGGCACGTCTCAGGAAATCCTCTGCCGAAACCCCACCGGAACTGGAGCGAAAACCGGGGCGCGGATGCCACAATCGCCCCACTGGACGCCTCAAACCCGGGAAATTCGGGCGTGAGGCCCTCTGGTGGAGACCGATCGTCGTACCGCACAATGCAGTGCCGCAGGTCACAGCGCTCCCAAGTGGCGAGACACGTGGTCCGGCGGCCGAGTGCGACCGATAAACTGGTCTCGGACGACGCCGGGCGCAGCTCCCGGCCGTCCACCAATGATCAGCCAGCAGCCGCTGCAACCACAGGGAGCGATGTGTCCCGCCGTCTCTTCACCTCGGAGTCTGTGACCGAGGGTCACCCCGACAAGATCGCTGACCAGATCAGCGACACCATTCTCGACGCCCTTCTGCGGGAGGACCCGAAATCCCGGGTCGCCGTGGAGACGTTGATCACCACCGGCCTGGTGCACGTGGCCGGCGAGGTGACGACCAAGGCGTACGCGCCGATCGCTCAGCTGGTCCGCGACAAGATCCTCGAGATCGGTTACGACTCCTCGAAGAAGGGCTTCGACGGCGCCTCCTGTGGCGTCTCGGTGTCCATCGGCTCGCAGTCCCCCGACATCGCGCAGGGCGTCGACACGGCGTACGAGAAGCGTGTCGAGGGCGACGAGGACGAGCTCGACAAGCAGGGCGCGGGCGACCAGGGCCTGATGTTCGGCTACGCCTGCGACGAGACGCCGGAGCTGATGCCGCTCCCGATCCACCTCGCGCACCGCCTGTCGCGCCGCCTCTCCGAGGTCCGCAAGAACGGGACCATCCCGTACCTGCGCCCCGACGGCAAGACCCAGGTCACCATCGAGTACGACGGCGACAAGGCCGTCCGTCTCGACACGGTCGTGGTCTCCTCGCAGCACGCCTCCGACATCGACCTGGACTCGCTCCTCGCTCCCGACATCCGGGAGTTCGTGGTCGAGCCCGAGCTGAAGGCGCTCCTCGAGGACGGCATCAAGCTGGAGACCGAGGGCTACCGCCTCCTGGTCAACCCGACGGGCCGCTTCGAGATCGGCGGCCCGATGGGTGACGCCGGCCTGACCGGCCGCAAGATCATCATCGACACGTACGGCGGCATGGCCCGCCACGGCGGCGGCGCCTTCTCCGGCAAGGACCCGTCCAAGGTCGACCGCTCGGCCGCGTACGCGATGCGCTGGGTCGCCAAGAACGTCGTCGCCGCAGGCCTCGCGGCCCGCTGCGAGGTGCAGGTCGCGTACGCGATCGGCAAGGCCGAGCCGGTGGGCCTGTTCGTGGAGACCTTCGGTACGGCCACGGTCGACACCGAC
The DNA here is from genome assembly GCF_044544025.1 of Streptomyces sp. NPDC055243. NCBI lineage: Bacteria > Bacillati > Actinomycetota > Actinomycetes > Kitasatosporales > Streptomycetaceae > Streptomyces > Streptomyces sp. NPDC055243. The sequence continues at coordinate 33,650 of NZ_JBITWR010000020.1, forward strand.
AAGATCGAGGCCGCCATCGCCGAGGTCTTCGACCTGCGCCCGGCCGCGATCATCCGCGACCTGGACCTGCTCCGCCCCATCTACGCCCAGACCGCGGCGTACGGCCACTTCGGCCGTGCGATCCCCGACTTCACGTGGGAGCGGACGGATCGCGTGGATGCGCTGCGGAAGGCCGCGGGGCTGTAGGGCTCTTCCTCAGGCTCCTCAGGGCCCGGCTCTCCTACGGGAGGGCCGGGCCCTGTCTGTCGAGTCGGCGGGGCGGCGCGGTCAGGATTCGGGCGAGGACGACGAGGACGACGAGGACGACGCCGGGTCGGATCCGTTCGGGGACGCTGCCGCTGCGGTCGGCCGTGCGGCGAAGCGACGCCGTATTTCCTGGGCCGTCTCCTCGTCCCAGTCCTCGATGGCCATGGCCACCTGCTCGGAGAGCAGCATCAACTCTTCGTCTCCCGGAGTGCGTCCCAGCCGTCGTACGAAGTCCGTGAACGTGTCCGCCGCGCCAGGCTCCGTGGGTTCCTCCGGGGTGAAGGGCCCTTCGAACGCATGGGGGGTCCCGAAAGCGGGGGACTCCGGCTCCGGGAGCGTGATCGGCGGGAATGCCTCGGGCACGAGATGGCGGAACGGCTCGGCGACCTCTTCGTTGTTGGCGGCGGACGTGAGGCGGGCCAGCAAGCCGATGTCGTTGACCGCCTTCTCCACGTGGTCGTCGTTCTTCGCGAGCCACCACACGACCGCGCTGCCGGTGTCCCGCAGGACGTCACCGCCGAGGTACTCGCGTTTGTTGCGCTCGTAGTTGCGCTCGTGTTCCCAGAGATCCTCGTTCTTGCGAATGGCCGCGAGACGGTCAAGGCGCTGCTGGTCCTCCTCCGGGAGCACGAGGACGACGTCCAGGGCCAGGGCACGGACGCGTCCCCCGGGGTCCGCTTCCATCACTCCCAGCGCACCGCTGAGCTCCTGCTGGACGAGGGAGCTTCTGAAGGGTTCGCGGTGCGACGTCACCGCGCGGGCCCGTTCGACGACGGCGTCCATCGCCAGGGCGCCCGCGTTGATGAGCGAGACGTCGGCCGAGGGCTCCGCCGGGCACCAGCGGACCGTGGCCGAGAACAGGAAGTCGTAGTCGGGGAACTGACTGGGCAGGGAGATCCGGTCCACGTACACCTCGCGGCGCTCGACCGGGGGGATCGGCTGGTCGGGCACCGTGCCGGGCGGGAACGGGTCCCGCCTGCGTGCCCGTGCCGCGGTCGTCGCCGCCACCGCCAGGGCGGACAGCAGGATGACGACGGCTGTGGGCCACACCCAGAAGGGCCAGTCGAGGCAGAGACCGAGGATGAGGACGAGCAGGGCGCCGATGAGGGTGAGGAACGTCGAAACCGTCTTCTGTCCGGTGCTCATGAGGGGGCTGCCTCCCGTTGTCGCGGCGTGGTCGAGTCTCGTGACAGGCGTGTGGTCTGTGCCTCGTTGATCTTCCGCAGGAGGAGCGTCGAGAGTTCGGGCCGGGTGCGTTCCCGGGCGGACGCGTAGAGGCGGCTGAGGATCGCGTACCGCGTCTCCGCCGCGGCCACGAGCACGTCGAAGAGCCGGCCCGCGATCGCGGGGTCCTCCGTGGCGTCGGCCGCGGAGATCCACGTCTCGGCGCATGCGGCCCAGCGCTCCGGCCCGGCGTGGTCGAAGGCGGCGGCCCACCCCGTCGTGAGCCAGCCTCGGGTCGTCGAGGAGCGGAGTAAGGGCCTGGGGAGGCTCGTCGGAGCCGTGAGCTCCAGGAAGAGGTCGGTGTCCGGCCGCCGGTGGTCGTCGGACGACGAGACCGTGAGGCGGTACAGCAGACGCCGGTGGAGCCTGAGATCCTCCGGGTCGTTGGTGACGTAGCGCAGCAGGGTCTCGCGGGCGATCCCCGGGAACTGCTCGTGACGGGCCAGGTGGTGCAGGCGGACCAGCGCGGCCTCCGGGTGGCGCACCGCCATGACCTTCTCGCAGACTTCGGCGAGTACTCGGCGCAGGCCGTCGGAGAGTTGCCGTTGCTTGGACCATTCGTAGATCTGTTGCCTGAAGGCCCCGCCGCACGCTTCGCTGGGAATGCTCTGCGCCAGCAGTTGTGCCGCGGCTCGTAGCCGGTCGCTCTGCGTCGGGGCGCTGGTCCAGTCCTTGACGAGGCCGATCAGCTCCCCGGTGTCCTCGGTCGACAGACACAGCTCGGTAAAGCGATGGACCAGGCGCTCGCGGTCGGCGTCGGCGAGTTCCGACAGACCGAGGATCTCGGACACCCAGGCGCGCAACGGCTCTCTGAGGTCCGGCCTGGTGGTCCAGAAGTGCCGCCGCACGGCTCGGGCGAAGCCGCGCCTCTCGAAACGGACGCGGGAGGTACCGTCCCAGACAGCGTCGATCTTCTCCAGGCGCTCGTCGAGGCCGGGGTGCTCAAGGAGAGGACGGGCCTCCACGGGGGACTTGACCACCGAGAGCAGGGACGCCGTGGCCCGGTGCACCGCCTCGGCCCGCGCACCATGGAGCAGCGCCGAGGAGAGCAGCAGGGCGCGCTGCGGTCCCTTGCGTACATGGGGAACGAGTTCGGCGACCTCAGGGCCGCGGTCCGTCTGCTCCGCGACCGCCCGCTCGCACCAGGCGCCGAAGGTGTCCCCCTCGCGCCCGGCCGCACGCATCTCCAGGATCCGGACCGCCAGCCGCGCCAGCTCCCGTATCGGGGGTCTGGTCTCCACGAAGGTGAGCAGGGCCGGGGGAGACGGATCACAGATGCTGGTGTCGAGGCCGCCGCAGCGCAGATGACGGATGATCACGTCCAGCCGGTCGGGTGGTCCGATCTTCTTGCGCAACGCCAGGAATTCGGGAGCCAGTTGGTCCTGCCGCAGTCTTGGGAGCACCACAGCCAGATGGGCGTGCTTGCTCTGGAGCGCGTGGTGGAAGTCCCACAGTTGCGCCTGGACGGCGTTCCACAACCGCTCGTTCGCGGCGGAGAGGTCGAAGAGCATCTGATCCTGCTCGCCGATCATGTCCGCCGAGAGGCGCGGTGCCTTTCCGTCGTCCGACTCGGTGGTGAGTTCGTGGTACGTCCCTGTCCCACGGGGCAGTTCACGCAGCAGGACGCGGGCGGCGGAGCTCCTCCCGCTGCCCGGCTCCCCGTCCAGGAAGAGCATGTTCCTGGACTCCAGGACGTCGTAGGCGGCGTTGATGTGCACAGGCCGGGAGAACTGCTGCTGAAGATGGCGCAGTTGGCTCTCGGCCACGCGCCGGCGCGCGGCGGGCGGGGTCTTGAGCAGGTTCTCCGCCGTGAACGTGACGTACATGTCCCCGGGGCCGGTGTTGACGGCGCGCGTCGGACCGGAGAACTCCGTGTGCGAGCTGCCGCTCACCGTTCGTCGTCCTTGTCCCGTCGGCGCGCCGCGCCGAAGTCCTGCCGGATACCGCCGTGGTTGTCACCCGCGACAAACGTCGAGTTCGCGTTCTCGCCGGTCACGTGGGCCGAGTTGCTGTATAGATTGCCGGGCCCGGTGTGCACAGGACCCTGGGATCCCTTGATGACGGTGCCCGCGTCGCCGCTCACGGTGCCGGCCTGGACGACGGTGCCGCCTCGCACGGTGTCCACGTTGTTCTGCGTCGTGCCCGGCTCTGTGGCCTTGACCCCTGCCCGTTCGGCCTTCGCGAGCTCAGGGATCAGGTCGGTGAGCACGTCACCGATGCGCTGGATGTCGTACGCGTCGTTCTGGTTGTCGTACCGCAGCGTCTGGCAGTCGGCCAGGCGGGCCAGGGGCCTGGGCAGCCGGTTCCTCGCGGGACGCTCGGTGCGCCGCCCGGCCAGCACGGGTATGACGGGGATGCCGCAGCGGAACGCCTCCAGGAGCTCCTTGCGCACCCAGTCCTCCGGGCGGTGCAGAGCGGGGTGATCGATCCAGTCGGGGCCGATGACAGCCAGGAGGACACCACTGCGGCGCACCCCGCGCGTCAGCTCCTCGTCGAAGAACGCACCGGGCGGGATCGACTTGCTGGCACGGAAGATGCGGCCCGCGCCGAACCGGGCGGTGAGCTGGTTGTGGAGGGTGGTGGCGGTCTGGTCGCCGTCCCCTGTGCGGTAGTTGACGAAGACATCGGGCATGGCGAAATGACCTTTCTGCCTGGATGGGTGAGCGGAGGCGCCGCTCAGCGCGCTGCAGGTGTGAGCGACGCGTTGAGATGCGGGGCGATGGCCAGAAAGGCCGGACGGCGCGGATGACGTGCCAGAGTGCGTGCCAGTCGACGCAGATCGGTGGCGATGGTCGCCGAGCCCACGCAGTCCGTGGTCAGCAGAAGACGGCCGGTCAGCTCGCAGGAGTGGTCGAACTCGCCGGCGACGGCGTGTGCGAGGGCGCGTCGCACGCCGTACCGTGCCTGGGTGCGCAGGGCGTGCGCGGGGATGTCGGCACATTCGCGGTCCAGGTGCTCGGCCGCCTCCCGAGGCCTGCCCAGGTCCACGAGGCACCAGCCGGTGATCATGGCGGCGGGGTCCCCGAGATGAGTGGTCCCCAGGGCCGGGGCGGCGTCGCGGCTGTCCGAGGACAGGAGTGCGCGGGCCGCGTCCAGCGCGCGCATGCAGGCGTCGTAGTCACCGGCGAGGGCGTGGCCCTGTGCTTCACGCTGGGCCGCGAGTCCGCGGATGCGGGCCGGGAGGCGCTGCGAGCGTGCACGCGCGGCCAGGGCGATCGTGTCAGCGGCGTTTCCCTTGTAGTACGTGATCAGAGCACGACGTACGAGTGCGTAGGAGGCGAGGTCGTGATCGCCCGCGACTTCCGCGAGATCGACGGCACGGTCCGTCCAGCGCAGGGCGGCCTCGTCGTCTCCGGACTCTTCGGCCATCCACCCCGCGTACTCCGCGTACCGGGAGGCGAGCCCCCGTAGTTTCCGAGCCGTGCGCGGGCCGGTGCGGGTGGCGAGTGAGCACAGCGAACGCGTCTGCTCGGCGAGGGTGGGCAGGACGCTGCTTGCCGGGGACATCTGACCCAGCCGACGGTACTGGTCGAACAAGGCGTGGGAGATCTCCAGGAGGTTCGACCCCAGCGCCTCGGGCGGTTCTGAGAGGCCGGAGTTCTCCGCGACGCCCAGGAGGGACGCCGCACCGGTGGCCATGACGCGGCGCCTGCTCGGAAGCACGGCGCTCTCCGCCCCGCCTTCGGCCGATGCGTCCTCGTGGGGAAGTGGATGTGCCGGTACGAGTGAGGCGAGGGTTCCGTGGGCCCTCAGGGCCACGTCGCAGAGCCTGGCCAGTTCTGGGGTGGGCCGTTTGCAGCCGGTTTCGACCTTGCTGATGTGACCCTTGCTGTAGTGGACTGCCGCAGCCAGTTCCGTGAGCGTGAGACCGGCCGCGATGCGGTTGCGGCGCAGTTCGGATCCGAACTGCGCTAAGCGTTCTTGCACATGACCCCCTTCTGACCCGTGCCTTCGCGATGCCGTGGGCACCCGTCGGCGGATGCCAGCGTCGTGCCAGTCGGTGACACGAGCAAGGCTGTGGGCGGTGTTTCCCGTTTCCTCTTTGACCTGCGCTTCCGTTTCCGAGGTGGAAGGCAACCCGATGACTGGATCTCTGTCGAGAGTGCTCAATCGGCCACTGGGATGGCTGGTCCTCGCCGTCCGCATCGATGCTCGAGACCGGCCGGGTGTCAGTGCTGTCTGGTAGGAATGCAGCTGTGAGCAGGGAGAACGAGGCGGGTGGCGCCGAAGGTGCAGGGGGCAAAGCGCCTGCGCCCGAGCAGCTTGCGCTGATTCGGGACAGTGTGCGCAAGGCCGAGGTGCCGCGGGCCAAGCCGCGGACCTGGCGGGGGGCTCCGTTGGCCAAGAGCTTGCCCGTGGCTCGGGTGCTGGTCGACAAGGGTGTGCTGCATCTTGACCGGTACTTCGACTACGCCGTGCCGGAGGAGCTGGACGAGCAGGCGCAGCCTGGCGTGCGGGTTCGGGTGCGGTTCGGGGCCGGGGCGCGGAACGTGCGCAGCGGGCGGCGTGAGGGCGGGGGCCTGATCGACGGGTTCCTTGTCGAGCGCGTTGCCGAGACCGATTACTCCGGGCCCCTTGCTGCTCTGGCCCAGGTCGTTTCGCCCGAGCCCGTGCTGGATGCTGAGTTGCTCGGGCTCGCTCGGGCCGTGGCCGATCGGTATGCGGGCAGCCTTGCCGATGTGTTGCAGCTGGCCGTTCCGCCTCGGCATGCTCGGGCCGAGGCGCGTGAGGTGGGGGAGGTTCCGGCGCCTCCCGCCGCGCCTGAGGTGGGGTCCTGGCGGCGGTATGGGCATGGGGCCGAATTCTTGGGGGCGCTTGCCTCGGGGGGTGCGCCTCGGGCTGTGTGGACCGCCCTTCCCGGGCCGGAGTGGGCCGAGGAGATCGCCAGGGCCGTGCAGGCGACTCTTGCCTCCGGGCGGGGGGCTCTTGTGGTGGTGCCTGCTGGGCGGCCCGCCGCGCGGGTCGATGCGGCGCTGACCGAGCTCATGGGGGCGGGGCAGCATGCGCTGCTCACCGCTGATGTGGGGCAGGAGCGGCGCTATCGGGAGTGGCTCTCCGTGCGGCGCGGTGCCGTGCGCGCCGTGGTGGGCACGCGGGCCGCCATGTTCGCGCCCGTGAAGAATCTTGGGCTCGTCGTGATCTGGGATGACGGCGACGCCAGCCACAGCGACGACAATGCTCCCTTTCCGCATGTGCGCGAAGTGCTTGAGCTGCGGGCCTCGCGGGACAAGTGCGGCTTTTTGCTCGGGAGTTGGAGTTGCACGGTCGAGGCCGCGCAGCTGGTGGAGAGCGGGTGGGCGGCGCCGCTGGTCGCCGATCGCGAGCAGGTGCGGGGGAGCGCGCCGCTCGTACGGACCGTGGGGGACGGAGATCTTGCCCGGGACGAGGCGGCGCGGGCCGCGCGGCTTCCGTCGCTTGCCTGGAACGTGGTGCGTGAGGGGCTGAAGCACGGGCCGGTGCTGGTGCAGGTGCCTCGGCGGGGGTACGTGCCTCGGCTCGCGTGCGAGCGGTGCCGGGAGCCCGCGCGGTGCAGGCACTGTGCGGGGCCGTTGGAGGCGCGGGACGGTGGCGGTCTTTGGTGCGGCTGGTGCGGGGTGGAGGAAGGCGCCTGGCACTGCGGGGAGTGCGGGGGGTTCCGGCTGCGGGCGCAGGTGGTGGGGGCGCGGCGTACGGCCGAGGAGCTGGGGCGGGCGTTTCCCGCGGTGCCGGTGCGGACGTCGGGGCGGGAGCAGATTCTTGACACCGTGCCGGGGTCGCCTGCGTTGGTGGTGAGCACTCCGGGGGCGGAGCCTGTCGCCGAGGGCGGCTACGCCGCTGCCCTGTTGCTCGACGGGTGGGCCATGTTGGGGCGGCCCGACCTGCGGGCCGGGGAGGAGGCGCTGCGGCGCTGGATCAGTGCGTCTTCGCTGGTGCGGCCGCAGGGGGAGGGCGGGACCGTGGTGGTCGTCGCCGAGCCGACGCTGCGGCCCGTGCAGGCGCTTGTGCGGTGGGATCCCGTGGGGCATGCGGTGCGGGAGCTTTCCGAGCGGGCCGAGTTGGGGTTTCCGCCCGTGTCGCGGATGGCCTCCGTGGCGGGGACCTCGGAGGCGCTCTCCGGGTTTCTCTCCGCGGCTGAACTTCCGGGGGACGCGGTGGTGTTGGGGCCCGTCCCCGTGCCGGAGGCGGGGCCTGGTCCCGCGCCTTCGCGCCGTGCCGGGACGGCGCCGGTGGGGGAGCGGTGGGAGCGGGTGCTGGTGCGGGTGCCGCCGGGGAGCGGGGCCGCGCTTGCCGCTTCGCTGAAGGTGGCGCAGGCTGCGCGGATGGCGCGGGGGGCCGCGGAGCCCGTGCGGATTCGGGTGGACCCGCTGGATATTGGCTAGGGGGCTCTTCTGGGGCCCGGGTCGGCCGGGGGCGGCTGTTGGTCTTCCTCTGGTCTTCCTCGGGTGCTCGCTGCCTGCGGGGTGCTTGGCGCCTTGTGTCTCGGCGCCCGGCAGTGGGGCGGCGTTGTGCCCACCCGTTCCGCCCTGCGGAACGCCTGCCCACAACGGGGCGGGGCGGCTTGGAGCTGTGGGGTCGCCGGTGGTGGGGCTGGGGTCGGCTGTGTGTGGGGGGCCTGCCCATGACGGGGGCGTGTGCCCATGACGGGGGCGGCTTGGCAACGGGGTCGGCTGCCCGCAACGGGGGTCGCTTGTGACGGAGGTGGCTTGGCTGCGGGTTGGGTGGGGTTCTGGACGAGGCGAGCTTCCGCCCACGACGGGGGCCGGGTGCAGCGAGGCCTGGCTCGGCTGCCGGTTGTGTGGGGTCCTAGGTGTGTGGAGGCTGCCCGCAACGGGGGGCGGGCACAACGGCGGCGGCCGCCCGCCGGGGAAACCGGTTGGGCAGCCGCCGCCGTTGTAGAGGTCAGCCGTTGCGGGGGCCGGGGAAAGCGTTCGGGCGGGGGTCCTCGCGGAGGGCGGGGCTGCCTGCCGTGGGCTGGGTCGGCATCGCGCGGGCCGCGGGGACCGAGGGGACCGAGGGAAGGGGAGCGCCGACCGGGACCGGGGGGCGCGCGGCCGTGGCGGAGGGAACCGTCTCCGTGGCGCGCTCCGCCTCCGCCGCCGCCTGTGTCGTGGCCCGGCGGGCGCCGTAACGGCGGTGCACCGCCTGCTTGGTGACCCCGAGGGCCGAGCCCACCGCGTCCCACGAGAAGCCCAGTGAGCGGTCGAAGTCCACCGCGGCGGTCACGAGTGTCTCGACGCTGTCCCGCAGTTCCTGGGCGAGGCGGACGGTCGGGGCGGGGGCGCGCCCGTACACGACGAAGCCCGCGGAGGGGCTGGAGCGGCGCGGGCGGTAGACGTTGCCGAGCTGGGCGGTCAGCGTACGCAGGGCGTCCACCTGCCGGCGGACCCGCTCGATGTCCCGAACCAGGAGGTGCAGGCTGGCCCGTGCCTGGGCGTCGTGGGTTGCGTGGTCGGCCATGAACAAGCCTCTCGAACCGGCGTTGAAAAGGATCGGGCCGCGTCGGCGCGGCCCGTTGTGGTCAACTCTTTCTTGACCAACGCGCTAGTTCGTTTGGGGTCACGGTGCGGGGGCGTATGCGTATATGCACGGGGCGCGCGTCCACTCGTACGCCCCCGGACGAGCCGCACCCGGCAGGAGCGTTTCCGTGACGGTCGCTCAAGCGGCGGGCGGGGCCCGCGGGTGCGGTGCGGGGCGGACGGACTCTGTGATGGGCGGCGTACAGGAGCACACCCCCGGGAGGTTCGCTCCGTGCAGGCACTCCGCAGTTAGCCGTGCCCCCGATATGCGTTCCGAAACAGACGGTTTCGCGGCGCGGAGGTGACGTCCGGCAGGTGGGCCCCGGGGAGGGCCGGCGGGTGCGCTCCAGGGAGGGGAGGCCCCGCGGAGAGCGGCTCGGCAAGGCGGCTCATAGACTGGTGCGCTCCCCGCACGTTCCCGTCCCGAGAGGCCGAAAGGCAACGATGAAGCTCGTCTTCGCAGGCACCCCCGAGGTCGCCGTCCCCGCCCTGGACGCCCTGATCGCCTCCGACCGGCACGAGGTGGCCGCCGTCGTCACCCGGCCCGACGCCCCCGCGGGCCGCGGCCGCAGGCTCGTCGCGAGCCCCGTCGCCCAGCGCGCGGAGGAGGCCGGGATCGAGGTCCTCAAGCCGGTGAAGCCGCGTGACGAGGAGTTCCTGGCCCGGCTGCGCGAGATCGCGCCCGACTGCTGCCCGGTCGTCGCCTATGGCGCGCTGCTCCCCAAGGTCGCCCTGGACGTCCCGGCCCACGGCTGGGTCAACCTGCACTTCTCGCTGCTGCCCGCCTGGCGCGGCGCCGCTCCCGTCCAGCACGCGGTGATGGCGGGGGACGAGATCACGGGTGCCTCCACCTTCCTCATCGAGCAGGGGCTCGACTCCGGTCCGGTGTACGGCACCGTGACCGAGGTCGTCCGCCCCACCGACACCAGCGGTGACCTGCTCACCCGCCTCGCCTTCGCAGGGTCCGGTCTGCTGGCCGCCACCATGGACGGCATCGAGGACGGCTCCCTGAAGGCCGTACCGCAGCCCGCCGACGGCATCACCCTCGCCCCGAAGATCACCGTCGAGGACGCCCAGGTGGACTGGTCCGCCCCGGCCCTGCGCGTCGACCGGGTCGTGCGCGGCTGCACCCCGGCGCCCGGCGCCTGGTCCGTGTTCCGCGGGGAGCGCCTGAAGATCATCCAGGCCGCGCTCGTCGCGGACCGCACCGACCTCGCGCCCGGCGAGCTCGCCGCCGCGAAGAACAACGTGTACGTCGGCAGCGGCTCGCACGCCGTGGAGCTGCTCTGGGTCCAGCCGCAGGGCAAGAAGCCGATGCGCGGCGCCGACTGGGCGCGCGGGGTGCGGATCGCCCCGGGCGAGCGGCTCGACGCCACCGACGTACGCTGAATGAGTTCGGCCCCCATCCAATAGCGGAGCACCTTTGAACGACCAGCCCGACCGGCGGCCCCAGAAGCAGGGCAAGCCCGGCAAGCCCCACCGCCGCCCCAAGAAGGACCCCGTCCGTTTCCTCGCCTTCGAGGCGCTGCGGGCCGTGGACGAGCGCGACGCGTACGCGAACCTCGTCCTGCCGCCGCTCCTGCGCAAGGCCCGGGAGAAGGAAGGGCCCGAGAAGTTCGACGCACGGGACGCGGCGCTCGCCACCGAGCTCGTCTACGGGACGCTGCGCAGGCAGGGAACGTACGACGCGATCGTGGCCGCCTGCATCGACCGGCCGCTGCGCGAGGTCGACCCGCCGGTGCTCGACGTGCTGAACATGGGCGTGCACCAGCTGCTCGGCACGCGCATCCCGACGCACGCCGCCGTCTCCGCCTCCGTGGAACTCGCGCGCGTGGTGCTCGGTGACGGGCGGGCCAAGTTCGTCAACGCGGTCCTGCGCAAGGTCGCCGCCGACGATCTCGACGGCTGGGTGGCGCGGGTCGCGCCGCCCTACGACGAGGACGCCGAGGACCATCTCGCCGTCGTCCACTCGCACCCCCGCTGGGTCGTCTCCGCGCTCTGGGACGCGCTCGGCGGCGGCCGGGCCGGCATCGAGGACCTCCTGGAGGCCGACAACGAGCGGCCCGAGGTGACCCTCGTGGCCCGGCCGGGCCGCACCACCGCCGATGAACTCCTCGACGCGGTCGGCGAGGAGTCCGCGCTGCCGGGGCGCTGGTCGCCGTATGCCGTGCGGCTCAGCGAAGGCGGCGAGCCGGGGTCGATCGACGCCGTGCGCGAGGGCCGCGCCGGGGTCCAGGACGAGGGCAGCCAGCTGGTCGCGATCGCACTCGCGAACGCCCCCATCGAGGGGCGCGACGAGAAGTGGCTCGACGGATGCGCGGGCCCCGGCGGCAAGGCCGCCATGCTCGCCGGTCTCGCCGCCCAGCGCGGCGCGGCCCTGCTGGCCGCCGAGAAGCAGCCGCACCGGGCCCGCCTCGTGGCGCAGGCCCTGCGCGGCAACCCGGGCCCGTACCAGGTCGTCGCCGCCGACGGCACCCGGCCGCCGTGGCAGCCCGGCACCTTCGACCGTGTCCTGATGGACGTGCCCTGCACGGGACTCGGCGCCCTGCGCCGCCGTCCCGAGGCCCGCTGGCGCCGCCGTCCCGAGGACCTGGACGGCTTCGCGCCGCTCCAGCGGGGGCTGCTGCGCACCGCGCTGGAGTCCGTGCGCGTCGGCGGCATCGTCGGTTACGCCACCTGTTCACCGCACCTCGCGGAGACGCGTGCCGTCGTCGACGACGTCCTCAAGCAGCACGAGGGCGCCGAGCTGATCGACGCCCGCCCGCTGCTGCCCGGCGTCCCGGCCCTGGGCGACGGCCCCGACCTGCAGCTGTGGCCGCATCTGCACGGCACGGACGCGATGTATCTAGCGCTGATCCGGCGGACTGCCTGACCCTGCCTGGGGCGGCCCTGTCGCCGTCCCCGTCTCTTTCCTCGTCCCCGCCCCCGCCTTCACGGTCGGGGGCGTGGGTGTACGCAGCGCCGGGTCCTTGCTCAGGGCGTGCGGCCACCACACCTTCGGCCCCACGTCCAGGAACAACGCGGTGACCAGGACGGACCGTACGACGAACGTGTCGAGCAGGACGCCGAGCGCGACCGCGAAGCCGATCTCGGCGAACGCCACCATCGGGAGCGTGCCGAGCGCGGCGAAGGTGCCCGCAAGGACCAGGCCCGCCGACGTGATGACCGCGCCGGTCGCGGCGAGACCGGTCAGCACGCCCGCACGGGTGCCCTGGCGGCCCGCTTCCTCGCGGATGCGGGTCGACAGGAAGATGTTGTAGTCGATGCCGAGCGCCACCAGGAACACGAAGACGAAGAGCGGGAAGTCCGTGGACTCGCCCGCGTAGTCGAAGAGGTGGCGGAAGGCGAGCGCACTGATGCCCAGGGCGGCGGAGAAGGACAGGACGACCGTCGCGATCAGGAGCAGCGGCGCCACCAGGGCGCGCAGCAGCGCGGCGAGGATCAGCAGGACGACCAGGAGGACGAGCGGGATCACCAGCTTGTTGTCGTGGGTCGTCGCGCGGTCCATGTCCAAAAGGGCCGCCGTGCCGCCGCCCACCATGGCGTCCGCGTCGGGCACCGCGTGCACCGCGTCGCGCACCCGGTCCACCGTCTGCTTGGCCGCCTCGCTGTCGGCGGGGTCGGTCGGGGTCGCCTCGAACAGGACTTTGCCGTCGGCCTCCGCCTTGGTCCCCGGCGGTACGCCGATGCTCGCCGGGTCCACGCCCCGGGTCTGGGCGACGGTACTGCGGACCTCCTCGCCCTGATCGGCATGGGCCACGATCACCAGCGGGTCGCCGCTGCCCGCCGGGAAGTACTCGGCCTGCACCTCCTGGCCGACGATCGAGTCCGGCTTGTCCGTGAACGAGTCCGCGTTGCTGAGTCCTTCCGCGCGCAGCTGGGTCAGGCCGAGCGCCAGGCCCGCGAGCACCACCGCGGTGACGCCCCAGGTCAGGCGTGGACGGTGGGAGATGCGGCGGCCCATGCGGGCCCAGATGCCGCGCTCGGTGGGCTCCTCGGAGCCGTTGTGCGGGATCAGCGGCCAGAAGAGCCACCGGCCGCAGACCACCAGGAGCGCGGGGAACAGCGACAGCATCGCGAGCAGGGCGACGGCGACACCGATGGCGGACACGGGGCCGAGGCCCCGCGTCGAGTTCATGTCCGCGGTGAGCAGCACCAGCATGCTGACGACGACCGTGGCGCCCGACGCGATGACCGCGGGGCCCGCCCGGTGCAGGGCCAATTGCATCGCCTCGTGCCGGTCCTCGTGGCGGCGCAGCTCCTCGCGGTAGCGGGCGACCAGGAGCAGGGCATAGTCCGTCCCCGCCCCGAAGACGAGGACCGTGAGGATGCCCGCGCTCTGGCCGTTGACCGTCAGGCCCGCGTGCTCCGCCAGGAGATAGATCAGCGCCTGCGCCGTGAACAGGGAGACGACCGCCGCGATCAGCGGGACGAGCAGGAGGATCGGGCTGCGGTAGGTGATCAGGAGGATCACGATGACGACGCCGGCCGCCGCGAGCAGCAGCGTCGAGTCGATGCCCTCGAACGCCTCGGAGAAGTCCGCCGACGTACCGCCCGGCCCGGTGACGTGCACCGCGAGCCCTCCCGAGCTCTCGCCCGAGCGCTCCCGGATGGAGTCGACGGCGGGACCGATCCGCTCCCAGCCCTTCTCGTCCATCGTGATGGGCACGAAGACCTGCGCCGCCTTGGCCTCGCCCGGGTCCTTCGTGTCGAAGACGGGTCCGCGGGTCTCCGCGCCGCGGATGCCGTGGGCGCTGAGCTCCTTGAGCTCGCCGACGTCCTCGGTGATCCGTGCCCGGTCGTCGGCGGTCAGCCCGCTCTCACGGGCGTACACGACGATCGCGGGAATCTGCTCGGGCCTGAACTCCTCGGAGATGTCCAGGACTTGGGTGGACTCCGCGGAACCGGGCAGCCAGGACGACGCCTGGTTGTCCTGGGCGTCCGTGAGCTTGCCCGCGAGCGGCGCGGCGACGACGATCACCACCAGCCAGAACAGCACCACCAGCCACTTGGTGCGCCGCCCGCACACCAGCCAGGCCACGCCACGGCCCGCCTGACGCTGTTCTTCCGACCGTTCGTCTGGCATGGCTACCCCCGCTGCCCCACGTGATGCCGGTGGACCGCCCAGCATGGCACGCGGTCCATGGTCAAGGGAGCCGGTCGGCCCACGCTACGGACCGCGGAAGGCAACGAGCGCCGGGCATGGCAGTCTTGGGGCATGGCCGTGCAGATCAACCCCAGCATCCTGTCCGCGGATTTCGCCCGTCTTGCCGAGGAGGCAACGGCGGTCGAAGGTGCCGACTGGCTCCATGTCGACGTCATGGACAACCACTTCGTCCCCAACCTCACCCTGGGGGTGCCGGTCGTAGAGTCACTGGCCCGAGCGACGGACACCCCGCTGGACTGCCATCTGATGATCGAGGACGTCGATCGCTGGGCTCCGCAGTACGTCGAAGCGGGCGCCGGATCGGTCACCTTCCACGTGGAGGCGGCCGCGGCTCCCGTCCGCCTGGCCCGTGAGATCCGCGCCCAGGGCGCCCGCGCCTCCATGGCGCTGAAGCCGGCGACGCCCATCGAGCCGTACGAGGATCTGCTCTCCGAGCTCGACATGCTGCTGATCATGACCGTCGAGCCGGGGTTCGGGGGCCAGTCGTTCCTCGACATCATGCTCCCGAAGATCCGCCGCACCCGCGAGTTGATCAGCAAGCACGGCCTTGAGCTCTGGCTCCAGGTCGACGGCGGCGTCTCGGCCTCGACCATCGAGCGCTGCGCCGAGGCCGGCGCCGACGTCTTCGTGGCAGGCTCCGCGGTGTACGGGGCGAACGACCCGGCGGCGGCGGTACGTGCACTGCGCACCCAGGCGACCGGTGCGATGTCCACGGCGGCATGGGCATGCGGCCACTGAGCCACGGATACGTGAACGCAGTCCTTCAGGGCTGATCAAGTACGTCGGATCTGCAAGGATGAACGACGAACCCAGGTTGCGCTGCGGCAATGCGCGCGAAGCCGTGACAATGCGCGCCAAGCCGCACCAATGGGTGTGAATGCGTGAACGACAGTTGTTTGAAATGACAGTGAGGAGATCGTCGTGTCGACGGGCGGCCGGTCAGCCATGCGGATGGGACCCGCGGAGCTGGTGCAGGCGGCGGCCATGGCCCGCCGCTTCTATCTCGAGGGCAAGTCCAAGATCCAGATCGCCGAGGAGTTCGGCGTCAGCCGCTTCAAGGTGGCCCGGGTCCTGGAGACGGCTCTCGAGCGTGATCTCGTACGGATCGAGATCCGTGTGCCCGCCGAGCTGGACGCGGAGCGCTCGGACGCGCTGCGTGCCCGCTACGGCCTGCGGCACGCGGTCGTCGTCGAGTCGCCGGCGTCGGCCGACGAGATCGAGGACTCTCCGGACCCCGAGAACCTCGGCGAGGTCGCTGCCGATCTGCTCGGCGAGCTGGTCACCGAGGGCGATGTCCTCGGCCTGGCGTGGGGGCGCTCGACCATCCACATGGCGGCTGCCCTCGACCAGCTTCCGCCGTGCACCGTCGTGCAGCTGACGGGTGTGTACGACGCCGGGACCGCCGAGCGCGGTTCGGTCGAGGCCGTGCGGCGTGCCGCGCAGGTCTCCGGCGGCGAGGCCCACCCCATCTACGCGCCGATGCTGCTGCCGGACCCGGCCACCGCGGCCGCCCTGCGGAACCAGACCGGGATCGCGCGGGCGTTCGAGTACTTCGACAAGGTCACCGTCGCCGCCGTCTCCATCGGTTCCTGGGAGCCCGGCATCTCCACCGTCCACGACATGCTCAGCGACGAGGAGCGTGCGCACTACGCCTCGCTGGGAGTGGCCGCCGAGATGTCCGCGCACCTCTTCGACGCCGAGGGGCGTCGGGTCGGGCGTGACCTGGGGGAGCGGTGCATCACCGTCGAAGCCGACCGGCTGCGACGGATTCCTGAGGTCGTCGCCATCGCGGGCGGGCAGCGCAAGGCCGCCGCGATCGACGCGGTGCTGCGTTCGGGGCTCGTGACCAGCCTGGTCACGGACACCGCCGCCGCGGATCAGTTGATGATCATGGGGCACACGCCGCATCCCGCGCTGGACCGGGCGGACCCGGACGGCAGCTGAGCGGCCGCGGGGGCGCCGTGGCAGCATCTGTTGCATGCTGACCCGGTTTGTCCCCCGCGTCCTGCCGGCGCTGCTGGTCTGCCTTGCCGTCCTCGTCACGGGGTGCTCCTCGGGGGACGGCGGGCAGGCGGAGAGCGGCAGTTCCGCCCCCGCCTGGGCGCACGGCATGCCCACCGTCCAGGCCGACCGGCTGCCCGTCGAGGCGCGGCGGACGTTGCGGCTCATCGATGACGGTGGGCCCTTCCCGTACGCCAAGGACGGCTCCGTCTTCGGCAACTTCGAGGGCGAGCTGCCGAAGCAGCGGCGCGGTCACTACCGCGAGTACACCGTGCCCACCCCCGGCGAGCGCGACCGGGGCGCACGCCGGATCGTCACCGGGAGCGGTGGCGAGACCTACTACACGGACGACCACTACACGTCCTTCAAGGCGGTACTGAGATGACGTCCGAACCGCAGACGCCCGAACCGCTCGCGCCCGTGCTGCGGGCCGTCCGGGACGCCGGGATGGCCACCGTCTCGCTCGACCTGACCGGCGTGGGCGACAAGGCGGCCTTCATGGACCGCTGCGCCCGCGCGCTCGAACTTCCCGACTGGTTCGGGCGCAACTGGGACGCGCTCGCCGACTGCCTCACCGACCTCGGATGGGCGCCTCCCGCGCCCGGCCGTCTCCTCGTCGTCTCCGGCTGGCAGGAGTACGCCGATGCGGCGCCCCAGGAGTGGATCGTCGCCCAAGAGGTGTTCACCGACGCGGTCGAGTACGCCCGGGAGCGCGGCACGGGTCTGGAGATCGTCCTCGCGCTCGGCACCCGCGCCTGAGCGGACGGTGACCGTCCGCACCGGCGCTTGGAGGTTCCGACCAGGGGTCCCGCCGCCCGGCTGGGTGATCGTCCCAGGCAGCGCATCACCCGGGACATGGGACACTGAAGTACGTGCTTTTCCCTCGGCCTAACTGTCCGGGGGCCACCTCTGATCGACTGGGATGAGCAGCACGTGCGTTTCCTCAATGACATCCAGCCTGCGTACGACCTGACGTACGACGACGTATTCATGGTGCCGCGGCGCTCCGCCGTCGGATCGCGTCAGGGCGTGGACCTCTCCTCGCCGGACGGCACCGGCACCACGATCCCGCTGGTCGTCGCGAACATGACCGCGATCGCCGGACGCCGGATGGCCGAGACCGTCGCCCGCCGCGGGGGCCTCGTCGTGATCCCGCAGGACATTCCGATCGAGGTCGTCACCGAGGTCATCTCCTGGGTCAAGACGCGTCACCACGTCCTGGACACCCCGATCGTCCTGGCCCCCACGCAGACCGTCGCCGACGCGCTGGCCCTGCTGTCCAAGCGCGCGCACAACGCGGGCGTCGTCGTGGACGGCGACCAGAAGCCGATCGGCGTCGTCACCGACACGGACCTGAACGGCGTCGACCGCTTCACCCAGATCTCCGAGGTCATGTCCAAGGACCTCGTGCTCCTGGACGCGGACATCGACCCGCGCGACGCCTTCAACAAGCTGGACGCCGCCAACCGCCGGTACGCCCCGGCCGTGGGCAAGGACGGCCGCCTCGCCGGCATCCTGACCCGCACGGGCGCCCTGCGCGCGACGCTCTACTCGCCCGCCCTGGACGCCAACGGCAAGCTGCGCATCGCCGCCGCCGTCGGCATCAACGGCGACGTGGCGAGCAAGGCCAAGCAGCTGCTCGACGCCGGCGCCGACACGCTCGTCGTGGACACCGCGCACGGCCACCAGGAGTCGATGATCGCCGCGGTCAAGGCCGTGCGCGCGCTCGACCCGCAGGTGCCGATCGTGGCGGGCAACATCGTCGCCGCCGAGGGCGTACGGGACCTGATCGAGGCCGGTGCCGACATCATCAAGGTCGGCGTGGGCCCCGGCGCCATGTGCACCACGCGCATGATGACCGGCGTCGGCCGCCCGCAGTTCTCCGCGGTGCTCGAATGCGCCGCCGAGGCCGCGAAGTTCGGCAAGCACGTCTGGGCCGACGGCGGTGTCCGGCACCCCCGTGACGTCGCCATGGCGCTGGCCGCCGGTGCGTCGAACGTCATGATCGGGTCGTGGTTCGCCGGGACGTACGAGTCCCCGGGCGACCTCCAGCAGGACGCCAACGGCCGCCTCTACAAGGAGTCGTTCGGCATGGCGTCGGCCCGCGCGGTCAAGAACCGCACGAGCGAGGAGTCGGCCTACGACCGCGCCCGCAAGGCGCTGTTCGAGGAGGGCATCTCGACCTCGCGGATGTTCCTGGACCCGGAGCGGCCCGGCGTCGAGGACCTGATCGACTCGATCATCGCGGGCGTCCGTTCCTCCTGCACGTACGCCGGTGCGGGCTCCCTGGCGGAGTTCGCCGAGCGGGCGACCGTGGGTGTGCAGAGCGCCGCGGGCTATGCGGAGGGCAAGCCCCTGCACGCCAGCTGGAGCTAGCCGCCGCGCGGGGGCTGCCGTTTGCCGCTGCGGGTTCGTCGTGGCTCGTCGCGCAGTGCCCCGCGCCCCTGGCGGGGCCTCGTCAGGGGCGCACCGTGGCCGCGTACACCTCGATCGCCGGGCGGGGCTCCTTGCCGAGGAGAGTGCGCAGGGCGCTGCCGTCCACGCCCGTGCCGTCCAGGAAGCCGCCCGCGATCGCCGCGTACGTGCTCAGGAGCATCGGCACCTGGAACGGCAGCGCCCCTCCGGCCGCGGTGATCGCCTCGCGGGTCGCGGCGAGTGTGCCGGGTTCGTACGAGCCGCCGATCGCGGCGGCCAGGTCGGCGCCGCCCAGGGCGTGTTCGCCGACGAGTTCGTAGGTGCGGCCCGCGTGGGCGGCCGGATCCGTCGCCACCCGCACCGCGACGTCGGCCAGGTCCTCGCGCGCCACGGCGGCGAGGCGGCCCGCCCCGAGCGGTGCGGCCACGGTCCCGTCGGGCCCCGGCGCGGCGACGGCCGCGAGGAACTCCGCGTACAGGCCGTTGCGAAGCACCGTCCAGTTCAGCGAGGAGCCGCGCAGCCTGCGCTCGGTCCAGCGGTGGGCCAGCGCGTAGGTGAGATGGTCCCCGTCTCCGCTCAGGCTGGTGTAGACGAGGTGGCCGACCCCCGCCTTCTCGGCGGCGGAGATCACGGCCTCGTGGCGGGCGATGACGACATCGTCCTCGGCGGCGCCCGCCGAGATGACCAGCAACGTGTCGACGCCGGTGAAGTCCAGCGATGCCGGGTCGTCGAAGTCGATGCGGCGCCCGCCGGGAGCGGGGCTGCGGGAGCCGACGACGACATCGGACCGGTCCGCGAGGCGGGCGGTGACGAGCTTGCCGAGGGCGCCCGTGGCACCGGTGATCATGAGCATGGGAAGGTTCCCCCGTGGTGAGTGGTTGTGCCGCTGTCAGGACCGGCCCGCTGTTCGGACGAGGCCCGGTGACCGGGCCTGTGGTGACCATGGTGATCGGCGCGGCGGCGCCGCATAAGGAGGCACTTTCATGTCGGCAGGGCACACGGCGGTAACCACCCCGCAGACCGCATCGGCCCCCGCGGAGCCGGTGATCAGCTGTGACACCCCGCAGGACGAGTGCGGGGTGCGGGACGTCCTGGACCGGCTCGGCGACAAGTGGTCCGTGTACGTGGTGGTCGAACTCGCCTCGGGCGTCCTGCGGTTCAAGGAGCTGCAGCGCCGGATCCACGGCGGCATCTCGCAGCGCATGCTCACCGTGACCGTGCGGCGCCTGGAGCGCGACGGCTTGGTCAAGCGCACGGTGTACCCGACGATTCCGCCGCAGGTCGAGTACGAGCTGACCGAGATGGGCCACAGCCTCACCCACCTCGTGAAGGCGCTGGCCGACTGGTCCATCGGCCACCGCCCCGCCATCGCCGCCGCCCGCGAGGCCTACGACGAAGCGGCCCAGGAGTGACCCTTCCGCAACGCTGACGCCACCGCGTCCGCGAGGACGCCGTGGCCCGCGTCGCCCGGATGCACCCCGTCCACCAGGTGCCCCGCCTCCAGCAGCCCGCCGCCCGGCAGCACATCGGCCCCGGCGTCCAGGGCCGCCCGCTCCACGGCGGTCCGCAGGTCCCGGAGCGTGGCGCCGAGCGCGTTCGGCACCGCCTCGGCGTCCGGCCGGAGCACGGGGGAGACGACCAGGAGGGGAGCGGCGGGGTGGCCCCGGCGCACCAGGTCCAGGAACGCCCGCGCCGTCTCGTACAGCAGCCTGGCCGAGTGCGGCACCCGCGACCAGCAGTTCGTGCCGAAGGCGACGGTGATCAAGTCGGCGTCCAGGGAGGCGAGTTGCTCGGCCGAAGCCAGCTCACCGCGCGCCGCGCCCGCGTACCCGAGGTTCACCGACTCCACCCCCAGGGCCCGTCCCGCCAGCGCGGGCCACGCCAGATGGGGGCGGCTCGTCGACCAGCCCTCGACGATCGAGTCGCCGTACACGAGCCAGCGCGGCTGCCTCTGCCGGGGTTGCAGCGTGCCGCCGCCCACGGGACGCAGGCCGGTGAGTGCGGGACGCAGTGTCTCCGGGAGGTGGAGGACGAAGTCCCCGTCCGGCTGGGGGAGTTGAATCCGCACCGCGTGGGAGCCGGGCGCCGCGGGGGTGTCGCGGACTGCTCGAACGCGGCCGTCGCACGGTGCGGACGGCCCGGCGACAGGCACGCGTGCGGGCCGCCGCGCGAGGCCTTCGTCGTCCGCTCCCGCGTCGTCCGCTCTCGCCTCGACCGTCCCCGTGCGGATGCCGCCGTTCTCCTCGCCGGAGTCCGTGAGCAGCGTGAAGACGGCAGGCGCGGTGCCGTACGCATCTGTCCGCGACGGCGGCGAGGCGGTGTACGCGATCTCCACGGCGCTCACCGCGCGCGCGGTGAACTCAAGGCGCACCCCGGCCGGGAGCCCCGCCCGCTCCCACGTGTCCCCGGGCAGCCGGTCCCGGTCGGCAGGGTCGGCGCGCACCGCACGCCCGTCCTCGGTCCACCACGCGGCGCCCCGCACGAACTCCCTCACCGCGTACCCCCGACGGTCGGATACGGGAACTTCACGCCGACCCCGCCGTCCACGACGAGCGTCTGGCCGGTGACGTACGAGGAGAGCGGCGAGGCGAAGAAGAGCAGGGCCGACGCGATGTCCGAGGTCTCGGCCACCCGGTCGAGCGGGGCGTTGCGGGCGTTGCGCGCGCGGCCCTCGTCGCCGATCAGGCCCGCCACGCGCGGGGTCCAGACGACGCCGGGCGCCACCGCGTTGACCCGTACACCGCGCGGGCCGTACTCCACCGCCGCCGAGCGGACCAGGGAGATCAGGCCCGCCTTGGCCGCGCCGTACGCGGCGTGCAGGGGCGCCGCCGTCAGGCCCGACACCGACGCCACGAAGACCAGCGGGCCGCCGCCCGCCTCGGCGAGCGCCCGGCCGCCGTACTGGACCGCGAGCCAGGCGTGCCGCAGGACCAGGGAGAAGTGCCAGTCCCAGGAGGCGTCGTCCAGCTCGTCCAGCGGGGCGTAGTGGGCCATGCCCACGATGTCGACGACGCCGCCGATCGGGCCCAGCTCCCGGCGCGCGTACGCGAAGAGCTCCCGGACCTCTTCGCGGCGCGTGACGTCGGCGATGTACGCGGTGCCGCCCGTCTCGGCCGCGACCGCCTCGGCGCGGCCCTTGTCGAGATCCACGCACAGGACCCGGGCGCCCGCCGACGTGAGCGCGTGCGCGGTCTGGCGGCCGATGCCGTTGCCCGCGCCGAGCAGGACGAAGGCGCGGCCGTCCAGGCGGTGCAGGGACGCGTAGTCGGGGACGGGCGACGTGTCGAGGGGCTCGCTCACGGTGCCGCCTGCCGGGGGCGGTAGGACGCCAGCTCCGGGATGACTTCCTTGCCCAGGATCTCGATCGTGCGCAGGATCTCCTGGTGCTCCAGATAGCCCCACTGGACGTAGCAGATGAGTTGGTCGATGCCGAGGTCGGCGTAGTGCTTGGCCTTGCGGACGACGGTCTCGGCGTCACCGATGAGGATCATGTCGCCGTCGTTGAACTCCTGGACGGGGACGCTCCCTTCGATGATCGGGGTGAGCAGGGGGAAGGTCCGCTCGCGCTCGTCGGGGGTCAGGTGCGGCAGCTCCCAGTCGAGCGTGAACTGGGCCAGGTTGCGGTACCACCAGGCCACCGAGTCCCAGACCCGCTTGGAGGGGCGGTCGGCCACGTGCACCAGCGTGTAGGCGCTGACGCGGTCCGTGGTGACGTCCGTGATCGGCGAGGGCGTGCGCGCCGCCGCGCGGTAGGCGGCGACCTGACGGGCCATCGCTTCGAGCGGCTGCATGATCGAGAAGGAGAGCAGGCCGAGGCCCGCCGCGCCCGCCACCTCCGCCGAGCCGGGGGACGTCGCCGCCATCCAGCACGGGGGGTGCGGGTCCTGGACGGGCTTCGGCGTGACCATCCGCCGGGGGAAGGTGAAGCGCTCGGACTCGTACGCGAAGTACTCCTCGCGCCACATGCCCGTCACGATCTCGATCGCCTCGCGCCAGTCGGACCGCGACTGCTCCCGGTCGACCCCGAATGCCGTCTGTTCCATGGGAGTTGAGCGGCCGGTGCCCCACTCCACGCGGCCCTCCGAGAGCACGTCCACCGCCGCCACCTTCTCCGCGACGCGCTGCGGGGGAGTGAAGCCGAAGGGGGTGAGCGTGACGCCGAAGCCGAGGCGTATCCGCTCGGTGAGCGCCGCGAGGTGGCCGAGGAGCACCTCGGGCGCCGGACAGTGCGAGCGGCCCTCGCGGAAGTGGTGCTCCACGGCCCACACGGTGCGAAAGCCGACCCGGTCCGCGAGCCGGATCTGCTCCACGGCCTCCCGGTAGGCGCGCTGCTCGGCGGTGCGCTGGCCGTGCGGATGGGGTCCGTTCCAGGGCTTCGGTACGTCGATCTCGTAGAGCACATCGAGGTCCATGGCCTGCTGCCTCCCTCTCGACGGGGCGCGCGATCGGCTCGACCGGAGTGCACGATGGGGCAGATCTGACGAAGTGTCAATGACCTCCCGGGAGCCTCGGCACGCAACGGACGAAACGGACCGCGCAACGAAGACCCGCAGGAAGGGGATGTACGCAACGATCATGCGGGCTTGCGCAAGGTTGCTGCATTACGTACGTGAAGCGCGCCTCATAGAGTCATCCGCTGTACGTGGTGTGGCGGGGACCGCCTGCTCGGCGGTCCCCATCCATGCGTGGGTGCTGCCGCCGGTCCCGCCGCCCTGACCGGCAGCGATGAAGGAGCCACGCGTGCTCGACCAAGGCGCACCCCCGCAGAACCGCCCAAGTCCCCCGGGGGCCATCGGGTTCGGTCGTCGCTTGATGCGGCGCAAGCCCGTGGAACTGCTGGTCGCCGAGGGCGGCCAGGGCGAGGGCGGCTCGCTGCGGCGCTCCCTCGGCATGTGGCAGCTGACCATGATCAGCATCGGCGCCACGCTCGGCACCGGCATCTTCGTCGTCCTCGGCGAGAGTGTCCCCAAGGCCGGGCCCGCCGTGACCCTGTCCTTCGTGCTCGCCGGCCTCACCGCCCTGTTCTCCGCGCTCTCGTACGCCGAGCTGGCGGGCTCCATACCGGTCGCCGGATCCTCGTACTCGTACGCGTACGCAACGATGGGCGAACTCGTCGCCTGGGTCTGCGGCTGGTGCCTGGTCCTGGAGTACGGCGTCTCGGTCGCGGCCGTCGCCGTCGGCTGGGGCGAGTATCTGAACGAGCTGCTCGACGGCACCATCGGCGTCACCATCCCCGACGTGCTCTCCTCGGCACCCGGTGAGGGCGGCATCATCAACCTGCCGGGCCTGCTCGTCGTGCTGCTCGCGATGGTGTTCCTGCTCGGCGGCGCCAAGGAGTCGGCGCGCGCCAACACGATCATGGTCGTCGTGAAGATCGCGGCGCTCGTGCTCTTCTGCACCATCGGCTTCATGGGCTTCAAGTCCGGCAACTACTCCGACTTCATGCCGCTCGGCACGGCCGGTGTCAGCGCCGCCGCCGCGAGCCTCTTCTTCTCGTACATCGGCTTCGACGCCGCCTCCACCGCCGGTGAGGAGGCGAAGAACCCGCAGCGCGACCTGCCCCGCGCGATCATGCTGTCGCTGATCATCGTCACGGCGCTCTACGTCCTGGTCGCGGCCGTCGCCGTCGGCGCCTGGAACTGGAAGGACTTCGAGGGCTCCGAGGCCGCGCTCGCCGCGATCATGAACGACGTCAGCGGCCAGAGCTTCTGGGGCACGCTGCTCGCCGCCGGCGCGGTCATCTCCATCGCGTCCGTCGTCCTGACCGTGCTCTACGGCCAGACCCGCGTCCTGTTCGCCATGTCCCGCGACGGCCTGGTCCCCAAGGTGTTCGGCAAGGTCAGCAAGAAGACCGGCACGCCCCGCGTGAACACCGTCATCGTGTCGCTGTTCTGCGCCGCCCTCGCCTCCGTCATCCCGCTCGGCAAGCTCGTCGACGCCACCAGCATCGGTACGCTCTTCGCCTTCGCCCTGGTCAACGTCGCGGTGATCGTGCTGCGCCGGACCCGCCCGGACATGCCGCGCACCTTCCGGGTGCCCCTCGGCTGGCTCTTCCCGGTGCTCGGCTTCGGCTTCTGCGCGTACAACATGTTCAGCCTCGACTCCGTCACCTGGGTCGTGTTCGGTGTCTGGATGGCCGCAGGCCTCGTGTTCTACTTCCTGTACGGCATGAGCCGCTCCCGATTGGCCTCCGCAGAGAAGTGATCCACCCCCAGTGCGACTGAACGATCTCGACGAACGCATCGTGCACGCCCTCGCCGAGGACGCCCGCCGTTCCTACGCCGACATCGGCCAGCTGGTCGGGCTCTCCGCGCCCGCCGTGAAGCGGCGCGTGGACCGGCTCCGGGAGACCGGGGCGATCACGGGATTCACCGTGCGGGTCGACCCGGCCGCGCTCGGCTGGGAGACCGAGGGGTTCATCGAGATCTACTGTCGCCGCAACACCTCGCCGGAGGCGATCCGGCGAGGTCTTGAGCGGTACCCGGAGATCGCGTCCGCGTCCACCGTCACCGGTGACGCGGACGCGGTCGTCCAGGTCTTCGCCGCCGACATGCGTCATTTCGAGCGCGTGCTCGAACGGATCGCGGGGGAGCACTTCGTGGAGCGGACGAAGTCCGTGCTGGTGCTTTCGCCTCTGATGCGGCGGTTCTCGTCGGGGGCCCCTGCATAGTGCTTCGGGCGCGGGTGCGTCGTGGTTGAGCGCGCAGTTCCCCGCCCCTTCGGGGCGCTCGTCCAGCCCCGGCGTGGTCAGTCGGTCGGGTACGTCGGATGCCAGGGCGTGACGTCGAAGTCGCCCGTGCCCTTCCTGACCTTCTCGAAGGGGGCCGAGCTCGTGCACTTGGTCAGCTTCTTGGTCCCGTCGGGGCCGCCCACCGCGGCCCAGCTGTAGCCCACGCGGTCCAGCTTTTTGCCCTGGTCGTGGACGGTGAAGCCCACGCGGCCGCCCTTGATGTCCTTGAGGTTGGTGTCGGTGATGATGCCGGTGGCCGTGGCGACCTTGCCGCCCGTGATCAGGCAGTCGATGCGGCCCTTCGCCCAGCCGCCCTCGCCGCCCGGCCTGTCGAGGTGGACGAAGCGGAAGGTGCCGGTCGCCTTGTCCGGGCGCATGGTGTGGCGCTTCGCCAGATGGGCGTCGAACGTGAACGTCACGTCCTCGGTGGTCTTGCGGTAGAGCTTCGCGCTGCCGGTGAGGGCGGCGGCCTCGCGGGTCTGCGCGTGTGACGTGGCCTTGTCCGGTGTGTGCGGTCCGTCGCCGTCCGACGCGACGGCCGCTCCGGCCGCTCCCGTGGCGATCAGCAGGGCGGTCCCCACGGCGATCACGCGGCGGCGGGTGTCGGTGAACCGGGCGGTGCTGCGGCTGCCGGTGCTTGCGTTGCGGCTCACGAGAAGCCTCCTGATGCGTGCCGTTCACCCGGTCCTTCCGGGCGAGATCACGGTCTCGCGGCAGGGGGTGCCGACACGTCCGGCCACGGGCGGCAATCCGCCTCCGCCGCGTGGCGGGGAACACCCCCGCGCACCCTGCGCCCGGCGGTGGACACCGCTACGACCCCGGTCCCATGCCGCCGCGCAACGAATCGCCGCCGAAGGCCCCGTACGCGCAACAGATCGAGCGGCGGCCCGCAACGCTCGCGCCTTGTCGCGGCAAGCCCGCCGACCGTACGGTCTAACGGTCCCCACCAGTCCGTCAGTCCCTTCGCATGCCCCGAGGTCACGCCATGCCCCCGCTGCGCACCGCCCTGCTCCAGAGCTCGGGCCGCCCCGGCTCCGTCGCCGCCAATCTGAAGGCGCTCGACGAGGCCGCGGCCCGTGCCGCCGCGGCGGGCGCGGGCCTCCTGGTCGCCCCCGAGATGTACCTCACCGGGTACGCGATCGGCGACGACGTGGCACGCCTGGCCGAGCCCGCCGACGGGGCGTCCGCCACCGCGATCGCCGAGAGCGCCGCACGCCACGGCGTCGCGGTCGCCTACGGCTACCCGGAGCGGGAGGGCGAGCAGGTCTTCAACTCCGTCCAGCTCATCGGCCCCGACGGCGTCAGCCTGGCGAACTACCGCAAGACCCACCTCTTCGGCTGCTTCGAGCGCGACTCCTTCACCCCCGGTGAGCAGTCCGTCGTCCAGGCCGAGCTGGGCGGTCTGCGGATCGGCCTGATGATCTGCTACGACGTGGAGTTCCCGGAGAACGTCCGCGCGCACGCCCTCGCGGGCACCGACCTGCTCCTCGTGCCCACGGCCCAGATGCACCCCTTCCAGTTCGTCGCCGAGTCCGTCGTCCCGGTGCGGGCCTTCGAGAACCAGATGTACGTCGCGTACGTCAACCGGGTCGGCAAGGAAGGGGAGTTCGAGTTCGTCGGGCTCTCCACCCTGGCCGGACCCGACGGAGTCGCGCGCACCCGCGCCGGACGGGACGAGCAGCTGGTCTTCGCCGACGCCGACCCGGCCTTCCTCGCCGCGTCGCGCGAGGCCAACCCCTATCTGCGCGACCGCCGCCCGGGTCTGTACTCGTCCCTGATCTGACCCTCCCGAGTATCCGGTCCTCCCGAGCCCCCTTCTTCTGTTCTGCCGTTCCCGCAAGGAGTCCGTACCCCATGACGTCCACGGTGCCCAACGCCGTCCAGCACACCGACGCGCAGCCGCCGATCACCATGTTCGGTCCGGACTTCCCTTACGCGTACGACGATTTCCTCGCCCACCCGGCGGGCCTGGGCCAGATACCCGCGACCGAGCACGGCACGGAGGTCGCGGTCATCGGCGGTGGCCTCTCCGGCATCGTGGCCGCGTACGAACTGATGAAGATGGGCCTCAAGCCCGTCGTCTACGAGGCCGACCAGATCGGCGGCCGGCTGCGCACCGTCGGCTTCGAGGGCTGCGACGGCGATCTCACCGCCGAGATGGGCGCGATGCGCTTCCCGCCGTCCTCGACGGCGCTGCAGCACTACATCGACCTGGTGGGCCTCAAGACCCAGCCCTTCCCCAACCCCCTCGCGGAGTCGACGCCCTCGACGGTCGTCGACCTCAAGGGCGAGTCCCACTACGCGACGTCCGTCGACGACCTGCCGCAGGTCTACCGCGACGTGATGAACGCCTGGAACTCCTGCCTGGAGGAGGGCGCCGACTTCTCCGACATGAACCGCGCCCTGCGCGAGCGCGACGTGCCCAAGATCCGCGAGATCTGGTCCAAGCTCGTCGAGAAGCTCGACAACCAGACCTTCTACGGCTTCCTCTGCGATTCCGAGGCCTTCAAGTCCTTCCGG
The DNA here is from genome assembly GCF_044544025.1 of Streptomyces sp. NPDC055243. Classification (NCBI taxonomy): domain Bacteria; kingdom Bacillati; phylum Actinomycetota; class Actinomycetes; order Kitasatosporales; family Streptomycetaceae; genus Streptomyces; species Streptomyces sp. NPDC055243. The sequence continues at coordinate 61,449 of NZ_JBITWR010000020.1, forward strand.
CACCGCGAGATCTTCGGCCAGGTCGGCTTCGGCACGGGCGGCTGGGACACCGACTTCCCGAACTCCATCCTGGAGATCCTGCGCGTCGTCTACACCGAGGCCGACGACCACCACCGCGGCATCGTCGGCGGCAGCCAGCAGCTGCCGCTGCGGATGTGGGACCGCGAGCCGCAGAAGATCGGGCACTGGGCTCCCGGTACGTCCCTGAGCTCGCTGCACGAGGGCGGCGTGCCGAAGCCGGCCGTGACCCGCCTGGACCGCACCGCGGGCAACCGCGTCACCGTCACCGACTCCTTGGGCGACATCCGCACCTACCAGGCGGCGATCTTCACCGCCCAGTCCTGGATGCTGCTCTCCAAGATCGCGTGCGACGACACGCTCTTCCCCATCGACCACTGGACGGCGATGGAGCGGACCCACTACATGGAGTCCTCCAAGCTCTTCGTCCCGGTCGACCGGCCGTTCTGGCTGGACAAGGACGAGGAGACCGGTCGTGACGTCATGTCGATGACGCTCACCGACCGCATGACGCGCGGCACCTACCTGCTCGACGACGGCCCGGACAAGCCCGCCGTCATCTGCCTCTCCTACACGTGGTGCGACGACAGCCTGAAGTGGCTGCCGCTGTCGGCGAACGAGCGCATGGAGGTCATGCTCAAGTCGCTCGGCGAGATCTATCCCAAGGTCGACATCCGCAAGCACATCATCGGCAACCCGGTGACGGTGTCGTGGGAGAACGAGCCCTATTTCATGGGCGCCTTCAAGGCGAACCTGCCGGGCCACTACCGCTACCAGCGGCGCCTTTTCACGCACTTCATGCAGGAGAGCCTGCCGGCGGACAAGCGGGGAATCTTCCTCGCCGGTGATGACATCTCCTGGACGGCGGGGTGGGCGGAGGGCGCGGTCACGACCGCCCTGAACGCCGTGTGGGGTGTCATGAACCACCTCGGTGGTTCGACCGACGCGACGAACCCCGGTCCGGGGGACGTGTACGACGAGATCGCTCCCGTCGAGCTGCCTGAGGACTGACAGACAGCGCCGTTTTGTCTGGGGCGCGTGGGGATCTGCCGGGCCGTCGTGGTCGATCGCGCAGTTCCCCGCGCCCCTTCGGGGCCCTAGACCCCCGCTGCCCTTGCCGCCTCGTACACCTCTGCCGCCACGTCCTTCAGTTCTTCCGCGTCCCGTGCGCCGCCCGCGAGTTCGATGAGGATCTCTTCGACCGCGCCCGTCGAGGCGTGTGCCTCCAGGTCCTCGACGATCTGCTCGACGTTGCCCCGGAAGGGGGCGCGCTTCTCGCCCACGTACGGCTTCGCCGTGTACCGGGCGTTGGCCCGCAGGACGCTCTGGACGGGCTGGGTGCGCCCGCGCTCGGTGGCCAGTTCCTTCAGGGCCTGGGCCTGTTCGGCCAGCTTGTCGGCGCCGGCGCCCACCGGCATCCAGCCGTCGGCGCGGTCGACGAGCCTGCGCAGGGCGCGCGGGCTGTTGGCGGGCAGCAGGATCGGGATGGGGCGCTCGGGCTTGGGGGCGACCACCGAGGGCGCGATCGTCGTCAGCTCCCCTTCGTACGCCACCGGGTCCGGGCCCCACACCGCGTGGCAGACGTCGATCAGCTCGTCCAGGACCTTGCCGCGCCGGTTGAAGGGGGCCACCCCCGCCGCCGCGTACTCGTCGTGCGACCAGCCCGTGCCGAAGCCCGCGACGACACGGCCGCCGCTCGCCGCGTCCAACGTGGCGAGCGAACGCGCCAGTTGGAACGGCACGTGCAGCGGGGCGACCAGGACGCTGGTGCCCAGGCGGGCCCGCTCGGTGGCCGCGGCGGCCAGCGTCAGCGTGATCAGCGGGTCGGCGACCGAGCGGTAGGTGTCGGGCCAGGGCAGGCCCTCGATGCCGTACAGACCCTGGGTCGCGGGCTCGGGGAACAGGATGCGCTCGTAGACCCACAGGCTCTCGTACCCGATCTCCTCGGCCGCGCGGGCCACTGCCGGGACGTCACGCCCGATGCGGTACTGCCGGCCCTGCGGGAGGCCGAGTCCGAGTCGTGTGGCCATGCTGGTGCTCCTTCGCATCCGGGGTCACTGCCTTCAACGTACAGCGATCGTCGGGGAGTTCCTCGGCGGCGGAAGGCAAGCGGCCGGATCAGTCCGGCAGGGGCGTGAGGAGCATCCGGCCCACCAGGCCGACCGCGCCGTCCAGACGGTCCCGGAACTCCTGGGCGACCGGCGGGAGTTCGCGCAGGGCCCGCATCGCCAGGGCCGTCGCCCACGCGCTGTCCCTGGCCCGCTCCAGGCTCCAGGAGCCCAGCAGATGGGTGAGCGGGTCGGCGATCTGGAAGAGGTCGGGCCCCGGCATCAGCTCGTCGCGGATGCGCTCCTCCAGCGAGACGAGGATGTCGCCCACGCGGTCGAACTCGTCCTCCAGGTCCGCCGGTTCGCAGCCGAGCGTACGACAGGCGTCCATGACCGCCAGCGGAAGGTCGTGCCCGATGTGCGCGTTGATGCCCGCGAGCGCGAACTGCAGAGGGCGTACGCCGGGATGGCGGCGGAGCTGGAACAGCGGCCGCCAGCAGGCGGGCGGCCTGCGGTCGGCGGCCACCGCGTCGACCGCCGTCAGATAGCGCTCGGCGAACAGGACGTCCAGGGTGATCGCGGCCCCGGTGTCCGGGAATCGCCCCCTGTCGAGGTGCCGGTCGACCTCTTCGGTGACCGCGAGATAGACCCGGTTGAAGACCCCGACGCCGTCCCCCGGCGGGAAGCCGGTGCCCAGCGCGCGCATCCGCGTCAGCACCCCGTCGACCCCGTGTGCCGAGCCCGTGAACTCCGCGAACCGCTCCAACTGCGCCATGGTGGCAGGGTCCCAGTCCTAGGCTGGCCCGAGTGCCGCCGCACCGGCCGCTTCCCCAGAACGAGGGAACGGCGACCGTGTGTGCCCCTGGGGAGGGGGAGTGGGCGCGCCGTGTCAGGGGGACACGGGGGAGGGGGAGGAGCCGCACTGTGTCAGGCAACCGCGCACGCCATCGCGCCGGACGGCGCAACGGGCGAACGTCCAGGCGAAGAGGCGCCGCTCGTCACGGGGTCATGGTCGTGGCGGCCTCGATCGTGGCCGCCGTCGGCGCCGTGGCCGGAATGGTGTCCGCCCTGGACGAGGGCGGCGGCAAGGACCGGGCGCGCCCGAAGGTGACGAAGTCGCCGACGTTCCAACCGCTGCCAGCGGTGCCGACGCCGTCCGTGTCGCCCTCCTCGGCCACGCCGTCGCCCGTGAGGTCCTCCGCCGCGCCGGTGCCCGAGCCGGAACCGAAGCCCGCGACGCGGCGCCCGAAGAAGCCGAGCACCGTGGCCCCGGCGGCGAACTCCCTCTACCGGCACGGCGACTCCCAGGTCCTCGACTGGGTCAGGGCGAACCGGAGCGACCCGCGCCGCCCGCTCATCGAGTCACGGATCGCCGACCGGCCCGCGGCGGTGTGGTTCGCGCAGTACGCGCCCGGGACCATCACCTCGCGGGTGCGGGCGGTGACGTCGGGCGCCGGGAGCCGGGTGCCCGTCGTCGTGCCGTACGCGATACCGGACCGCGACTGCGGGGGCGCCTCCCAGGGCGGGGCGCCGGACCTCGCCGCGTACGACGCGTGGATCGGGAAGTTCGCGGCGGGCCTCGGCTCGGGCGAGGTCATCGTCGTCCTGGAACCGGACGCGATCGCGCTCTCCGAGTGCCTCTCGGCGAAGCAGCGCACCGCCCGCTACGCCTCGCTCGCCCGCGCGGGCCGCACCCTCAAGGCCGCCAACCCCAAGGCCCGGGTCTACTACGACGCCGGGCACTCCGGCTGGAACGCGGCGTCCCAGCAGGCCGGGCGGCTGCGCGCGGCGGGCGCCGCGTCCCCCGCGTCGTCCGACGGCATCTTCACGAACGTGTCGAACTTCCACCGCACCGGCGACGAGGCCGCCTACGCCCGCGAGGTCCTGACCGCGCTCGGCGGCCCGGCGAGCCTGGGGGCCGTCATCGACACCAGCCGCAACGGAAACGGCGCCCCGGCCGACGGGGAGTGGTGCGACCCGGCGGGCCGGGGGCTGGGGCCGAACCCGACGCTGCGCACCGGCCAGGCCCGCGTCGACGCCTATCTGTGGGTCAAACTGCCGGGCGAGTCCGACGGCTGCAAGGGCGCGCCCGGCACGTTCAGCCCCGACTACGCCTACGACTTGGCGCGCGGCTGAGAGCCGTCGGCGCCCTTCTCCGGGGCCTCGTCGCCCGTGTCGCCCGCATCGCCTTCGTCGTACGTGGACGTGCCCGAATCGAGCAGCGGCTCCTGCGACTTGAGGTGCGGCGGGGCGAAGGCACGAAGGACGTGATAGCCGGTGATCACGACGATCGTGCCGAGGGCGATGCCGCTCAGCTCGAAGTTGTCGGTGATCTTCAGTGAGACGCCGCCGACGCCGATGATGATGCCCGCCGCGGCCGGGACGAGGTTCAGCGGATTGCGCAGATCCACGCCCGCGTTGATCCAGATCTGGGCGCCGAGCAGGCCGATCATGCCGTAGAGGATGACGGTGATGCCGCCGAGCACGCCGCCCGGGATGGCCGCCACGACCGCGCCGAACTTGGGGCAGAGGCCGAAGAGCAGGGCGAAGCAGGCGGCGGCCCAGTAGGCGGCCGTGGAGTAGACGCGGGTCGCGGCCATCACGCCGATGTTCTCGGAGTACGTCGTGTTGGGCGGACCGCCGACCGCCGTGGAGAGCATGGACGCGGCGCCGTCGGCGGAGATCGCGGTGCCGAGCTTGTCGTCCAGGGAGTCGCCGGTCATCTCGCCGACCGCCTTGACGTGCCCGGCGTTCTCGGCGACCAGCGCGATGACGACGGGCAGGGCGACGAGGATCGCCGACCACTCGAAGCTCGGCGCGTGGAAGGTCGGCAGGCCGATCCAGTCGGCGTTGCCGACGGCCGAGAGGTCCAGGCGCCAGTGGTCGACGACCTTGCCCGAACCGTCCGCCGAGTGGATCTTGCCGAAGACCAGGTCGAGGGCCCAGGACAGGGCGTAACCGAAGATCAGGCCCAGGAAGATCGCGACGCGCGACCAGAATCCGCGCAGGCACACCACGGCCAGACCGGTGAACAGCATCACCAGGAGCGCCGTCCACTGGTCCTGCGGCCAGTACGTGGACGCGGTCACCGGCGCCAGGTTGAAGCCGATCAGCATGACGACGGCGCCGGTGACGATCGGCGGCATCGCGGCATGGATGATCCGCGCCCCGAACTTCTGGACGGCCAGGCCCACCAGGAACAGCGCGGCGCCGACCACGAAGACCGCGCCCGTCACGGTCGCGGAGGAGCCGCCCTGCGCGCGGATGACGGCGGCCACGCCCACGAAGGAGAGCGAACAGCCCAGGTAGCTGGGCACCCGGCCGCGCGTGGCGAGCAGGAAGATGACGGTCGCGACACCCGACATCATGATCGCGAGGTTCGGGTCGAGGCCCATCAGGACGGGCGCCACGAAGGAGGCGCCGAACATGGCGACCACGTGCTGGGCGCCGAGCCCGAAGGTCCGGGGCCAGGAGAGCCGCTCGTCGGGTCGGACGACGGCTCCGGGCGCGGGGGTGCGCCCGTCGCCGTGCAGTCTCCAGCGCACGCCGAGATCCATGTTCTGTTCCGCCTTCTGTGCGCCCGACTTTGTCAAGACCTGAATGAGTCAGCGCAATGTTAATCCGGCATAAGTGCCAGGGACTCTCACCGGCCGCTCGCGGGGCGCCCGGCGAGCAACCGATGGAACCTCGTGGGGTCAGGCCTTCGGGCCGGGTGTCGTCGCCTTCGCGGGCGCGACCGGGGTGGCCTCGCGGCCGTCCGTGCGCAGGACCCCGGCGAACAGCGCGAGCCCGCAGGCGAGGACCGTCACCAGGCCGAAGGAGACCACCAGGCTCGTCGCGTCGGCGAGCGTGCCGATCGCCGACGGGGCGATCAGGCCCGATGTGTACGTGATGGTGGCGACGCCCGCGATGGCCTGGCTGGGGTTGGGGCCGCTGCGCCCGGCCGCGGCGAAGGCGAGGGGCACCACGACCGCGATGCCGAGCCCCAGCAGCGCGAACCCGCCCATGGCGACCGCCGGATGCGGCGCGACGACCACGAGGAGACCGCCGAGCGCCGCCACCACGCCGCCCACGCGCACCGTGCGCACCGCCCCGAAGCGGTCCACCACCGCGTCGCCCGCGAGCCGCGCGATCGCCATGGTGAGCGTGAAGCCGGTGGTGGACGCGGCGGCGACACCGGCCGACGAGTCCAGGACGTCCCGCAGATAGACCGCCGACCAGTCCAGGCTCGCGCCCTCGGCGAAGACCGCGCAGAAGCCGACCGCGCCGATCAGGAGCGCCGACTTGGGCGGCAGCGAGAAGCGCGGCGGCGCCTCGTCCTCGGGCTCCGCCTGGAGGTCGAGCACGCCCTGGCAGGCGACGAGGCCGATCGCGGTGAGCGCCACGGCGGCGAGCGCGTGGTGCAGCCGTGCGTCGGAGCCCAGATGGGCGGCGACCGTGCCGGCCGCGGAGCCGATGAGGGCGCCGACGCTCCACATGCCGTGCAGCCCCGACATGATCGACTTCTTCATGCGGGTCTCGACCTCGACGCCCAGGGCGTTCATCGCCACGTCCGACATGCCCGCCGTCGCGCCGTACACGAACAGGGCCACGCAGAGCGTGAGCAGGTTCGGCGCGAGCGAGGGCAGGATCAGGGCCATCGTCCACAGGGCGAGCAGCCCGCGCAGCGCCGTCCGGGCGCCGAAGCGGTGGCTGACCCAGCCCGCGAGCGGCATCGCCACGGAGGCGCCGATCGCCGGGAAGGCCAGGGCGAGGCCGAGGAGTCCCGCGCTGAGGCCGGCGTGGTCCTGGATCCAGGGCACGCGGGTCGCGAAGGAGCCGGTGACGGCGCCGTGCACGCAGAAGACGGCGGCCACGGCGTACCGCGCCCGCTTCAACTGCCGTACGTCCTGGACCACTTCACTCATCGATGCTCCGCCCCTCCCGAGGTGCCGCCCCGCTACGGCGACGTAAACTATCAGGAACCCTGCCTGATAAATAGCAGCTTTATGGAAGGATCCCCGGCATGCCCGCATCACCGAGCACCGCCCGGGCCATCAACGACCGGCTCGCCCTGGGGCTCCTGCAGCGCGAAGGACCGCTGACGGCCAACCAGTTGAAGCAGCTGACCGGCCTCTCCCGGCCCTCGGTCGCCGACCTGGTCGAGCGCCTTCAGGGCTCCGGGCTGATCGCGGTCGTGGGGGAGGCGGGTGCCCAGCGCCGGGGGCCCAATGCCCGGCTGTACGGGATCGTCGCCGACCGGGCGCACCTCGCCGCGCTCGACGTACGCACCGGCGGCGTCTCCGTGGTCGTCACCGACCTGCTCGGCGCGGTGCTCGCCGAGGCCTCCGCGCCCATCGGCGGCGACACCGGCACCGGAGCCGCGGTCGAGCGGGCCGTGGCCCTCGTGGAGAGCACCGCCGGGGACGGCGGCGTTCAGCGGCTGCACACGGTGGCGATCGGCGCCCCCGGCCTCATCGACCCCGCCACCGGCGAACTGCGCGACACCACCGCGCTCCCGGCCTGGCACCGGCGTCTCGCGGGAGCCCTCCAGGAGCGGCTCCCGGCGCGCGTGCTCGTGGAGAACGAGACCAACCTCGCGGCCCGCGCCGAACAGCGCGAGGGCGCGGCCCACGACCGCGACACCTTCGTCCTGCTGTGGCTGGGCGAAGGCGTCGGGGCCGCCGTCGTGCTCGACGGCAGCCTGCGCCGCGGGGCCTCCGGCGGCACCGGCGAGATCGGCTTCCTGCCGGTGCCCGGCACGAACGTGCTGCCGTCCGCCACCGGCTGCGACGGCGGCTTCCACTCGCTGGCCTGCGCCGCCGCGCTCCGTGACCTCGGCGCCGAGCACGGCGTCCTGCGGCCTGGCGCGAGCGCCGCCGAGGTGATGCGGCACGCCGCCGAGAGCGGCCACGAGGCCTACCTGGACGCCGCCGCCGACCGGATCGCCGTCGGCGCCGCCGCCATGGCCGCGATCCTCGACCCCGGCTGCGTGGTCCTGGGCGGCGAGGTCGGCCGCGCGGGCGGCGAACCGCTCGCCACCCGCGTGATGCACCGCGTCACCGCGATGTCCCCGCTGCGCACGGAGGTCAGGGCGAGCACCCTCGGCGGTTCCGCCGTGCTGCGCGGCGCGCTGCTCGCCGCGAGGGAAGCGGCGCAGGACGAGCTGTTCGGACCCGCACGCTGAGCCACAGCAGCCAGGACGGGCCGATCACCCCGGCCCCCAGGAGGGCCATCAGCGTCGCGGCGGACCCGGCCGTCATGTGCTCCAGGTGCGCCGAGTGGAACACCAGATGGGGCACGGAGAAGGTCAGGTACGCGGCGAGCCCGACGGAGACGAGCCGCGGCTCCATCGCGCGCACGCCCGCCGCGAGGACCACCGCGATCGCCAGGGAGGACGCCCCCAGATCGCGCATCATGTGCTCGTTGTAGGGCGGCAGGTCCGACACCCACAGGACGCCGTAGAAGGAGCGGGGAGCGAACAACTGCCAGCACCCGACGGTGAGTTGGGTGGCGGTGAGGGCGAGCAGGCCGCCCCACAGCACCTTCGCACCGCGCCCGGCTACTCCCGTGCCGCGCCGGGCTGCTCCCGTGCCGCGCCGGGCTGCTCCCGTGCCGCGCCCGGCCACTGCCGCGCCGCGCCCGGCTACTCCCGCGCCGCGCCCGCCCACTGCCGTGCCGCGCTCGGCTGCTCCTGCGCCGCGCCGGGCTACTCCCGTGCCGCGCTCGGCTGCTCCTGCGCCGCGCCGGGCTACTCCCGTGCCGCGC
>NZ_JBITWR010000020.1:70360-162594 GCF_044544025.1 Streptomyces sp. NPDC055243
GCCGTGCCGCGCTCGGCTGCTCCTGCGCCGCGCCGGGCTACTCCCGTGCCGCGCTCGGCTGCTCCTGCGCCGCGCCGGGCTACTCCCGTGCCGCGCTCGGCTGCTCCTGCGCCGCGCCGGGCTACTCCCGTGCCGCGCCCGGCTGCTCCCGCGCCGCGCCCGGTCACTCCCGCGCCGCGCCCGGTCACCGCCGCCCGCCGAAGCGCCCCGCGAGGAACTCCTCGAACGTGCCCTTGCCCACCGCCCGCTCGGGGGTCAGATGCCCGCCCGCGCGCATGCCGCGGTACGCCTTGCCCGCGAGCCGCACCGGCAGCACGGGTCGGCGCTTCCCGCTCGCCCGCAGATAGGCGCGGCCCAGCTCCTGGAACGTACGGACCTCGGGGCCTCCCATGTCCGCGACCCGCCCGGCGGGCGACGCCACCGCCAACTCCGCGAGCCGGTCCGCCACTTCGCGGACCTCGATCGGCTGGTCGCTGACGCCCGCGGGCAGCGGCATGACCGGCAGCTTCGCCGCGCCCGCCAGGATGCTCAGGACGAGGTCGTGGAACTGCGTCGTGCGCAGCACCGTCCAGCCGAGCCCCGACTCCTCGACCAGCTTCTCGACGGCGAGCTTCGAGCGGTAGTAGCCGAGCGGCACCCGGTCCACGCCGACGATCGAGATGTAGACCAGGTGCGGCACCCGGGCGCGCCGTGCGGCCTCGACGAGACGCCTCGCGGCCCGCTCGTCGCCGCCGCGCGGCATGGTCGCGCAGTGCACGATCGCGTCCGCGCCCGCCACGGCCGCGTCAAGACCCGCGCCGCCCTCGCGCAGGTCGACGGCGTACGGCCGGGCGTGGCGGCTCAGGACGCGTACGTCGTGTCCGTCCGCGCGCAGCCGATCGGCCAGCGGGCGGCCGAGGGTTCCGGTGCCGCCGGTCACCAGGATCGTGGTCATTGCAGGGCTCCTTCGCTGAGCGGTGCGGGACGCCGGGCAGGCGTCCTTCACAGCTGAGACCGGGCAGCCCTCAGGAATGTGACAGCTGCCCCGCCGAGAAGACCAGCTTGTCGGGATTGACCACCACCCACACCTCGCTGACCAGGCCGCCCCGGAACGCGAACGACGCGAGTCCCACGACCGTCCCCGCCGCCCTCGCGACCAGCGCGGGCGCGCCGTTGACCTCGGCGTACGAGAGATCCATGGCGGAGGCGAACTTCCGCATGCCGCCCACCACGAACGGCACCACCTTCGCGCGCCCCAGGATCGGCCTGCGCGCGGCGGTGACCTTGCCGCCGCCGTCGCCCCACCACGTCACGTCCGCCGCGAGCATCGTCTCCAGGCCCGCGAGATCCCCCTCGCGGGCCGCCGCGACGAACGACTCCAGGAACGCGTCCCGCCGCTCCGCCACCGCGTCGAACCGGGTCCGCTCGTCGGCCACCGCCCGCGCCGCCCTGCGGTACAGCTGCCGGCAGTTGGCCTCGCCGATGTCCAGGACACCGGCGATGTCCCGATGGCTGTAGGCGAACGCCTCCCGCAGCACGAACACCGCGCGCTCCACCGGCGTGAGCCGCTCAAGCAGGACCAGCAGCGCCATCGACACCGCGTCCCGCTGCTCCGCCGACTCCAGCGGGCCGAGCGTGCCGCCCGAGGTGACGACCGGCTCCGGGAGCCAGGGCCCCACGTACTCCTCGCGCCGCGCACGCGCCGAAGTCAGCCTGTTCAGACAGAGGTTGGTGACGACCTTGGCCAGCCACGCGGCAGGGTGCCCGATGTCCGCGCGGCGCGCGCCGCTCCAGCGCAGATACGCGTCCTGGACGGCGTCCTCCGCCTCCTGGGCGGAGCCGAGCATGCGGTAGGCGAGCGAGAACATACGAGGCCGATGGGACTCGAATTCATCGGCCGGAGCAGCGGTCGTCACGGCACTCAGCGTGCCAGAGGGGTCCGTCACCGCCGGTCAGAGGGCTGTCACAGGCTGCTGTGAGCCAGACCACAGAGGTTCGCTCGTATGGGCGTCGATCAGGCGTGGCACACTGGCCTCGTACCAAAAGCAGCGCACTCCGGGGTCGGTGTAATTCCGAACCGGCGGTTATAGTCCGCGACCCGGCCGCCTCCAGTGGCCGGTTGACCAGGTGAAACTCCTGGACCGACGGTGAAAGTCCGGATGGGAGGCAGTGCGCGGCGGGCGGGCATTCGTGCACGTCGCCGAGTGGCTTGTTTTTGGGATTCCCGGTTTTCCGGGTTCCCCAGGGAGAGGTCTCGTTTCCGGCGACGCTCCCGGTGTCGCAGTCCGTACATTCTGTCGTCATCGACAGGCCCCGGAGTCCGTGCCCCATGAGGCAGGAGGACCCGGTGGCCACCGCAGTCGCAGCGAACGAACCCGAGCGCACCGCCATGCGCCGCGCCATCGCGCTCGCCGCCCTCGGGCTCGGCTCCACCAGCCCCAATCCGGTCGTCGGCTGCGTCATCGTCGACGCCTCCGGGCAGCCGGTCGGCGAGGGGTACCACCAGCGCGCCGGCGGCCCGCACGCCGAGGTCCACGCCCTGCGCGCGGCCGGTGAACGAGCCCGCGGCGCCACCGCCCTGGTCACCCTCGAACCCTGCAACCACACCGGACGCACCGGCCCCTGCGCCCAGGCGCTCATCGACGCCGGGATCGCCCGCGTCGTCTACGCGGTCGGCGACCCGAACCCCGCCGCGACCGGCGGCGCGCAGCGGCTGCGTACCGCCGGGGTCGACGTGGAGGCGGGCCTGCTCGAGGGCGAGGCCGCCGCGGGTAACGCCGCCTGGCTGACCTCCGTACGGCTCGGCCGCCCGCACATCACCTGGAAGTACGCCGCGACGCTCGACGGCCGCATCGCCGCCGCCGACGGCAGCAGCCGCTGGATCACCTCCGCCGCGGCCCGCGCCGACGTCCACCGGCTGCGCGCCGAGTGCGACGCGGTCCTCGTCGGCTCCGGCACCCAGCGCGCCGACGACCCGCACCTCGCCGTGCGGGACATCGAAGGCGCCGTCCAGCCCCTGCGCGTCGTCGTCGACACGAACGGCACCGCGGTGGCGCCCGGCGCCCGCGTCCTGGACGACGCGGCGCCCACGCTCGTCGCCGTCGCCGAGAACGTGACCCCCGCGGCCGATGCGCAGACGGTGCGACTTCCGCGCGCGGACGGCGGGTTGGACATCCACGCCCTCCTCGACGAGCTGCACACCCGCGGCGTGCGCTCCGTCCTCCTCGAAGGCGGCCCGACGCTCGCCGGGGCCTTCGTCGCCGCGGGCGCCGTCGACCGCGTCGTCGCCTATCTCGCCCCCGTCCTGCTCGGCGCGGGCCCCGCCGCCCTCACCGGCGGCGGAATCACGACCATCACCGAAGCGTTGCGGCTCGACGTGAGCGAGACCGTCCGCATCGGCCCCGATCTGCGGATCACCGCGACCCTCGTAGCGAAGGAGCACTGAAGTGTTCACCGGAATCGTCGAAGAGCTGGGCGAGATCACCGCCGTCGAGAACCTGGACGACGCGTCCCGCTTCCGCGTCCGCGGCCCCGTCGTCACCGACGGCGCCAAGCACGGCGACTCCATCGCGGTCAACGGCGTCTGTCTGACGGTCGTGGAGCACGAGGGCGACGAGTTCACCGCCGATGTGATGGCCGAGACCCTGGACCGCTCCAGCCTGGGCGCGCTCGCGTCCGGCTCGCGGGTCAACCTGGAGCGACCCACCGCCGTGGGCGACCGCCTCGGCGGCCACATCGTGCAGGGACACGTGGACGGTACCGGCGAGATCGTCGAGCGCAAGCCCTCCGAGAACTGGGAGATCGTCAAGGTCTCGCTCCCCGCGGACCTCGCTCGCTACGTGGTGGAGAAGGGCTCCATCACCGTCGACGGCGTCAGCCTGACGGTGGTCGACGCCGGGCCCGACTACTTCACCATCAGCCTCATCCCCACCACCCTCGCGCTGACCACGCTCGGCATCAAGCAGCCCGGCGACCCGGTCAATCTCGAAGTGGACATCATCGCCAAGTACGTCGAGCGGATGCTCGGCGACCGCGCCCGCACCGCCGCTCCGGCTCCCGCTCCCGCTCAGGAGGCCACCAAGTGAACTGGCTCAACTCCGAAGCCTTCACGGCCTTCGGGCAGCACGTCATCTGGTCCGACATGGTGGGCAACACCGTCGGCCTGATCGCCCTCGCGCTCGGCTGGCGGCGCTCCATATGGACCTGGCCCGCCCAGTTCCTCTCCGGTGTCATCCTCGTCGGCGCGTACGCCTCCGCCCATCTCTCCGGCGGCGTCGGCAAGCAGCTGCTCGTCATCGGCGTGGCCCTGTGGGGCTGGCGCCTGTGGACCAACGGCAAGCAGCAGGCGCAGGACGGTTCCATCGCCGTCCGGTTCGCCACCTGGAAGGAGCGCGGGGTGCTGCTCGGCGGCACGGCTCTTGGCACCCTCGCGGTCGGCGCCCTGTTCTCCGCCGTGCCCGACCTGTCCTGGAACCCCTGGCCCGACGCCTACATCTTCGTCGGCACGCTCGCCGCGATGGTCGCCCAGGCCCGCGGTCTGGTCGAGTTCTGGTTCGCCTGGCTGCTGGTCGACGTGGTCGGCGTGCCGCTCGCGTTCAGCAGTGGTCTGGCCTTCTCCGGCCTCGTGTACGTCATCTACCTCGCGCTCGTCCTGTGGGGCATGCGCGACTGGTGGCTGCGGTCGCGCTCTGCGTCTTCGCAGGCCTCGCAGCCCGTCATGGAAGGAGCCCCGGCATGACTGCGGCACCTGTTTGGTACAGCACGGGTCACGAAGAGGACGCCTCTGACCTCGCCCTCGACCCCGTCGAGGCGGCCATCCGCGACATCGCCGCCGGGCGGCCCGTCGTGGTCGTCGACGACGAGGACCGGGAGAACGAGGGCGACCTCGTCATCGCCGCCGAGAAGGCGACGCCCGAGATCATCGCGTTCATGATGAGCGAGTGCCGCGGCCTGATCTGCGCGCCGATGGAGGGCGACGAGCTGGACCGCCTCCAGCTCCCGCAGATGGTCGAGAACAACACCGAGTCGATGCGGACGGCCTTCACCGTCTCCGTCGACGCGAGCGGCGCGCACGGCGTCACCACCGGCATCTCGGCCGCCGACCGCGCCACCACGCTCCAGATGCTCGCCGCGGGCACCTTCGAGCCCACCGACTTCGTGCGCCCGGGCCACATCTTCCCGCTGCGCGCCAAGTCCGGCGGCGTCCTGGTCCGCAACGGCCACACCGAGGCCGCGGTCGACCTGGCCCGCCTCGCGGGGCTGCGCCCGGCAGGCGCGATCGTCGAGATCGCCGGCGAGGACGGGACGATGCTCCGCCTCCCGGAACTGATCCCCTTCGCCCGCAAGCACGGCCTGACGATCATCTCCATCGAGGACCTGATCGCGTATCGCTCCAGCTCCGAGCCGAAGGTCCGCCGCGAGGCCGAGGTCCGCCTGCCCACCGCCTTCGGCGACTTCACGGCGTACGGCTACCGCTCCACCGTCGACGGGGTCGAGCACGTCGCCCTCGTGCACGGCGAGATCGCCGAGGGCGACGACGTCCTCGTGCGCATCCACTCCGAGTGCCTGACCGGCGACGTCTTCCACTCCCTGCGCTGCGACTGCGGCCCGCAGCTGGAGGCGTCCATGCGGCGCATCACGGACGAGGGACGCGGCGTCGTGGTCTACCTCCGCGGCCACGAGGGGCGCGGCATCGGTCTGCTGTCCAAGCTGCGCGCCTACGAGCTCCAGGAGCGCGGCAGCGACACCCTGGACGCCAACCTGGAACTCGGCCTGCCCGCCGACGCCCGGGACTACGGCGCGGGCGCGCGCATCCTGGACGACCTCGGCGTCCGCAGCGTGCGCCTGATGACGAACAACCCCGACAAGACCGACGCGGTGATCCGGCACGGCCTGAAGGTCACCGGACGCGAGCCCATGGCGGTCCAGGCGGGCGAGCACAACCTCCGGTACCTGCGCACCAAGCGGGACCGGATGGGGCACGACCTGCCCTGGCTGGACACCCCCGAGGTGTCCGCCTGCGGCAATCAGTAAGCAACGTACAGAGAATTTTCGAGCGACCAGGAGAAGCGCGTGAGCGGCAAGGGTGCACCCGAACTGAGCGTGAAGAACTGCGGAGACCTGAGGGTCGCGGTGATCGCCGCCCAGTGGCACGAGAAGGTCATGGACGGCCTCGTCGACGGCGCGCTGCGCGCCCTGCACGAGCTCGGCATCGACGAGCCGACCGTCCTGCGCGTGCCCGGCAGCTTCGAGCTGCCGGTCGTCGCCAAGGTCCTCGCGGGCCGCGGCTACGACGCGATCGTGGCGCTCGGCGTCGTCATCCGCGGCGGCACCCCGCACTTCGAGTACGTGTGCCAGGGCGTCACCCAGGGCCTGACCCAGGTCACGGTGGACACCGGAGTGCCGATCGGCTTCGGCGTCCTCACCTGCGACACCGAGGAGCAGGCCCTGGACCGGGCGGGCATCGAGGGCTCCCGCGAGGACAAGGGGCACGAAGCGGTCACCGCCGCCGTCGCCACCGCGACCACGCTGCGTACGATCTCCGAACCCTGGCGGTGAGCGGGGTCGACGAGCCGCGTAAAGTAAGCGACATCATGTCCAAGAAGACTTTCGAGGAGCTCTTCACCGAGCTCCAGCACAAGGCCGCCAACGGCGACCCCGCCACGTCGCGCACCGCCGAGCTGGTCGACAAGGGCGTCCATGCCATCGGCAAGAAGGTCGTCGAGGAGGCCGCCGAAGTCTGGATGGCCGCCGAGCACGAGGGCAAGGAAGCCACCGCCGAGGAGATCTCGCAGCTCCTCTACCACGTGCAGGTGATGATGGTCGCCCGCGGCATCTCCCTCGACGACGTGTACGCGCACCTCTGAGCCGTACGCCCCGCTGTCTCCAACTCCCTTCAACGCAAAGGAATCCGACCTCATGCTGCGCATCGCCGTCCCCAACAAGGGTTCACTGTCCGGACCTGCGTCGGCGATGCTCCATGAGGCCGGATACCAGCAGCGCAAGGAGTCCAAGGAGCTCGTCCTGGTCGACCCGGACAACGAGGTCGAGTTCTTCTACCTCCGGCCCAAGGACATCGCGATCTATGTCTCGGCCGGCAAGCTCGACATCGGCATCACCGGCCAGGACCTCCTGATCGACTCCGGCGCGAACGCCGAGACGATCCTGCCGCTCGGCTTCGCCCGCTCCACCTTCCGGTTCGCCGCGAAGCCGGGCACGGCGAGCACCATCGCGGACCTCGCGGGCAAGACCGTCGCGACCTCGTACGAGGGCATCGTCGCCAAGCACCTCGCGGACAGCGGCATCGACGCCTCCGTCGTCCACCTGGACGGCGCCGTCGAGACCGCCATCGAGCTGGGCGTCGCCCAGGTCATCGCGGACGTCGTGGAGACCGGCACCTCGCTGCGCAACGCGGGCCTCGAGGTGTTCGGCGAGCCGATCATGAAGTCCGAGGCGGTCGTCATCCGGCGCACCGGCGCCGGCACCGACGACCCCAAGGTCGAGCAGTTCCTGCGCCGCCTGCAGGGCGTCCTGGTCGCCCGGGCGTACGTGATGATGGACTACGACTGCCGGGCCGAGCACCTGGAGCAGGCCGTCGCCCTCACCCCGGGCCTCGAGTCGCCGACGATCTCGCCGCTGCACAACGAAGGCTGGGTCGCCGTCCGCTCCATGGTCCCGGCCAAGGAGGCCCAGCGGATCATGGACGACCTGTACGCCATCGGAGCGCGGGCCATCCTGACCACGGCCATCCACGCCTGCCGCCTCTGATGACCCGGCAGGAGACCCCGGCGATGACCGAC
Source organism: Streptomyces sp. NPDC055243 (assembly GCF_044544025.1). Lineage (NCBI taxonomy): Bacteria > Bacillati > Actinomycetota > Actinomycetes > Kitasatosporales > Streptomycetaceae > Streptomyces > Streptomyces sp. NPDC055243. Next base: position 78,139 of record NZ_JBITWR010000020.1, read on the forward strand.
CAGACCGACCTTCCCACGCTGCCCGTCACCTTCCGGCCCAGCCGGACCCGGGCCGTCCTGCTCACCGCGGGCGCCGCGATCTTCGTGGTCCTCACGGTGATCTCCCTGCTCATCCCGGGCCTCAGCCCGGGGGAGCGGACCAGCTTCATCTTCACCGGCGCGCTGCTGTTCGGCGTGCTCATGCTCCTGAGCAGGCCCAAGGTCGTCGCCGACGAGTCCGGCGTGACCGTCGTCAACATTGCCACCAGCAGGCGCCTTGCCTGGGCCGAGATCGTCCAGGTCAACCTGCGGCCCGGCGACCCGTGGGTGTTCCTCAACCTCACCGACGGCACCAGCCTCCCGGCCATGGGCATCCAGCCGGGCATCGCCAAGCAGCGGGCCATCAGCGACGCCCGCGCCCTGCGCGCACTCGCCGACGCCCGCAGCCCGCAGGGCTGACGTTTGTGGCCGGGTCTTGATTAACCTGGTGGCGGGGCACGCATGGTGTGCCGCCCCGCCCCTGTCGGGCCCGCCCGGTCCACAGGGGCTCCTGCTACCCGAGGAGTGACTCCCTCCGGCGATGGACGGTTCGTCCTGTAGTACATGCGCCGCCCCCTCCCGGCATACCGGGACTGGACACACCAGGGAGGCGGCGGCATGACGACTTCCCTGCTGCTTCTCGGGGCGGCATTCCTGCTGATCCTGGCCAACGGCTTCTTCGTGGCCGCCGAGTTCGGACTCGTCACCGTCGAGCGCCCGGACGCCGAGAGGGCCGCCGCCGATGGCGACCGACGGGCCCGCACGGTCGTCGACGCCCTCAAGGAGCTGTCCTTCCAGCTCTCCGGCACCCAGCTCGGCATCACCATCACCTCCCTCGTGGTCGGCATGCTCGCCGAACCGGCCCTCGCGCATCTGCTCGCGGGCCCCTTCACGGCGACCGGCCTTCCGGAAGGCGCCGTACCGGGCGTCTCCGTAGTGGTCGGCATGCTGCTCGCGTCCGCCGTGCAGATGGTGATCGGCGAGCTGGTCCCGAAGAACTGGGCGGTGTCCAAGCCGCTCCAGGTCGCGCGGTTCGTCGCGGGCCCGCAGCACGTCTTCTCGCGCCTCTTCAGGCCCGTGATCTCCCTCCTGAACGCCACGGCCAACCGACTCGTCCGGCTTCTGGGCGTCGAGCCCGCCGAGGAGCTTGCCTCGGCCCGCACCCCCGGCGAACTGGTCTCCCTCGCCCGGCACTCGGCGCAGGCCGGCACCCTCGAACAGGACACCGCGGAGCTGTTCGTCCGCACGCTCTCCCTGGGCGAGCTGACCGCGCAGCACGTCATGACCCCGCGCGTGAAGGTCAGCGCGCTCCAGACGTCCGCCACCGCCGAGGACGTGGTCAACCTGACCCGCGCCACCGGCCTCTCGCGCTTTCCCGTGTACCGCGAGCGCATCGACGAGATCGTCGGCATGGTGCACCTCAAGGACGCCCTCGCGGTCCCGGCCCACGAGCGCCTGAGAACGCCCGTGAGCCGCATCGCGCAGGCGCCGCTCCTGGTCCCCGAGACGCTGCCCGTGCAGCAGCTCCTGGAGCAGCTGCGCAGCGAGCAGCCGATAGCCGTGGTCGTCGACGAGTACGGCGGCACGGCCGGCGTGGTCACCCTGGAGGACATCGTCGAGGAGCTGGTCGGCGAGGTCCGCGACGAGCACGACCTGCTCGACCTGCCCGAGATCGCCGCGGCACCGGCCGAGGACGGCCGCCCCGCGTGGGACGCCGACGGCAGCTGTCGCGTCGACACGCTCCAGCGGATAGGACTCGACGTCCCCGAGGGGCCGTACGAGACCGTGGCCGGACTCGTCGCTGATCTGCTGGGCCGCATCCCCGCCCCCGGCGACCGGGCCGAACTGCCGGGCTGGCGGCTCGCGGTGCGCCAGGTGGACCACTACCGCGCCGAGCGGGTCCGTCTGGTGCGGACCGTGGGGGCCCCTGAGGCCATGAGCGTGGCGGAGGCCGCCCGATGAGCGTGCTGCAACTCCTGTTCGCCCTGCTGCTCGTCCTCGCCAACGGCTTCTTCGTGGGGGCCGAGTTCGCGCTCGTCTCCGTGCGCCGCAGCCAGATCGAACCGCTGGGCACCAAGCGGGCCCGCCAGGTCCTCTACGGCCTGGAGCATCTGCCGCAGATGATGGCGGCCGCCCAGTTCGGCATCACCATGTGCTCGTTGACGCTCGGCGCGGTCGCCGAGCCCACCGTCGCGCATCTCCTGGAGCCCGTCTTCGAGGCGGCGCACATCCCCGAAGGGGCGATCCATCCGCTCGGGTACGCCATCGCGCTCGCCGTGGTCGTGTTCCTGCACCTGGTGGTCGGCGAGATGGTCCCGAAGAACCTCGCGATGGCCGCCCCGGAGAGGACCGCGCTCTGGTTCAGCCCCGGCCTCGTCGCCTTCGCCCGGCTGTGCCGTCCGGTCACGGTGGCTCTCGGGGCGTGTGCGCGGCTGGTCCTGAAGCTCTTCGGGGTCGAGCCCAAGGACGAGGTCGAGGCCGTCTTCACCAGCGAGCAGCTCAACCGGCTCGTCGGCGACTCGGGCCAGGCGGGACTGCTCGAACCCGAGGAGCAGGAGCGCCTGGAGGACGCCCTGGAGCTGGGCTCGCGCCTGGTGACGGACGTCCTGCTCGACCGGGCCGCACTGGTGACCGTGGGCGCCGGGGTCACCCCGTCCCAGGTCATCGAACTCACCGGGCGCACCGGCTACTCCCGCTTCCCGGTCTGCGCGGAGAACGGCGCCTTCATGGGCTACCTGCACGTGAAGGACGTACTCGATCTCACCGAGGGCGCGGAGACGGACCGTGCGGTGCCGCAGCAGGTCTGGCGTCCGATGACGACGCTGCGCGCCGAACTCCCCCTGGACGACGCCCTGACGGTGATGCGCCGCGCCGCGACGCATCTGGCGCAGGTCGCCGACGCGTCGGGCAAGGTGCTCGGCCTGGTCGCCCTGGAGGACGTACTGGAGCTCCTGGTCGGCGAGGTCCGTGACCCGGCGCACCGGGTCTCCGTGCCCCGCAGGCCCCAGGAGTCCAGGGACGGCGCCCTGGTGTGACCGGGCGGGGCGGGGGCCTCATGCCCTCGGCGGGTCCTGCGGCCCCCGCCCCGAGAGCACTTCGCCGTACGCCTGCATGAGGTCCGGGAGCCGCAGGGTCGACAGGTCGTCACGGCTCGGCTCGCCGGGATAGCCGGAGAGCCGCAGGTCGCGGTAGGCACAGCTCTTCTCGTAGAGCGTGCGCAGGAAGCGGCCGTTGCCCAGCTCGTCGATCCACGCCTGGTCGACGACGTGCCCGCTGATGGAGCGCAGCTCGTCCAGGGCCTCCTCGTCCCACACGTCGCCGTTCTCGGCGGCCAGGACCTCGCCGATGGAGGTGAGCTCCAGGGGGCGGTACGAGGGGAAGTCCACGCGGGTCGTGAAACGGGACGAGAGCCCGGGGTTGGCGGCCAGCAGGCGGTCCATGCCCTCGGGGTAGCCCGCGAGGATCACGACCAGGTGGTCGCGGTTGTCCTCGGCGCGCTTGAGCAGGACCTGGAGGGCCTCGTCGCCGTACGCGTCGCCCTTGCCGTAGCCCGAGTTGGAGAGCGAATAGGCCTCGTCCACGAAGAGGACGCCGCCGATCGCCGAGTCGATCAGCTCGTTGGCCTTCACGGCGGTCTGGCCCAGATACTCGCCGACCAGGTCCGCGCGCTGCGCCTCCACCAGGTGGTCGCCGCCGAGCAGGCCGAGGGCGTAGAACGCCCTGCCCAGGATGCGGGCCACCGTGGTCTTGCCGGTGCCCGAGGGGCCGGAGAAGACGAAGTGTCGTTTCGGCGGCTGCACCGGCAGGCCCTGCGCGGCCCGCAGGCGGGCCATGTTCAGCTGCGCCGAGAGCGCCTTGACCTGGCGCTTCACCGGTTCGAGGCCGACCATGCCCTCCAGTTCGGCGAGGGCGGCCTCCAGGAGCGCGGGGTCGGTGGGCCCCGGCGGCAGCTGCGGCTGGACGGGGATCACGGCCTTCTCGCGCACCGCGTCGGCCTCGGACGGGCCGCCGGTGGGCGGCAGTTCGGCCTCGGTGACCTTCAGGTCGCGGCCCTCGGTGCCGAAAAGCGGCTCGATCCCGTCCGGGCCGTCGAGCACGTCCTGCCCGAAGCCGGTCAGGGCGATCGCCGCCAGGTCGGTGACCTCGTCGTACCCGTCGCCCTCGGAGATCGCCGCGAGCCGTGCGGAGGTGTCCATGAAGGAGGGGTCCACCCGGTGCACCGCCCGGTAGAGCGGCAGGGCCGCCGCCGAGCGGCCCGTGCCCTCGTGCGCGCGGGCCAGCCAGTAGCGCAGCTCCTTGCGCTGCGGCTGCTCGCTGCGGCACCGCATCAGGGCGGCGGACAGGAGCGGCTCGGCGTGGCCGAACATCTCCAGGCGTACGCGGGCCATGCCGCCGAAGAGGCCGGCCTCGATGCCCAGCATCGCGTCGTCGATCAGCGAGTCCGTGTGCCGCACCAACTGGTCCCAGTCCTTGACCAGGTAGGACCGGCACGCGTGCAGAAACCGCACCTGCGGGTCCGCGTCCACCGGCGGCAGACCCGCCAACGCCCGGTCGAGCTCCGGGACATGACGCCCGTCGAGCCAGTGCGATGCGTGCGCGAGCAGCAGATCGCGGGTGCTCTCCAGGACCGGCTGCACCCACCAGCCGAGCCAGTACCAGGAGTTGAGCGTGCGCGCGTGCCGGGTGCGCTGCTCCCCGAACCTGTCCCGGTGCTGGAACATCCGAAGGAGTGCCGTCGTCGTGTCGATGCGCAGCGCGTGCAGTCCGAGCCAGCCGTCGGCCATCCCCGGATCGATCCGCACCGCCGCCCGGAACTCCTCTTCCGCCTGCGGATAGGCGCCCATCGTGTAGGCGTCGACGCCCCTCAGCCAGGCGAGGTCGGCCGGGGCGGGTGAGCCCACCGCGTCGAAGTCCATCACGTCCCCCACAAACCGTGCCCCCGTTTGTGTACCGCCGGACCGGTGCCCGTCGGCAACTTCGCTGAACCGCCGTGCTGCGGACGGACGTTGAACCGGTGCGCCGAGCAGCAGCCGTCCGTAAGTCGCACCGAAAGGCATCGTACCTGCGGAGGAGCGCTCGGCCGTAGGGTGCCGCAGTGCGGGATCAGGCAGGTGAGGGGGAACCTCGTCGTCACCGAGGGTGAGCGAAAGGCGGCTCGCAGCGTCCGGAATGCGAGGTCGGAGGGCAGAACGAAGCCCCCGATCACGGGGGAACAACCGGGGGCTTCGCGTCTGCGGGCGACCTCGAAAGGCCGCACATTCAGAACGTAAGTCCTGTAAGGGCCCTCGGTCAAGCCGAGTTGAGGCACTCATGGAAACTCGTGAGAAGTTCCGGAAGGTGCTTTCCGCGGGTTCAGCGCACCGCCTCCGGTCCCTCACCGTGCGTGACGATTTGGCTCGGCGCAGCCGTCTCATTCGGACCCTGCAGCACCTCATATCCCTCGCGCCACTGTCGCACCAAAGACTGAGCGAAGGGGCGTGAGGGGTCATCCGCGAAGTGCCGGCGCTCCGCGGGCTCCCACCCGTCCCAGAACTCGCTCTGGACCGACCCGTCCCGGTGGCGCCCCCGGCCCCAGGCCTCTTCGCGGGGCAACTCCATCCACAGCAGCCACGCCAGGAACGGGCGCAGCGCGCGGCGGCCCGCGCCGACCCCCTCGACGAGGACCACGGGCGTCGGCGGCAGGGCGCGGGTCCCGGGGCCGAACCGGCGCGCGTGCCAGTCGTACGTCTCGTAGTGCGCCGTTTCGCCGCGCGAGAGCGGCAGGACGACCTGCCGCCGCAGCCGCTCCGTCCAGCCGAAGAGCGCCTCGTGGCTCGCGATGTCGTCCAGGTGCAGGACGGGAGCGCCGCCCAGGGCCGCGGCGAGGCGGTCGGCGAAGGTCGACTTGCCGGAGCCCGCGTGCCCGTCGACGGCGACGAGCCGGACGGGCCCGCAGGAGGGCGGCAGCCGGACCAGGGTGCGGGCGAGGCGGGAGAGGGGCGCGGGCGTGGAGCGGGGCTGTGCGGTCATCGCCTACCAGCGTACGGGTGCGGAATGTGCAGTTCCGCGCGCCGTCCCAGCTCACGCCAGTGGTCGAGGCCAATATTGGCGGACGCGGTGGGTGTCGAAGCGCTGGCAGAAGTCGGCGTGGAGCAGCCATAGTTGGCCTACCGCCGTGTATCTGACCTGCCCCTTCCGGATCCGTCCGGAACCCACGTCGACTGGGGGTCCCGCCATGGACCGAGCTGATGACATGTCCCGCAGAACCGTCCTCGCCGCGGCCGCTGCCGTGGCCGCGGTGGCCGCCACCGCGAGCCCCGCGCTCGCGTCGGGCGGCCTGAGCGGCGCCGCGCGCGCGAAGCGGCCGGTGAGCAACCGCTTCTGGACCTCGCACGCGGACTGGAGCGCCGGGAGCGCGAACGGCACCCGTGCGGTCTCCGGCGCCCGCCCCGCCGTGGAGATCGCCACGGCCGCGGGCCGCACCGACTACGCCGATCCGCACACCGGCAAGACCGCCACCTGGGAGTACGCCCAGTGGACCTCGCCCGTGCACCGCCCCACCGTCCCGGCCACGGAGGTGATCGCCTCCTGGAACGCGCGCACCCCCACCGGGACGTGGCTCCAGGTCGAGCTCCAGGGAACGTACTCGGACGAGACGAAGACTCCTTGGTACGTCCTCGGCCGCTGGACCTCGGGCGACGACAAGGAGAAGGACATCCGCCGTACGTCGGTCGACGACCAGAGCGACGGCAAGTCGAGCATCTGGACCGACACCCTCTCCATCGACGACACCACGACGGGACTCCGCCTCGTCTCGTACCGCCTGCGGCTGACCCTGTACCGCAAGCCCGGCGCCACGCAGACGCCCACCGTGTGGCGGCTCGGCGCGATGGCGTCCGCCGTGCCCGACCGCTTCACCGTGCCGGCGTCCAAGCCGGGTCTCACCAAGGAGCTGAAGGTCCCGCGCTACTCGCAGGAGACCCACGTCGGCCAGTATCCGGAGTACGACAACGGCGGCGAGGCCTGGTGCAGCCCCACCTCCTCGCAGATGATCATCGAGTTCTGGGGGCGCAAGCCGACCGCCGACGACCTGGCCTGGGTCGACCCGTCCTTCGCCGACCCCCAGGTGTGCCACGCGGCGCGCCACACCTTCGACTACCAGTACGCGGGCTGCGGCAACTGGCCCTTCAACGCGGCCTACGCGGCGACATACAAGGACTTCCAGGGCGTCGTCACCCGCCTCGCCTCGCTCACCGAGCTGGAGTCGCTGATCGCCGCGGGCATCCCGGCCATAACGTCCCAGTCGTTCCTCAAGGAGGAGCTGACGGGCGCCGGTTACGGCACGGCGGGCCACCTGATGACGGTGATCGGCTTCACGCCGAAGGGCGACGTGATCGCCAACGATCCCGCATCGCCCAGCAACGCGGCGGTCCGCCGCGTGTACAAGCGTCGCGAGTGGGAGAACATCTGGCTCCGCACGAAGCGCTACAACTCCACGGGCAAGGTCGTCTCCGGCACGGGAGGCGTCTGCTACCTGTACTTCCCGACCAAGCTCTCCGCCAAGCAGAAGGCGGCGCTGGCCGACGTCGGCATCCGCTGACGCCACCGCTCCCGGCGTCGCCGGTTACTGAGCCGTCCCAGGGAGCCGGAGCGTGCGCGCGAAGGCGTCCAGGGGCTCGATGGCCGCGGCCATCACCTCCGGATCGTCGTGGTGCCCGCGCAGGCAGACGTCGGGGACGCCGGGCGGGGTGTGCCAGTGGTAGGTCACCGAGGTCATCATGATGCTGCTGTCCGCGGGATAGGAGCGGGTGACCCGGACCCCGTCCGCGCCCAGGTGCGGAGAGGGGAAGGGAATGCTGCCGGACCGCTGCTGCCACTCGGGGATCTCCGGGTGCGGCACCGTGAACGCGGCCATGCCCTCGCAGGAGGCCGCGTCAGGGGCGTCGCAGTGGATGCGGGTGGCGTGCATCACCAGCGGCATGTAGGTCAGCGGAACGGGGTGATAGATGAACGCCTCGTCGGCCTGGAGCTTGTCCCGGAGTGTCACCAGCGTCTGCTCGTAGAAGTCCTTGTGGAATCGGCGGAGCTTGCGGGTGAGTTCGATGCCGTGAACGGTGGCCAGACCGGTCAAGTGCAGGTCGATCCATTCCTTGAAGGTCCGCTTGTCGATCTGGAGGTGCAGATAGCCCCAGAGATCTGGGTTGGCATCCGTGTCGATGTGGAGCGGGGCGCCGAGGTCGGTGCTCCACAGGGTGCCTTCGGACATGAGCGGTCTCCTTCGTCGGTGGCGCGGGCAGAGGGAAGCCTTCAGGCATAGCTCCAGCGGAAGGTGTTCATGACGGCGTCGAACAGTTCCACGAGGATGTCGTAGAAGGCGGGATCCGAGCCGGGCGCGATCAGGGCGCTGAAGGAGAAGGTGAGGTATTTGTCGGGCGTGCTGTCCGGGATCGGTACGAAGTATTCGACCTGCCGGTGGGCGACGTCGATGCCCTGGGAGGCGTCGGCGGGGACATCTCGCTCCGAGCGCAGTGCCGCGGTCTCGTCGAGCTCCCGCATCTCGGCTCCGGGGGTCTCGGAGGCGAGGGCGAGCAGGACCGCCTCCGGGCCTCTGTCGGGCCTGACCCGCGGGATCTCGATCGGCTCGGAGGCGACGATCGAGACGGGCAGCGCGACGCCGTGCAGGCGTTCGGTGGGGAGGTAAAGGGTCATCCCGCCCTTGGCGGCGGCCTGGCGGACGACCTTCTTCACCTCCTTGGCGAGCCTCAGCCGGGCCTTCGGGATGTCGTCCTTGGGAAAGCCGACGGGCAGCTGCGCGACGCCCTTGCGGACGATGTGCTCCATCGCTTCCTTGGTGCCCGTGTGCAGCGGAATCACGTCCCAGCCGGGCGGCGGCACCAGGTTGAAGCCGGTCGGGGCCGGGCGGTGCTCAGTGGTGGCCACGGTTTTCACGCATTCCTTCCACCGCGTAGGTGACGCCGACGAAGAGCGCCCATGCCGGAGCGGCGATCATGCCCGGCCAGAAACCGAAGAACAGCGAGGGCAGGAAGAAGCCGCCGCCCATGGCGAGATCCCGGGTGAGATAGGGCGGACGGCTCGCGTACCGGGGGTACTTCACGAAGACCCAGACGTAGTGCAGGAGGCAGCCGATGATCACGGCCTCGTAGACGTAGAGGACTTCGTTCATCAGGGACTTCGGCACCAGGATCATCGCCCCCAATACCGGCAGGAACAGCGGCATTCCGATGAGCAGGGTCAGCCGGAGCCGACGGTTGGGGCCGGTGCCGAGGCCGGTGCGGGCGGCTTCGGCCTCGGCTATGCGTCGCGCCGAGTGCAGGTCCATGGTCGATCCTCAGGGGTGAAGTGCGGACGGGGCAGCGGGATGCTCGCTCCAGGAAGCAGCATCGCTACCAGTGGGTGTCGGGGGCGGGCTTGAGCGTGTTGTCCTTCCAGTCCGAGTAACCCGCGTTGTACGGCTTCTCGCCGGTTCCGAACTTCTCGTCGGTCACGCTCGTCAGGTCGCTCTTGCCCAGCGACTTGTCCACGACGTCCATCCCCATGCCGGTCCAGGCGACGCCGAGGCCCACCTGGTAGGTCTTGTACGCCTTGTCCGCGGCGGCCCCCGCGGCCGCCGGGAACGTGGCCTTGTTCGCCTGCAGCATCTTCGCCATGCCGGCCATCTCCTTGTCGCCGAGGTGCGCCAGCGTCGACAGCGGGCTGACCCTCATCGGCGACTTGACGACCAGGCCGACGTTCTGGGAGATGGACTTGCGCATGGCGTTACGGGCCGCGCCGATGGCCTGCCTCCCCTGCCCTTCCGGCAGCTTGGTCATCAACCGCCCCATGTCGTCCATGGTGCCCTTGACGCCGCTGAGCCCTCGGCTCAGGCCCGCGGTCCGGGCGGTCTGAGCTGCCCCCACCGTGGCCTTGGCGCCGCTGGCGAGCTTCGCGGCGGCCCCGAGGCCACCCACCACGAGCAGGCCGCCCACGACGTCGAAGATGACATCCGTCCAGGTGGCGTCGCCGGATGCCACCAGCAGGAGTCTGAGTCCGATGGTGAGCAGCGCGATGCCAAGGACGAGCAGGTTCAGGCCGGGGATGAGCAGCGCCAGGAAGCCTGCCGCCGTCGCGATCCAGCCGAGGACGTCGATGAAGGCCTTGATCAGGTCCGCGTTGTCATGGGCCCAGCCCTTGACGTTGTCCCACCACGAGTCCTCGATGACGTCGTCGATCTCGTCGTTGATCTTGCCGGCGTAGTGGCTCGCGTCGCTGTCGCGGTTCCCGGTGACGGTGTTCAGCCGCGTTCGGTACGTCTTCAGCGGGTCGTCGCTGTCGCCGTCGGACGGCTTCGACTTCTTGTCCCCGTCGCCCTTCTCGGCGTCCTTGGCCTTCTCCCGCTCGGCCTCTTCCTGCTTCTCCTTGGCCTCGCGCAGGATCCGGTCGGCGTCGTCCTGGTGGTCCTCGAGCTTGTTCGCCCACTTGGTGAGGTGCCCGTGGACCCGCTCGTACCGGGAGGCCACCTCCCGCATGTGCTTCTCCAGCGTGCCGGAGTCTTCGCGCAGACGCTTGACGTACTTGCCCTTGAGCTTGTCCTCGTCCGATATGGCCTTGAGGTTTCGCGCCTGCTTGCGCAGCTTCTCGGCGACCGCGACCATGTGCCGGACCTCTGACCGGATCTCCTCCGGGTCGCCGGGAACGGGGTCGTCCTCGCGCAGCGGCTGCCAGTCGACGGGGCGGCGCTTGGATGCCGGGGTGCTCACTGGCCCTTCCCCTTTTCCTTGCCCTTGCCCGCCTTGGCGAGATCCTGGTCCAGTTTCTCGAACGCCTTCTTCGTCTCCGCGACGAGCTTGCCGGTCGATTCCAGGCCTTCGACGAGCTTGGTGCGGTAGTCGTCCCAGTTGTCGACGAAATCGCCCATGGCGTCCGCGATCTTCCCGGAGCCCCAGTGCTTGTCCATGTCGTCACGACGGTTCTCGATGTCCTTGAACGTCGTGTGCAAACTGCTGAGTTGGCTCTCGCAGTTGCTCAAGAACTCATAGTCGACCGTGAGGTCGCTGCTACCGGACACGGCTCTCCCCTCCCGTGGCCTGCCCACTGCTGTGTTCGGCAGGCCGCAGAGCATGTTCAGTTCATGACCTGGATCTTCATGACGGTGGCGTCCAGGGCACTTTCGGGCAATGCGTGCGTCACGCCGTCGCGGGAGGGGAGAAGGCGTGCCACCCGCACCATCCGTCCCAGCCCTCAGCGAGACTCACGGGATCGTAACCGACGGGGCTGATCCGATCATCAGCGATGGCCCCACCCCCGGGACCAGTGCCCGGGCTGTGACAGAACGGCGAAGGCCCCTCCCACGCGCGCGGGAGGGGCCTTCGTCCGGATCGGGCTACTTCGCCTCGGGTGTGCCCCGCCGCATCCGGGCCGCCTTCTCGTCCACCTCGGCCTGGGACGTGCCGGCCTTCACGACGATCACCGCCTGCGTGCCGTCCGGCAACGTCGCCTCCCGCATCTCCGTGCCCAGCAACTCGGGTCGCTTCCGCTCCTGCTCGTGGTCCGACATGAGACCTCCCAGCTCGACGGAGGCCCACCGTAACCACGGATCGGCCGTTGATCCTGTCGTACAAGCGCCCGGCGGCGTTCTTCACACGAACGCCGCCGCCAGACGGCTCAGCCCTGGACCGGATTCACCACCCAGTCCGGATGGCCCGGCATCGGCGGTGTCTTCGGGCCGTACAGCCACGGTCGCAGGAAGCCCTCCAGGTCCTCGCCGGCGACCTTCGACGCCAGGTCGATGAACTGCTGGGTGCTCGCCGTCTTCCCGCGGAAGCCGCTCACCCACGCCCGCTCGATCTTCTGGAACGTCGCGTCGCCGACCTGCTCCCGCAGTGCGTACAGGACCAGTGCCGAGCCGTCGTAGCGCATGCGCTTGAAGAGGTTCGGCTCCGTCGGCTCGGCGGGGGCGCCGAAGTCGTGGCGCCACTGGTCGTGCGCCGCGTAGGCCGTCTTCATGGCGGCCTCGAAGCTGTCGCCGCCGTGCTCCTCGGAGTACATCCGCTCGTAGAAGCGGGCGTGCCCCTCGCTCACCCACAGGTCGGACCAGCTCTTGAGGGCGACGCTGTCGCCGAACCACTGGTGCGTCAGCTCGTGCACCATGTTCCGCTCGGCGTCGACCTTCGTGCCCAGGAGGTCGGCCTTCGGGATGAGCGAGAGCGTCTGGGTCTCCAGGGCGACGGCCAGGTCCGTGTCGCCGACCAGCAGGCCGTAGCGGTTGAAGGGGTAGGGGCCGAGCTTCTCCTGGAGCCAGGCGAGGTGGTCGGGAGTGAGCTTGCGGTACTCCGCCGTCGGTTCGACCAGCGCGTCCGGGACGACGTCCCGCAGCGGCAGACCGCCCGGACCCTCACCGTCGACCAGCTTGAACTTGCCGACCGCCAGCTGCACCAGCTGCGTGGACAGCGGCTGCTCGGAGTCGTACGTCCAGCGCACCCGGTCACCCGGGCGCTCCGCGCGCTCGACCAGCTTGCCGTTCGCGACCGCCGTCAGGTCCTTGGGCGTGGTGATGCGGAAGGTGACCGGCGCCCGCTGGCTGGGGTGGTCGTTGGCCGGGAAGATCAGCCGGGCGCCGTTCGGCTGGGGGTAGACCACCGTGCCGTCGGCGGTGGGAATCCAGCCGTAGTCCTCGATGGCGTCGTCGCGGTGCCGCGTCTGCGTCGGGTCGGCGGTGTACGTGACCTTGGCCGTGAACGTACGGCCCTTGGCGATGGGGGACTTGGGCGTGACCGTCAGCTCGTCCCCGGCGCGGGACGTGCGCGCGGCCGAGCCGTCGACCTTCACGCCGCGCAGGGTGTTGCCCCCGAAGTCCAGGTTGAACCGGGAGAGCGACTGGGTGGCCGTGGCCTTGATCGTCGCCGTCGCCTCGAACGGGGTCCGCGGGGCCTGCCAGTCGAAGTCCAGGGTGTAGCGGTCGACCCGGTACCCGCCGTTCCCGTCCAGTGGGAACATCGGGTCGCCCAGGCCGGGTGCGCCGGGCGAGGGTGCCCCGACTGCGGACGGCGCGGCCTGTGACGCCGTGCCGGTGAGGGCCGCCGTCACGGTGACGGCGGCCGCGAGGGCGAGCCGCGCTCTGCGGCGTGACGTCCGGTACGTGCTCATCGGAAACCTTTCGGTCGGATGGTTGCGCGGACGAGTCGACAGGGGTGCGCCTGGGGGTGTGCCCCGTCGCTGATAGTGAGACGCACGGCACTCGGCCCGAGTTGTGCGGGATACGGCGTTTGAGTGACCAAGCTCTCGCCCGAGAAGGCCGGATCCGATGGCAAGGTGGACGGGTCAGTGGGGGGAGTCCGCTGCCGGACGTCGCGTCGAGAGGCGTGACGCATACGTATCGAGTGATGCCATGACCGCTGCCACCGCCACTGCCACCGCCGCCGCACAGCCCCGAGCCACCACGCGCACCGGCGGCCCCAAGGAAGACGGCCCGAAGGTGCTCGAGCACGTCCTTGGCTGGACGCTCGTCGTCGTCCTCGCGATGCTCGTCACGCAGACCGGTCTGATGTGACCCCGGTCTCCTCGCGGCCGGTGTCCCCGCCGGTGTCGAGGTCCGCGCGCCAGTGCCGGTGCACCACTCCCACCAGGTCGTAGAGCCGGCGCACCGGCGAGCGCCGCGACAGCAGCGTGAGCCCCGCAAGGACCGCGAACAGCGGCAGGCCGATCCAGCCGCCCAGGAGGCGGACGAGGACGCTCGCGACCAGCGCGCCGACGAACGGCAGGCCGTAGACCCCGGCCGCCGCGATGGCGATCGCCAGGAACCGGTGGACCTTGCGGTCCTCGTCCGCGCCGGGCAGCGACCAGCCCTCCATCAGCCAGCCGATCTCCGTCAGGAGCATCGTGCCGATCACGGCCGCGCCGAAGATCAGCAGCGCGAGGAACGTCCCGGACGTCAGGAAGTCCAGTACGTGGTTGACCACGCTGTCCTGCCGCCAGCGGGCGAAGTCCCGTGCGCCGGGGGAGAGGAACCGCTCGTACCCCCTGCCGTCCCAGCCGTGCACCAGCGTCCCGAAGAGCAGGAAGTACCCGCCCACGCACTGGAGATAGGCCCAGTAGCCCGCCCCCACCAGGACGAGCCCCTGTGCCACCAGGAACCCGATGACGGCGGCGACGGGGACCCCGCCCGCGTAGAAGAGCACGAACCCCGCCCACACCCCCTCGTGCCCGTCCGCGACGTGCATCGTCGCCCACGCGGGGTTCTGCCAGAGCAGGAACAGTCCCGTCGGCACCAGCAGGACCGCCGCGAACAGCACCGTGAGCGCCAGATACGGATTGGCGGCGCGGCTGCGCGTGCGCGGTCCCTCGCCCGCGTTGATCCGCTCCCAGACCTGCAGCTGCCGTCCCGCCGAGAGGGCGAACGTCGCGCCGATCGCGTACGCCCAGAAGAGGGCGGCCTGGATCTGGATCATGCCGATGCCTTCAGGGTGAGCCCGCCCGCGACGATCAAGTCCGACGTGACCAGGGCCTGTTCCGCCTCCACGTCGGTCATGAAGACGAACGGCGGCACCACCGGCGGCACCGGCAGCTTGTCCGGTGTGAAGGTCAGACAGAGCAGCCCCTCCAGGCAGCCCTTGAACTTGGTCAGATAGAGCGTTACCGAGCCGCTGAGGTCCAAGGTGTCGGCGCCCAGGGCGAGTTCACGGTCGCCGTCGCGCGTCGTGAGCCGGTAGTCGGTGAGAGAAGCGGCCTTCATCCGCAGCTCCATGACCTTCAACGGCCCGTCGGCCGTGGGGATCTCGCGCACACCGGCCAGGATGAAGCCCTGCGGCGAGAAGAGCGTGGTGGTGACCGTCGGCGGAGTCCGCGCCGCCACGATCGCGTCGCCGGGCGCCGCCCTGATCGCCGCGTCGGGCGCCGCCTTGGCCGGAGTGCCGCCCCACAGCGTCGCCCCGACGACGAGCACCGGAAGCAGCACGCCGAGCGTCCGCGTGCCCTGCCCGTCCCGCACCTTGGGCCGCTCCGCGTCCTCTTCGGCGTCCTCGGGCACCGGCGTCCAGCCGAAGCCCATCGCGCTGCCCACGATGCCAAGCGCCATGCCCACCAGGAACCCGCCGAGATTCGTGGCCGCGAACGAAAGCACCGACAGGATCAGCGCGTTGACGCTCACGTAGTGGTGGGCGTGCGGCAGGAGCCACAGGAAGATCCCGGCGGCGATCAGGGCGAGCCCGATGCCGATCGCGGCGAGCCCGCCCAGTCCCAGGCTGACCAGGACGGTCAGCGGCGACAGCGGCACGAGGAGCAGCTCGGCGCCGCCGATGACCAGGAGCAGCCCGCCCCAGAAGGGCCGGGTGCGCCGCCAGCGGCGCAGTACCCGGCGGGCCTCCGGCAGCGGAAGGCGCTCGTCGAGCCATCCGCCGCCGTCCCTGCCCCACGCTCTGACTCCGGCTCTGCGGCCGCCGGTCAGAAGCACTTCTTGCCGCCGACGCTCACATCGAGCTTCATGCCCTTGAGCCGGAAGTTCCCGCCGGTCGCCGACCAGGCGTGGGACTTCACCCCGGAGACGGTGATGTCCCCGGCCTGCAGTCCGAACTTCCCCTTCTCGCCCTTGATTCCGGACACCTCGTCGAGGGTCGAGGCGTCCCGGCCGATCTCGGCGGTGCCGAAGCGGGCATCGCCCTCCAGGTCCTCGCCGTCGATGATGAGATTGCTCGCGGTGACCTCGCCCGCCGAGCCGCCCGCGGTCAGCTTGAACACCACGGTGCCCACCGGGGTCTTGACCTCGGCGGCCTGGCAGATGTCGGAGAGGGTCGCGTCACCGATCCCGAGGAGCGCCACCGGGTGCCCCTTGCCGTCGATGTCCCGGTCGGTCTGTACGTAGGAGGACAGGCCCTCGCTGGTGAGCTTGCCGGATGACACCTGGAAGCTGGTGCCCGAGACGGCGAAGGAGGCGGCGAGCGCCCCCTCGGCCATCACGGAGGCCATCGCGCCGACGGCCAGGACGGCCGGCAGGGCCACGACGGCCGTCTTCTTCCAGGAGGTTCTGCCCTCGCGCAAAGGGGTACGCGCTGCGCTCATGAGTCTTCCTCCCGTACGTCGTCCACGTGCGTAGGGGGAGTGCGTGAGAGAGCGCCTTCGGACGCAGAACGGCAGGTGGCGTGCTTCTGCCATACTGCGCATCCCGAGGCAGTTGGAGACTAGGGCCGAAATTGAATAATAGTCAACAGCGCGGCATCGACCGTCCCGTGGACGCTCGCCCGCAGGCGCGCGGCACGGACCGTTCGGTGGCGCGTCGCGCCGAACTCATCACCATCGGGCGGAAGTTGTTCGCCGACACGTCCTACGACGCGCTCTCGATGGACGACATCGCCAAGCAGGCATGCGTCGCCAAGGGGCTGATCTACTACTACTTCAAGTCCAAGCGCGGCTACTACCTCGCGATCATCGAGGACTCGGTCGCGGAACTGGTCGCGCGCGCCGGACGCCACGACGACCTGCCGCCCGTGGAGCGGGTGCACAGCACCATCGACGGCTATCTGCGCTACGCCGAGCACCACCAGGCGGCGTACCGCACGATCATCAGCGGCGGCGTCGGCTTCGACGCCGAGGTGCACGCCATACGCGACGGCGTGCGCGAGGCCCTGATCGGGGCGATCGCCGACGGGGCGTACGGCCGCCGCGACATCCCGGAGCTGGCGCGCACGGCGCTGCTCGGCTGGCTGTGCAGCGTCGAGGGCGTCACGCTCGACTGGATCGGCCAGCGGGGCCTGGAGCGCGAGACGGTCTGCGACCTGCTCGTGCGGACGCTGGGTGACACCCTGCGCGTCATCGAGGAGTTCGAGCCGTCCTTCCCCGCGCCGCCGCGGCCATGAGGACACGAGGACACGAGGAAGGGGCGGGAGCCGACCGGCTCCCGCCCCCCTTCCGCCGTGCGGCAGATCAGTCGCCCACCTTGGTCAGTTGATGGCCTTGATCAGCTCGCCGTCCGCCGTGTCGCCGCTGAGCTCCCAGAAGAAGGTGCCGCCCAGACCGGCCTGGTTCTTGTAGTCCATCTTCCCCGCGATGGTGGCCGGGGTGTCATAGCTCCACCAGTTGGTCCCGCAGTGCGCGTACGCGGTCCCGCCGACCGTGCCGTTGGCCGGGCACTTGGTCTTCAGTTCCTTGTAGTCGTCGATGCCCGCCTCGTACTTGCCCGCGGCGGCCCCGGTCGCGGTGCCACCGGGCTCCTTCTGCGTGACGCCCGTCCAGCCGCGGCCGTAGAAGCCGATGCCGAGCAGCAGTTTGTCGGAGGGGACGCCCAGACCCTGGAGCTTCTTGATCGTGGCGTCGGTGTTCCAGTTGGCCTTGGGCGCGCCGTCGTACGTCTTGAGCGGCGAGTGCGGGGCGGTCGGGCCCTTCGCCTCCCAGGCGCCGAAGTAGTCGTACGTCATCGGGTTGTACCAGTCGACGTACTGGGCCGCGCCCGCGTAGTCGGCGGCGTCGATCTTGCCGCCCTCCTCGGCGTCGGCGGGGATGGCCGCGGTGACGAGGTTGTCGGAGCCGAACTTCGAACGCAC
This sequence comes from Streptomyces sp. NPDC055243, assembly GCF_044544025.1. Lineage (NCBI taxonomy): Bacteria > Bacillati > Actinomycetota > Actinomycetes > Kitasatosporales > Streptomycetaceae > Streptomyces > Streptomyces sp. NPDC055243. The sequence continues at coordinate 95,664 of NZ_JBITWR010000020.1, forward strand.
CGCGGACATCAGGTCCTTGTACGCCGCGCGCCCGCTGGTGTCACAGGTCAGCCCGCAGGCGTTGGGGTACTCCCAGTCGATGTCGATGCCGTCGAAGACGTCGGCCCACTTGGAGTTCTCGACCAGGTTGTAGCAGGACTGGGCGAAGGCGGCCGGGTTCTTGGCGGCCTCCGTGAAGCCGCCGGACCAGGTCCAGCCGCCGAAGGACCACAGGACCTTGAGGTCGGGGTGGAGCTTCTTGAGCTTGCGCAGCTGGTTGAAGTTGCCGCGCAGGTCCTGGTCCCAGGTGTCGGCGACGCCGTCGACGGACTGGTCGGCGGTGTAGGCCTTGTCGGTCGCCGCGTAGGCGTCGCCCGTCGTGCACTTGCCGCCCTGGACGTTGCCGAAGGCGTAGTTGATGTGCGTGAGCTTGTCGGCGGAGCCGGACGTCTCGATGTTCTTGACGTGGTAGTTCCGGTCGTAGACACCCCACTCGGTGAAGTATCCGACGACCTTGGAACCGGCCACGGCCTTGGAGCTCGCGGCCTGCTGCGACCCGGTGTCCGGACCGGCGGCGGCGGTGCCCGCGCCGGCGAGCAGTCCTCCGCCGAGCACGGCACAACACGCGGTGGCGATGAGCGCCCGGAAGGGGGCGCGGGGGAGGTGCGGTCTGAGCATCGTTTCTCCTCGTGGGGGGAGAGGGCGCATGGGGGGACATGGTGCTTTTGACCTGCGAATGCCGAAAGACATCAGTGAAACTTGAATTGGCATGAACGCGGAAAGGCGCTCGGCTGGACTCTAGGAGGACTAGACCAGTGGGGTCAATGGTTCGGACCAATCCCGAGCCCCTCTTGCGGCCGTCGGTTATCTTTTGAGTAAGCGGTCGTTAACTAGTGACTGGCCGCCCTCGATCGGGCATACTCAACGCGCCAGAGCCGCTGGTCACAGCACCTTCCGCGACCCGGAAGGGCGCCACCGGCCGGGCCGTGAGACACGGTGGCGCCGCACTACCCCGCGGGTCCGCCGCAGTGCCGAAAGGGAGGATGCGATCGCCATGCCTGAGCAAGCCTTGCAGCAGTCGGTGGACCGTCAGTTGCCCACGGACGAGGCGCGGGATCTGCTCTCGCTCGTCCGGGACATCGTCCAGCGGGAGATAGCTCCCCGCGCGGCCGAGGAGGAGGACGCCGGGCACTTCCCGCGCGAGGTCTTCACCCTCCTCTCCGAGTCGGGGCTGCTCGGCCTTCCGTACGCCTCCGCGTTCGGCGGCGGCGACCAGCCGTACGAGGTCTATCTCCAGGTCCTGGAAGAGCTCGCCGCCGCCCGGCTCACCGTCGGCCTCGGCGTCAGCGTCCACTCCCTGTCCTGCCACGCGCTCGCGGGGTACGGCACCAAGGAACAGCAGGCCGAGCACCTCCCCGCGATGCTCGGCGGCGGACTGCTCGGGGCGTACTGCCTCTCCGAGCCGGCGTCCGGCTCGGACGCCGCGTCCCTGCGGACGAAGGCCGTGCGGGAGGGCGACGAGTGGGTGATCACCGGAACGAAGGCGTGGATCACGCACGGCGGCGTCGCCGACTTCTACACCGTCCTCGCCCGCACCGGCGGCGAAGGCGCCCGCGGCATCTCCGCGTTCCTGGTGCCGGGTGACGCCGAGGGCCTGCACGCGGCGCTGCCCGAGAAGAAGATGGGCATGAAGGGCTCACCCACCGCCCAGATCAACTTCGACGGGGTACGGGTGTCCGACGCCCGCCGCATCGGCGAGGAGGGCCAGGGCTTCGCGATCGCGCTCTCCGCGCTCGACTCGGGGCGGCTCGGCATCGCGGCCTGCGCCATCGGCGTGGCCCAAGCGGCGCTCGACGAGGCGCTTCGATACGCCACCGAGCGGCGCCAGTTCGGCCGGCCGATCGCGGACTTCCAGGGCCTTCGGTTCATGCTCGCGGACATGGCGACGCAGATCGAGGCGGGCCGTGCGCTCTATCTGGCCGCGGCACGGCTGCGCGACGCGGGCAGGCCGTTCTCCAAGCAGGCGGCCATGGCCAAACTGCTGTGCACGGACGCCGCGATGAAGGTCACGACGGACGCCGTGCAGGTGCTCGGCGGCTATGGCTACACCGCGGACTTCCCCGTGGAGCGTTTCATGCGCGAGGCCAAGGTGCTCCAGATCGTCGAGGGCACCAATCAGATCCAGCGGATGGTCATCGCCCGTCACCTCGCGGGTCCCGACTCGCGCTGAACTGCCCGAGCCTGACCGGCGGCGCCGCGAGCCGCACCCACTCCGGGTCGTGGCGCCCCGGCAGGGTCTTGCCCCGCTCGGCCCAGTTCCGGATGAGGGCGCGGTAGATCGGCGGATCCTGCAGGTGCGGCGGCTGGGGCTGCGGAGGCTGCTGGGGCGGCTGGGGGCGCGGCGGCTGCGGACGGGGCGGCTGGGGGCGCGGCGGTTGCGGGCGCGGCGGCTGAGGGTGCGGCGGCTGAGGGTGCGGGGGAACCGATTCTGCGGAGGGCGGGGGAGCCGTCAGGAGGGTGCGCCTGCGGCGGCCGGTCGGCGGGTACGCCATGGGCATCGGCGTGGGGGTGGTCATGCCCGGCCAACGCGCCCCGCCGGGCACAGGTCACCGCCCATCGGATTCGAGTGTCAGTTCACGCCCGGCCCGAGCGCCGGTCCGGGACCCGCCGCGTGAGGCCCCGCGGCCGGGTGATCCGTGCGGTTCCACGCCTCCGCGAACGCGGACTGACACGTGTCTGGCTCCGTCACGTCCTCTGACGTACCGTCAACTCCGCGCCGGGGCACCGGCCCGAGCCCGGCGCCAGCCAACTGCCGTGCGCCCAGGGAGGTTTGACGTGGCAGACGACCGTCCCGTCCCGCTCGACGAGTACCCGATCCATCAGGTGCCGCTGTCCATGAAGCAGGTCGCGACGGGCGACCGCAACGCCTACGACCGCTGCATCTTCCACCTCTTCGACCACGAGGGCCGCGCGCTCCTCATCCTCGGCCTCGGCGTCTACCCGAACGTCGGTGTCATCGACGCCTACGCCACTTTGCGCAGAGGAGATACGCTCCACGCCGTACGCGCTTCGGACGCGCTCGGCGACGACCGGATGGACCTCTCCGTCGGCCCGCTGACCATCACCGTCGAAGAACCGCTGCGGCGGCTGCGCCTGCGGTGCGCCGCCGATCCGGACGACCCCGGCTCCCTCTCGTACGACATCACGTGGAGCGCCTCCTTCCCCGCGCTCTGGGAGCCGCACCACATCCAGCGGCGCGGCGACCGGCTCTCCCTCGAAGGGCGCCGCTTCGTCCAGGCGGGCGGCTGTACCGGGATGATCCGCGTCGGCGGCGAGGACATACCGGTGACGGCGGGGGAGTGGACCGCGACCCGTGACCGCAGCTGGGGCGTGCGGCCGATCCCCGGCGAGGAACGCGGGCGCCTGGAGGAGGAGTTCGGCACCGAGGGCTTCCACTGGATCTGGAGCCCGGTGCGCTTCGAGGACCGCTTCCTGATGGTCATCTCCCAGGAGGACGCGGACGGCTACCGCACCCTCAACGAGGCCACGCTCGTACGGCCCGGGATGCGCGACCGCCAACTCGGTTGGCCCCAGGCCGACATCACCTACCGCTCCGGCACCCGCCACCCCGAGCGCGCCGTCGTCCACCTCACCGACCCCGACGGCCGCAAGCCCCTGGAACTGGGCGTCGAGGTCCTCGCCTCTCTGCCGCTGGCCGTGGGCGCCGGCTACCCGCCCGCGGACGACTGGCAGCACGGCACCTGGCAGGGGCGCGGCTGGACCGACCGCCGCGCCTACGACCTCTCGGACCCGGCGGCGCACCCCCGGGCCGCGTACGGAGTCATCGACCACGCCGCACGCTTCACCCTCGACGGGCGCACGGGGTACGGCATCTTCGAGCACGGCAGCTTCGGCCGCCACGACCCGAGCGGCTTCACCGGCTTCGACTCCGTGGCCCCCTGAGGCCCGCAACCCCTGAGATCCGTGGTTTTTCGAGGCCCGCAGCCCCTTGAGAGGAGCTCAGCGATGGCGACAGCACCACGCCCCCGCACCACCACCCGCGACCCGGAGGAGCTCGCCCGCAGGCTCACGGCCTGGCTGGGCGCGCGCCTGCCCGGCGCCAAGGCCACCGGCGTACGGGTCCCCGAGTCCAACGGCATGTCGAGCGAGACCCTGCTCTTCGACATCGAGCACCCGCAACCACCCCTGAAGGCGTGCGCGTTGCGCGTGGCGGCGGACCCGGCCGCGTACACGATCTTCCCGGTCTACGATCTGCCGCGCCAGCACCGCACCATGCGGCTCGTCGCCGAACACACCGACCTGCCCGTGCCGCGCGTGCTGTGGCTGGAGGAGGACCCGGGGCCGCTCGGCGCGCCCTTCTTCGTCATGGAGCGGGTCGAGGGGCGCGTGCCGCCGGACGTCATGCCCTATACGTACGAGGGGAATTGGCTGCACTCCGCGAGCGACGCCGAGCGCGCACACCTGGAGGAGGCCTCGATCCGTCTGATCGCCCACCTCCACGACCAAGTGCCCGTCGCGGAGGCCGAGTTCCTGGCCCTGCCCGGCGAAGGCAGCCCGCTGCGCCGCCACGTCGAGGCCCAACGCGCCTACTACCACTGGGTGGTCGACGGACTGCCCCGCTCGCCACTCATCGAGAGCGCCTTCGACCGGCTCGAGGAGTGGTGGCCGCACGACGAGGGCGAGACCGTCCTCAACTGGGGCGACGCGCGCATCGGGAACATCATCTACGACGGCTTCGAGCCAGCCGCCGTACTGGACTGGGAGATGGCGGCGCTCGCGCCCCGCGAGGTCGACCTCGGCTGGACGGTCTATCTGCACCGCTTCTTCCAGGACCTGACGGTGAGCTTCGGGCAGGACGGCCTGCCCGGCTTCCTGCGCCGCGAGCGGATCGAGGAGCGCTACGCCCAACTCACCGGCCACACACCGCGGTCCATGGACTTCCACACGCTGTACGCGGCGCTGCGGCACGCCGTCGTCATGCTGCGCGTCGCCTACCGCCAGGTGCACTTCGGCGAGGCCGCGGTCCCCGACGATCCGGACACGCTGATCCTGCACCACGCCAGCCTGGCGGCCATGGTGCAGGACAGCTACTGGTAGGCGTCAGGCCGCGGAGCGCCCGTCCTGCTCCGGGGCGCGGCGCGGGCGCGGTCCCGCGACGTGCGAGAAGGGCTGCGTCCGCCAGTCAAGTCCTTGAGGGAGCGTCAGGAGCAGGGCGGTGTCCTGCTCCTGAGCCTCCATCGTCTCGTCCGCGGGCTCCGCCTCGGCGGCGGAGCGGCCCGTGCCCGGGCACACCGTGAGCCCGAACGGGTTCCACCGGGTGGCGCACAGCGCGTGCTCGGGCAGGACGTCCTCGTCCGCCAGGAGCGCGATCGGCTGCGCGCAGTCGGGGCACGTCACCCGGTACATCTCGAAGGTGTCGTACGCGTCGAACTCCGCGTCGGTCGCGTCCGACGGTTCGACGCCCTCCGATACGGGCGCGGACATGGATTCATCGGAGCGCTGCTGCTTGCTGCGGGCAGGGCGACCGGGGCGCTTCACGTTCTGCATGGGATTCTCCCCCTTGGGTGGGCCGAGAAGGCGCTGCGGCCTCGACCACAGCAAGCACTTCCCGTCCCGTCGTAGAGGTAATCGTGGCATCCCTTTGGACACGGTCACAGGTATGTGGCGTTCGTCACATGCCCGGAGAAGATGCAGCTCCCGTGCCCACAGGTATCCGGAGGGATCAAGAGCCCTGTAGGTTCGGCGCATGGAGGAGCTGGACCGACAGATCGTGCAGCTGCTCGTCAAGGACGGGCGGATGAGCTACACCGACCTGGGCAAGGCCACGGGCCTGTCCACATCGGCCGTGCACCAGCGGGTGCGCCGGCTCGAGCAGCGCGGTGTCATCCGCGGTTACGCCGCGGTCGTGGACCCGGAGGCCGTCGGCCTGCCGCTCACGGCCTTCATCTCGGTGAAGCCGTTCGACCCCAGCGCGCCCGACGACATCGCCGAGCGCCTCGCGGGCGTCCCGGAGATCGAGGCGTGCCACAGCGTGGCGGGCGACGAGAACTACATCCTCAAGGTGCGCGTCGCGACCCCCCTGGAACTCGAACACCTGCTCAGCCGCCTGCGCGCGCTCGCCGGTGTCTCCACGCGCACGACGGTCGTGCTCTCCACGCCGTACGAGGCCAGGCCCCCGCAGGTCTGATCCTGCCGCGGGAGACCCCTGCGCGGGGCCCGCACCCCCAGGGGTCAGACTGGTCCCATGAGCGAGAGCACCACCCCCCAGAACGGCCCTGAAGGCCACCGCACCGTGCTGCTGCGCGGCGGAGACGTCCACAGCCCCGCCGATCCGTTCGCCACCGCCATGGTCGTCGAACGCGGGCACGTCGCCTGGGTGGGATCCGAGGGCGCGGCCGACGCGTTCGCCGACGGCGTGGACGAGGTCGTCGACCTCGAAGGGGCGCTCGTGACCCCGGCGTTCACCGATGCGCATGTGCACACCACGGCGACCGGCCTCGCCCTGACGGGCCTCGACCTGACGGGCGCCCGCTCGCTGGGCGACGCGCTGGCTCTCGTCCGCGAACACGCCGCCGCCAGGCCGCACGACCGGGTCCTGCTCGGCCACGGCTGGGACGCCGCCCGCTGGGCGGACGGCCGTCCGCCCGCGCGCGCGGAACTGGACGAGGCCACCGGCGGCCGTCCCCTCTACCTCTCGCGCATCGACGTCCACTCGGCCGTCGTCTCCACGGCGCTGCTCGACCTCGTCCCCGGCGTCACCGGGCGCACGGGCTTCCACGCGGACGCGCCGCTGACCGCCGACGCCCACCACGCGGTGCGCGCCGCCGCCCTCGGCGCGCTCACCCCGCAGCAGCGCACTGAAGCCCAGCGCGCCGCGCTGCGCCATGCCGCGTCCCTCGGCATCGGCTCCGTGCACGAGTGCGCGGGCCCCGAGATCTCCGGCGAGGACGACCTGACAGGGCTGCTGCGCCTGGCCGCCGAGGAGGCCGGTCCCCGCGTCGTCGGCTACTGGGCGCAGCAGGGTGAGGAAGGCGTCGCCCGTGCAAAGGAGCTGGGGGCCATCGGCGCCGCGGGCGACCTCTTCGTCGACGGCGCCCTCGGCTCGCACACCGCCTGCCTGCACGAGCCGTACGCCGACTCCGGCCACACCGGCACCGCCTATCTGGACGCGCCCGCCGTCGCCGCGCACGTCGTCGCCTGCACCGAGGCGGGGGTCCAGGCGGGCTTCCACGCCATCGGCGACGCCGCGGTGAGCGCCGTCGTCGAAGGCATCCGCGCCGCCGCGGAGAAGGTCGGCCTGGCCCGCGTGCGCGCCGCCAGGCACCGCGTCGAGCACGCCGAGATGCTCACCCCGGAGACGATCGCCGCCTTCGCCGAACTCGGCCTCACCGCCTCCGTGCAGCCCGCCTTCGACGCCCTGTGGGGCGGCGAGGACGGCATGTACGCCCAGCGTCTTGGTGCCGAACGGGCCCGCACCCTCAACCCGTACGCGGCCCTCCTGCGCACCGGCGTCCCGCTGGCCTTCGGCTCCGACAGCCCGGTCACCCCGCTCGATCCCTGGGGCACCGTCCGCGCCGCCGCGTTCCACCAGAACCTCGATCACCGCGTGTCGGTGCGCGCCGCGTTCACCGCCCACACCCGGGGCGGCTGGCGGGCCATCGGCCGGGACGACGCGGGCGTCCTGGTGCCCGGTGCGCCGGCCGACTACGCCGTCTGGCGCACCGCGGATCTCGTGGTCCAGGCCCCCGACGACCGGGTCGCGCGCTGGTCGACCGACCCGCGCTCGGGCACGCCCGGTCTGCCCGACCTGAGCCCGGGCGTCGAACTCCCCGTCTGCCTGCGTACGGTCGTCTTCGGAAAGCCGGTCTTCGTACGGCCGGACGAGTGATGTCCCGGCGGTGCGTACCGCCGATCGCGGCCCGTTGTCGCGTCGCACGACCTGCGTATCCTCGGCACTGACCTGGCTGTCTTTGGAATAGAACCAGGTCAAAGGGCTATTGACAGAACGCGGCCGTCGGCCGGTAGGTTCGGCCGGGTCCACCACAGGACGTCCGACCGGAGAACCTCCACGCAACCGTCGAACGCCGCTGGGCCATGGGTGGTGTGCCGCACCGGCGCACCACCACTGGGAGCCAGGTCCAGCGCCCGCGCCGCGGATGCGAGGGAACGTTCCACCGGGCCGGCAGGTGTGACCCGGGTGGGGCCCGGACGCTCAGTAGACAACGGCTCTCGGTCGACCCGCAGCCAGCGGGCCCCAGGTCGGCCCGAAGGGTGCCGGGCCCCGATCCGCAGTACTCCCCTCGACTGCCCGTGCCGCCGTGGCCTCGACGGAAGCGGCCACTATGGTGGTCCTCTGCGTACGAACGAAGGGGCAGTAGTGAACGACGGCGGTGGGGTCTCCGAAACCGGTGACCAGGGGAGGCAGTTCGGCCCGCTCGGCATGGCCTTGGTGATCATTCCGACCTACAACGAGGCGGAGAACATCCAGTCCATCGTCGGCCGTGTCCGGGTCGCCGTGCCCGAGGCGCACATCCTCGTCGCCGACGACAACAGCCCCGACGGCACCGGCAAGATCGCCGACGAGCTCGCGGTCGACGACGACCACGTCCACGTACTGCACCGCAAGGGCAAGGAAGGCCTCGGCGCGGCCTATCTCGCGGGCTTCCAGTGGGGCCTGGACAACGGCTACGGCGTGGTCGTGGAGATGGACGCGGACGGCTCCCACCAGCCCGAGGAGCTGCCGCGGCTGCTCACCGCGCTCAAGGGCGCCGACCTCGTCCTGGGCTCGCGCTGGGTGCCGGGCGGGCGGATCGTGAACTGGCCCAAGTACCGCCAGCTCATCTCGCGCGGCGGCAGCACGTACTCCCGGCTGATGCTCGACGTGCCGATCCGCGACGTCACCGGCGGCTACCGCGCCTTCCGCCGCGAGACCCTCCAGGGCATCGGCCTCGACGAGGTCGCGTCGCAGGGCTACTGCTTCCAGGTCGACCTGGCGCGCCGGGCGATCAAGGCGGGCTATCACGTCGTCGAGGTGCCGATCACCTTCGTCGAGCGGGAGCACGGCGACAGCAAGATGAGCCAGGACATCGTCGCCGAGGCGCTGTGGCGCGTCACGGCGTGGGGCGTGGGCGAGCGGGTCGGCCGCGTGGGCCGCGCGCTGGGCCGCAAGGACGCCGAGGGACCGCAGGGGCCCCAGGGGGCGCAGGAGCCCCAGCAGAACCAGAAGGACCAGAAGGATCAGAAGGACTAGCAGGACCGTAAGAACCCCTGATCACCGCTCGTCCGGCGGTTCGCCTGCCGATCATCCCCCTTATGCCGGTCTGAGCCGTGTCCAGGCACACTGGAGCCATGACGACTGGCGTACCGCCCACCCGACCCGCCCGGCCCCGGCGCTCCCGCGTCCTCAGGTTCCTGCCGCTCGGCATCGCCGCGTGGCTGGTCCTGGAGATCTGGCTGCTCACCGTGGTGGCGGGCGCCGCGGGCGGGCTCACGGTGTTCCTGCTGCTCGTGGCCGGTGTCGTGCTCGGTGGCATGGTCATCAAGCACGCCGGACGCCGCGCCTTCCGCGAGCTGAGCGAGGCGGTGCAACAGCAGCAGAGCGGTCTGGCGCCGCACCCCTCCGAGCGGGGCGGAGGCAACGCCCTGACGATGCTGGGCGGCCTCCTGATCATCCTGCCGGGGCTGATCTCCGACGTCCTGGGGCTGCTCCTGCTGGTGCCGCCGGTCCAGAAGGCGGTCAGCCGCAGGGCGGAGAAGACGTTCGAGCGCAAGGTCCGCGAGGCCACCCAGGGCGGTGGCCTGGGCAATGCCTTCCAGCAGGCGCGCATGCACCGCCCGGACGGCAGGGTCGTCCAGGGCGAGGTCATCCGGGACGACGAGCGGCCGGCCCGTGGCGCGCACCCGGACGATCCGCAGCTGCCGCCCCGCTGAGCGGCTCGGCCGCCCGCGCGGGCGGCCGAGGGCAGCACGAAGGCCGGGGTCACTGCTCAGCAGTGACCCCGGCCTTCGTATGCGGTGTTGTGCGGTGTACCTCAGTTCGCCGTCAGGCGGACTTGCGGCTGTCCCGCGGGTGCACCGCGATGTTCATGGCTCCTGAACGGAGAACCGCGAGGCGCTCCTCCAGGACCTCCTCGAGTTCTTCTCGAGTGCGGCGCTCCATGAGCATGTCCCAGTGCGTACGCGCAGGCTTACCCTTCTTCTCCTCAGGTCCGTCGCCGTCTACAAGGAGTGCCTGGACCCCGCAGACCTTGCACTCCCACTCCGGCGGGATTTCTGCCTCTACCGAGAACGGCATCTCAAATCGATGTCCGTTCTGGCATGCGTACTCCACGGCCTGGCGCGGAGCCAAGTCGATGCCGCGGTCGGTCTCGTAGCTGGTCACCACGAGGCGCGTGCCGCGAAGAGCTCGCTCACTCATGAATCGTGCCTCCCGGGCTTGTCGCCCACAGGACAGGTGTCGCTGTCGTCGTCATCCGGTCAACGTCCGGTCGGCGGTAAAGATTCCCGTTAAGGGTCATGCGTCGCCGTCGTATGCCGCCCCTTGTTGTACCCACCAGCGCCCGGTATGTCACATCTGACAGAGGATGTCACCCTGCGTTTCTCAATCTTGAGCGCGCAGTAACGGTCCGCCTGGTAAGCCAAACGCGTACACTACCGCCCTTTGGCTTCAGTTGCTAAATCCTGTCGGGTACGGGATTTCCCGCGTCGCGGATCGCACGCCCCACGGGTACCCGTGCGAGCAGGACGAAACCGATCACGAAGAAGGCCACCAGCGAGACGATCGCGTCCCGGTAGCTCCCCGTGAGCTGGTACGTCAGGCCGAAGATCAGCGGCCCGAGCCAGGCCATGCCGCGATCGCTGATCTCGTACGCGGAGAAGTACTCGGCCTCCTTGCCCGCGGGCACCAGGTGCGAGAACAAGGACCGCGAGAGCGCCTGCGAACCCCCGAGCACCAGGCCGATCCCCGCCGCGAGCACGAAGAACCACACCGGCGCGCCCGCGGGCAGGAAGAACCCGGCGCCGATCGTCACCGTCCACGCGACGAGCGAGCCGAGGATGGTGCGCTTGGCGCCGTACGTCCGTGCGAGGCGCCCCATGGCGAGCGCTCCCGCCACCGCGAGCACCTGTACGAGCAGGACCGCCACGATCAGCGTGGACTGGTCGAGGCCGAGCTCCTCGGAGCCGTAGACCGACGCCTGGGAGATCACCGTCTGCACGCCGTCGTTGTAGACGAGATAGGCGAGCAGGAAGGACAGGGTGTGCGGGTGGCGGCGCATGTCGCGCACCGTCGACGCCAGCTGCCGCCAGCCGCGTGCCGATCCCGGCGAAGGCGGCACCTTGCGGTCGCGCAGCCGCCGCAGCGGTACGAGCGTGAAGGCGCCCCACCACACGCCCGCCGACGCCAGGCAGATGCGCACGGCCGTCGACTCCGAGACCCCGAAGGTGTCATGGGCCAGGAACAGGACAAGATTCGCCACCAGGACGAGCGCGCCCGCCGCGTAGCCGAACGCCCAGCCGCGCGATGAGACCGCGTCACGCTCCTGAGGAGGGGCGATCTGCGGCAGATAGGCGTTGTAGAGCACCATCGAGACGGCGAGCGAGGCGTTGGCGACGATCAGCAGGAAGCCGCCGAGGAGATAGCGGTCGCCGTCCAGGAAGAACATGCCGGCCGTCGCCGCGGCCCCCAGGTAGGCGGCCACCGCGAGCAGCGGCTTCTTGCGGCCCGTGCGGTCGGCGGCGGCGCCCGCGACCGGCATGACCAGGACCGACACGATCACCGACGCCGAGACCGCGTACGCGAAGAAGGACCCGGCGCTGATCGGGATGCCCAGCGGGTGCACATACCCGTCCCCGTCGGCGGCCGACTTGGCGATCTCCGTCAGGTACGGGCCGAGGAACACGGTCAGGACGCTGGTCGAGTAGACCGAGCACGCCCAGTCGTAGACGTACCAGCCGCGCTGCTCGCGCCGCCGCTCGGCGGCGCTCTCGTCGGCCGGTGGCGTTGCCCGCACGGTGTCGGTGCCCACCCGTGCCCCCCTCGCTGGTCCCCGTGGTCCGCTGCCGCCCAGAGGCGGTCAGGCCCAGGCTCCCCGGTCCTTCAGCACTTCGCGCAGCGTCTCGATGTGATCAGTGATGATGCCATCCACCCCGAGGTCGAGAAGGGCGGCCATGCGTTCGGCGTCATTGACCGTCCAGACGTGCACCTGCAGCCCGCGCGCGTGGGCCGCGCGCACGAAGCGGCGGTCCACCACCCGGATGCCGGCATGCGTCTCGGGCACCTGGGCGCACACAGCGGAGCCCCGCACGGGGGCGGGGATGCCGTACGAGCTGAGCCGCAGGCCCGCCGCGCCGCGCGTGCCGAAAGAGGTGGCCAGGCGCGGGCCCGCGAGCCGCTGGGCCCGGGCCACGCGCGCCTCGGAGAACGAGCCGACGCACACGCGGTCCCAGGCGCCGGTGCGGCGCAGCAGCTCGAGGAGCGGGAGCAGCGCGGGCTCGGCCTTGACGTCCACGTTCCAGCGGACGTCGGGGAAGGACTCCAGGAGCTCTTCGAAGAGGGGCACCGGTTCGCTGCCCGCTACGCGCGCGTGGCGGACGTCGCTCCACGGGAGGTCGGCGATCTGCCCGGCGGTGTCCGTCACCCGGTCGAGCGTCGCGTCGTGGAAGGCCACGAGACGGCCGTCCGACGTGGCGTGCACATCCGTCTCGATGTAGCGGTATCCCAGGCCGACCGCGCGCCGGAACGCGGCGGCGGTGTTCTCCAGGCCGTCCGCCGCCCCGCCGCGGTGGGCGAAGGGGAGCGGGCCGGGATGGTCGAGGTAGGGGTGGCGTACGCGCGTGGTCACCGCTGAAGTATCGCCTGCTCCGGTTGACCGCCGGCAGCCACGACGCCTCCCTTGGATGGAGCGGGGACGGCGAAGAAGCGCAGGAAGAACTGGGCCAGCGGGCCGATCGCCAGCGCGTACAGGACCGTTCCGATGCCCACCGTGCCGCCGAAGGCGAAGCCGGTGGCGACCACCGCCACCTCGACCAGCGTCCGCATCAGCCGGATCGAGCGCCCTGTGCGCTGGTGAAGGCCCGTCATCAGGCCGTCCCGGGGGCCGGGGCCGAACTTCGCCGCGATGTAGAGCCCGGTGGCCACGCCGTTCAGGACGATCCCGGCCACGAGGAGCGGTATGCGGGCGCCGAGCCCGTGTGCGTCCGGCATCAGGGCGAGGGTGCCGTCCATCGCCAGGCCGACGACGAAGACGTTGGACACCGTGCCCAGGCCGGGGCGCTGGCGCAGCGGGATCCACAGGAGAAGGACCGCGGCACCGATGAAGATGGAGACGACGCCGATGGACATCCCCGTCAGTTCGGCCAGGCCCTGGTGCAGCACGTTCCACGGTTCGAGGCCGAGGCCGGACACCACCAGGAGCCCGGAGCTCGCGCCGTACAGCGTCAGGCCGACGTACAGCTGGATGAGTCGACGGGTGACGGACAAGGGAGCCCCCTGCTGGTGGTAGTGGCCTGACGCATGACACTCTGTGGCTCGTAAAGGGATGCCAACCATGGCCAATTCCAGGAAGGTGGACTGGGAATCATGGCTCAGTGGACTTCGGCGGTGGGCGCCACGCAGCTCGCCCGGCTGCTCACCTCTCAGCAGACACGGCCCGCGGGCCCCGGCACGCGCCGGCCGCCCGCCTACCGCGCCCTCGCCGACGGTATCCGCATGCTCGTCCTCGAGGGCCGCGTCCCGGTCGCCGCACGGCTGCCCGCCGAGCGCGAGCTTGCGGTCTCCCTCGCGGTCAGCCGCACCACGGTCGCCGCGGCGTACGAGGCGCTGCGCACCGAAGGCTTCCTGGAGTCCCGCAGGGGAGCGGGCAGTTGGACCGCCGTCCCGGCCGGCAACCCCCTGCCCGCGCGCGGGCTCGAACCCCTTCCGCCCGAGGCCCTCGGCTCCATGATCGACCTGGGCTGCGCGGCGCTGCCCGCGCCGGAGCCCTGGCTCACCCGCGCCGTCCAGGGGGCCCTGGAGGAACTGCCTCCGTACGCGCACACGCACGGGGACTTCCCGGCCGGTCTGCCCGCCCTGCGCCAGATGCTCGCCGAGCGCTACACCGCGCGCGGCATCCCGACGATGCCCGAACAGATCATGGTCACGACCGGCGCGATGGGCGCCATCGACGCGATCTGCCACCTGTTCGCGCCGCGCGGTGAGCGCATCGCCGTCGAGTCCCCGTCGTACGCCAACATCCTCCAGCTCATGCGCGAGACGGGCGCCCGGCTGGTCCCCGTCGCCATGTCCGAGGGGCTCGAGGGCTGGGACATGGACCGCTGGCGGCAGGTGCTGCGCGATGCCGCGCCCCGCCTCGCGTACGTGGTCGCGGACTTCCACAACCCCACGGGCGCGCTCGCCGACGATGACCGGCGGCGTCAGCTCGTGGACGCGGCGCGCTCCGCGGGCACGGTCCTCGTCGTCGACGAGACCATGATCGAGCTGCGGCTCGACGACGACGTGGCGATGCCCCGCCCGGTCTGCGGCTTCGATCCGGGGGGCTCCACCGTCATCACCGTCGGCTCGGCGAGCAAGGCCTTCTGGGCGGGCATGCGCATCGGCTGGGTGCGGGCCGCGCCCGACGTGATCCGCAGCCTGATCTCGGCACGCGCCTACGCCGACCTGGGCACGCCCGTCCTGGAACAGCTGGCGGTGAACTGGCTCCTGAGCACCGGCGGCTGGGAGTCGGCCGTGCAGGTGCGCAGGGACCAGGCGCGCGAGAACCGCGACGCCCTGGTCGCCGCCGTCCGCCGCGAGCTGCCCGAGTGGGAGTTCGCGGTCCCGGCGGGCGGCCTCACCCTGTGGGCACGCGCCGGAGGTCTCTCCGGCTCCCGGCTCGCCGAGGTGGGCGAGCGGGTGGGGGTCAGGGTCCCGTCCGGGCCGCGCTTCGGCGTGGACGGAGCCTTCGAGGGGTATGTGCGGCTGCCGTTCACCGTGGGCGGCGCGGTGGCGGACGAGGCGGCGGTGCGCCTTGCCGCCGCGGCGCGTCTGGTGGAGACGGGTGCGGGCGGGGGCATGGACACGCCGCGGGCGTTCGTGGCCTGAGGGCCGGCTCTGCCCGAGCCCCGGTTCGCCCTGCGCCTCAGGTCTCCCCGAGCCTCAGCTTTCGGCGGCCACGGGCTGCGGCGTCGCGTCGGGTTCCGTCGCCACGGTGTCCGCCTCGGAGTCGGCCTCAGTGCCGGTGCCGGTGCCGGTGCCGGTGCCTGGCCCGGCGTCCGCGGGGGCGCTGCGTGCGGGCAGCAGCTCCGTCACCGCCTGCCGGTGCGACTCGCTCGTGGCGTCGTCGTACGGATCGGGCGTCGCGGGCACCTGGAGCCGGTGCACCGGACCCGTGCCGAGCCGGGCGTACCCGCGGCCGGGCGGGACGTCGGAGGTGGGCGTCGTGCGCGGCGGCACCCCGAGGATGTCCTCGACCTGGTCGAGCGTGGTGGGGCCGAGGACCACGCGCGCGCGGGTGTGCTGGCGCACCGGATCGCTCAGGGCGTCCAGGCTGTCGAACTGGTCGGCCACGACGACCGTGACGTTGGCCGCCCTGCCGTGCCGCAGCGGCACCTGCAGCAGTGACTGCGGGTCCTTGCGTCCGTCGGCCGCCGCGAGGTGGCCGAGCACGCTGGGGCGGTCCATGAGGATCCACAGGGGGCGCTTGGTGTCGTCCGGGGCGGGGTGGCCCGCCTGGCGGGCGCGGTTGGCGGAGATCAGGCGCCGCTCCGTCTCGTGCGCGGCCCACTCCAGGCTCGCCAGGGCTCCGGCGAGCCCGCACTCGATGGCCAGGACGCCGTCGCGTCCGGTCAGGCAGGCGTAGTCGCCGATGCCGCTGCCCTCGACGACCAGGACGTCGCCGTGCAGCAGGGCCTGCAGGGCGATGGAGCGCAGCAGGGTCGTCGTGCCGCTGCCGGGTTCGCCGATCACCAGGAGGTGCGGCTCGGTGGAGCGGGGGCCGGTGCGCCAGACGACGGGGGGAACGTCGCGCTGCTCGTCGCCGTCCGTCACGGGCAGGGTGCGCTGGACGCCGGTGGGGTCGGTGAAGCCGAGGACGGTCTCGCCGGGGGACGTGACGAACCGCTGGGCGGCGATGTCGGTGGGCAGCGGGGGCAGCACGTTCACCGTGAGCTGGTTGCCCTCCTCGTCCCACTCGAAGTGGTACTCGCGGCCGCGGCCCGACTTCGCGTGCAGCAGCTGCTCGATGCGTGCGCGCGATTCGGGCTCGCCGTCGGTGAAGTACGCGGGGTAGCGCACCACCAGGTGGGAGACGCGGCCGTTGTCGTCGAACTCGTAGGACGTGAGGGCCTTGTCCCACTCGCCGCCGTGCGCGAAGAGCGGAGCGGGGTCCTCGGGAACGGAGAAGTACGGGACGAGCGCTTCGTAGAGGGACTGAAGCCGCTGGGTCTGCGCCTCGTCGGGACCGGTGGGCGCCGGAGCCGGCTTCTCCCTGCCGCTCCATGCGGCGGCCGCCATCAGGCAGATGGCGGCGAGCAGCGGACCGTACGGGATGAGGGCCACGACCAGGACGACGGACGCCACGAGGAACAGCAGCGGTCCGCGCCGGTCCTTGGGGGTGTCGGCCCACTTGCGCCGCCCGGCCGCCGCCAGCCGGCGCAGTCCACGAGTGATCGTGATCAGCGGGTGGAGGACGTCCGTGGCGCTGTCGGCGGCCGACCGTGCGAACTCCCGGCTCCGGGCGATCGAGGCGGTGCCGTTGCTCAGGATGCGGGGGAGGGGGCGCCGTGCCACGTCAGTCTCCAGATGGTGCGAACGAAGTACTACAGGGGGCAGGGAGCAGGGGACGTCAGAACTTGATCCCGCCGAGGAGGCTCGCCAGGCTCGCGCTGCCGGCCTTGATGCTCGGGGCGATGGCGGTGCCCGCCATGAAGAAGCCGAAGAGCGCGCAGACCAGCGCGTGGGACGCCTTGAGGCCGTCCTTGCGGAAGAACAGGAAGACGATGATGCCGAGCAGCACGACGCCGGAGATGGACAGGATCATGAGGGTTCTCCTGGTTGGTGGGGACAGTCACCATGAGTTGTTCCAGGTTCACAGCATGTATCCATACGATAAAAGGTGCAAATGGGGGAATTTCCGCGAAATTCCCTCGAATGGCGGGGTCTGCTGAGCCGCGCGAGCAGGGGTTCGGAGGGCGTCCGGGTCCCTTCGTGATCTTTGCCGCGGGCGCGCCCCGTCATGTGCCCGGACGGGCAGTACCCTGTCGATTCACCCGTACGGCTGCACTCGTCGCCGTACGCCCCCTTTGAGTCACCCCGCAGTCGAAAGGCGGTCCGGTCCATGAGTGAAGCCCCCGACCCGGAAGTCGTGGAGCTGGCGACCAAGATCTTCGATCTGGCGCGCCAGGGCGACACCGAGGCCCTCGCCGCGTACGTGGACGCTGGCGTTCCGGCCAACCTCACGAACGACAGCGGCGACTCCCTCGTGATGCTCGCCGCCTACCACGGCCACGCGGACGCCGTCCGGGCCCTCCTGGAGCGGGGCGGTGACGCCAACCGTGCCAACGACCGGGGGCAGACACCGCTCGCCGGCGCCGTCTTCAAGGGCGAGGACACCGTGATCAGGGCGCTGCTCGACGGAGGCGCGGATCCGGCCGCGGGCACACCGTCGGCCGTGGACACCGCCAGGATGTTCGCCAAGACGGAGCTGCTCGAGCTCTTCGGGGCGGCCTGAGCGGGGTAGCTGACCAGCAACAACGGGGGCGCTGGAAATGTGGTCGCGGCGGGCTGAACCGCTGGGTCATCATGACGACGTGATTCACGGACGCGACGGCGGGGCAGGAGTTGCCGCACCGCGCGGACCGTGACGGCCCGCCCCCGGACCTCCCGTCCGGGATCCCTACGGGCCACCGACGAGAGGCAGAGGAAGATGGTCTACAGCAAGCAAGAGACGGCGGGCGGCCCGACGTGTTGGCGCACGGCCAGGTAATTCACGATTCCCGGTTGCGTCGACGCTTGATGTGAGGCTGTTTCCCATGTTCGATCCGGTCATAGCGCCCAGCGGTACGCTGCTCGGCCTGCTGCAGCGGGGCCGCGGCGACGGCACGCTGCACGCACTCACCGCCCCCCGATCCGAGGCGCTCGCCGCCCTCGAGACCTGCGTGCTCCACGACCCACGCCACGACTGGCAGGTGGAGAACCGCTCCCTCTACTACGCCCGGCTCTACCTCGATCTCCGCGGCGGGATCCAGGAGATCGAGCGGCATCTCTTCGATGCCGAGGACGTCCTGAACACGGACGACTCACGCACCGGCCTCGCGCTGGCGGTCCTGGGGCACCTCGCCTCGTACGGCAGGCACGACGCCCTCGAACTGCTGCGCAGGTACGCCGCGTTCGGCACCAACTGGGCCTGGGCCCTGGACGAACTGGCGCTGCGGGACGACGACACGGGCCTGCGCGCCCTAGCCGTGCCCGTACTCGCCAGATTCTCCCAGGACGCGCAGGGCGAGGCCGAACTGGCCGCCGCCGTGCGCGACGCCTACGAACCCCGGCCCTGGCGGCTGTGGGAGGAGGACCCGAGGGAGGGCGTCGGCGCCCGCGTGCGAGCCGCGCGCGAACAGGGGTCCTTCGACCGCTGGCAGCGCCAGCTGAGGCCATCGGGCCCACGCCCGGGATGGAGCGTCCGGGCCGTCTTCGACTGGGCGCAGGAAGGGCTCGAACGCGGCGCCGTCCTGCACGTGCCCGCCGCCCGCTGCCTGAGCGCCGTCGCCGGACCGGAAGACCGCGCCGAGATCCTCGAAGCCGCCCGCAACGGCTCCGACGGGGCGCGCGGCACGGCCCTGCGCTACCTCGCGGACGCCCATGATCCCGACGTCTTCGACCTGATCGAGTACGCGGTCCAGAGCCCGTCACGGGCCGTCGTGGACGCCGCGGCCGAGGCCTTCGAACGGATGCGCAGCGTCGCCGCCGTGGAGCGCGCCCGCCGCTGGGCCCTGCGGCCCGACGAACTCGGAGCCGCCGCCGGACGGGTGCTCGCCTGCAGGGGCGGCGCCCAGGACAGCAAGCTCGTCCTCGCCGCCCTCCGGGAAGCCGTCCGGGGCGAAGGCCCGGACGCACCGACCCTCTGGACCCTCGTCGACGGCGCCGGTCGGCTCGGCATCGCCTGCGCGGCCCCCGTGCTGCGCCACGTCTACCGCGAGACCGCCTCGTCCCACCTGCGCGGCCGCGCCGCCCGCGCGCTCGCCGCCACCGACCCCTCCTTCGCCGCCGGATTCGCCGTCGAATGCCTGTGGGACTGCGAGGAGTCCACCCGCGAGGTCGCCGCACGGCACGCCGAGACCGGCGACGCCCGCGTGGTCACCCAGCTCAGAAGGCTCGCCGCGGACCCCGCCGAGGAGGACGAGGTACAGACCGCGGTCCGCAGCAGAATCGGACCCGACGCGGCCGAGGTGTAACCCGGAGCGCCCCGGAGCGGGGCGCTCGGCGGGGGGACGGGGCGGGCGCGGAGCGGAACGCTCATGGGACGTTCCTCGCCAGGAAAGATCCACGTTGACGTGACCACGCCCCGCGCGACGACAACACGGGTATGCGTGTCGTCATCGTCACCGAATCCTTCCCTCCCGACGTCAACGGCGTGGCGCACTGCGCCCTCCAGACCGCCCGGCAGCTCGCCGCCCGCGGTCACGACCCCCTGGTCATCGCCCCGGCCCCCGCGGCCGGTGCGGACGCCGCATCCGATGCCAGTGCGCCCTGCCCCGTCATCCGCGTCCCCTCCCTGCCCCTGCCCGGCTATCCGCAGGTCAGGGTGGCGCTGCCCAGCCGCCGTCTGTCGGCCGCGCTGAGCGCGCACCGGGCCGACCTCGTCCATCTGGCGAGCCCCTTCGTCCTCGGCGCGCGCGGCATGGCGGCCGCCGCGCGCCTGGGCATTCCCGCCGTCGCCGTCTACCAGACGGACCTGGGCGGCTACGCGCGTACGTACATGGGAATGGGGGAGTCCACCGCCTGGCGGCGCATCCGCGCCGTCCACGCCGCGGCCGACCGCACCCTCGCCCCGTCGTCGGCCGCCCTGCGTGATCTCGTGACGCACGGGGTGCCTCGGGTGCGGCTGTGGCCGAGGGGTGTGGACACCGCCCGGTTCGGGCCCGCCCTCCGGGACGAGGCCGTACGCCGTGAACTCGCGCCGAACGGTGAGCTGATCGTCGGCTACGTGGGGCGTCTTGCTCCCGAGAAGCAGGTCGAACTCCTGGCCGGGGTGTGCTCGCTGGAGGGCGTACGCCTCGTCGTCGTCGGCGACGGCCCCAGCGAGCACTCCGTGCGCGCGGCGCTGCCCGGCGCGGTCATGCCGGGGCGCCGCACCGGGGGCGAACTCGCGCGGATCTTCGCCTCGTTGGACCTCTTCGTGCACACCGGGCCCTACGAGACCTTCTGCCAGACCGTGCAGGAGGCCATGGCCAGCGGAGTGCCGGTGGTCGCGCCCGCCGCCGGCGGACCGCTGGACCTCGTCGTCCCGGGCCGCACCGGAATCCTCGTGCCGCCCCGGGACGCCCTCGCGGTGCGGGACGCGGTCTGGGCGCTCGCCGCCGATCCAGGGCTGCGCGCCGCGTACGGCAGGGCGGGGCGCGCGGCCGTCGAGGGGCGGACCTGGGAGGCGGTGGGCGAACAGCTCGTCGACCACTACGCCCAGGTGCTCGCCGCGCGGACGGCGGTGGCGGCATGAGGGCGGCCCTGTACAGGGAAGCGGCCTACCGCGCGGCGGCCGAGCGCTCCGGAGCGCGGTCCGGCGAGTCGCTGCGCATCGTGCGGCTCGCCAACTTCGTCGCCCCCACGTCGGGCGGACTGCGCACCGCGCTGTGGGAGTTGGGACGCGGCTACCGCGCGGCCGGGCACGAGCCCGTGCTGATCGTGCCCGGCGAACGGGCCGGGGTCAGCGAGACGGACCAGGGGCGCGTCGTGACCCTGCCGGGCACGCCGCTGCCCGGCACCGGCGGCTACCGCGTCCTCGCGGACCGCCACCGGGTCGCCCGCCTCCTCGAACGCCTGGCCCCCGACCGCATCGAGGTCTCCGACCGCACGACGCTGCGCTGGACCGGAGCCTGGGCCCGGCACCGCAGGATCCCGGCCGTGATGGTCTCCCACGAGACGACGGACGGCGTCCTCAGGTCCTGGGGCATGCCCCGGCAGACCGCCCTGCGAGCCGCCGACACCCTCAACTCCCGTACCGCGCACGCGTACGCGCGGGTCGTGTGCACCACGGAGTGGGCCGCGCGCGAGTTCGTCCGCGTCGGGGCGCGCAATGTCGTCCGTGCTCCGCTCGGCGTCGACCTCGTGGGCAGTCATCCGGGGCTGCGTGATCCCCGCGTGCGCGGGCGCCACGCGCGCGAGGACGAGGTGCTGCTGGTGCTCTGCTCCCGGCTGTCCGTGGAGAAGCGGCCCGGCACGGCTCTGGACGCCTTGGAGGTGCTCCGTGGCCGGGGCGTGCCCGCGGTGCTCGTGGTGGCGGGGGACGGGCCGCTGCGCGCGCGCCTGGAACTGCGGGCGCGCGAGCGGCGGTTGCCGGTGACGTTCGTGGGGCACGTCGCGCACCGCACGACTCTGGGGGAGCTGCAGTCCGCGGCCGATGTCTGCCTGGCGCCGGGCCCCTGCGAGACGTTCGGCCTCGCGGCCCTGGAGGCGCTGGCGTGCGGTACGCCGGTGGTGGCCAGCGCGTCGTCGGCGCTGCCGGAGATCGTGGGCGGGGCGGGCACGGTGGCGACGGACGGCGGCGAGGCGTTCGCGACCGCCGTCCAGACTCTCCTCGCCCGCCCCGAGCGCATACGGAGGGAGACGGCACGCGCGCGTGCGGAGTGCTTCGGGTGGGGGAGAGCGGTCGGTGCGTTCTTGGCGGCGCATGACGCGGTGCCCCCTCGCCGTGCCGGAGGGGCGCGCTCGGCGGCGCCCCACGAGGAGCGTGCCTCGTGAAACCGCTGCGGTTCGTGGCCATGGGGGACTCCCTCACCGAAGGCGTCGGGGACCCCGTGGAGGAGGGGTGGCGAGGCTGGGCCGCGCTGCTCGCCGCGTCCGGCGTGGACGTCGAGTTCCACAACCTCGCCGTCAGCGGGTCCCAGACCGGCGACGTCCTGGACCGGCAGCTCCCCGCGGCGCTGGAGCTGCGGCCCGACCTGGCCTCCGTGATCGTCGGCGTCAACGACACCCTGCGCTGCACCTTCGACATCCGGGCCGTGGCCACGCGGCTGGACGAGATCTACGGAGCCGCCGCGCGGCAGGGCGCCCAGCTGCTCACCGCCTGCCTCCCCGACCCGGGAGCCATGCTCGGTTTGCCGGGCGCGCTGGCCCGCCCGCTGGCCCGGCGGCAACGCGCGGTCAACGCCGTCGTGCACGCCCTGTCCGAGCGGTACGGCGCCGTCCACCTGCACCTCGCGGAGGACGAGTGGGTCGCCGACCGCACCCTGTGGAGCGCGGACCGGCTGCACCCCGGCGAGCGGGGCCACCGTCTCGTCGCCGCCCGCTTCCACGCGCTGCTCGCGGCGCGGGGCCTGGTGACGGGCGGTCCGCCCTCGTGCGAGCCCCAACTGTCCTCGCCCACCCGCTCGGCGAGCCTGCTGTGGCTGGCCACCGCGGGCACCGGCTGGGTGGCGCGCCGGTGCACCGACCTGCTGCCCCAGCTGCTCACCCTCGCGGCCGACGAAGTACGCCACCAGGTGCGGGGCAGCAGCGCCCGGCTCGACCTGAGCGCCTCCCACGCGGTGACGGCGGCCCTCGCCGCGCTGACCGCGGCCGAGCAGCCGGACGCGGCGTAGGAGAGCGCGGGAAAGGAGGAGGCCGCGGGAACGGAGAAGGACTCAGCGCCGTCCCGCCGGGACGAAACGCACCGGTGTGCCCGGCACCGCCTGCGCGGCCCCGGCCAGATCCGCCTCCCTGACCACCGCGATCACCGGATAGCCCCCGGTCGTCGGGTGGTCGGCGAGGAAGACCACGGGCAGGCCGTCCGGCGGCACCTGGACGGCGCCGAGGACCATGCCCTCGCTGGGCAGCTCATCGGTGAACGCCCGCTCCAGGGAGGGCCCTTCGGTGCGCAGGCCGATGCGGTTGCTGGACGAGGACACCCGGTACGCGCGCGTGGTCAGCGTGCGCAGGGCCGAGGGGGTGAACCAGTCGGCGCGGGGTCCGGGCGTCACCCTCAGGACCAGTTCGTGCGGTGGCGCCGGGTGCGGGACGGTGTCCACGCGCGCGTGCGGCGCGGCGACGCTCCCCAGGGGGATGACCGTTCCGTCCGCGAGCGGCGGCGGGCCCAGCCCGGAGAGCAGGTCCGTGGAGCGGCTGGCGAGCACCGGGTCGACGGCGACTCCGCCGCCGAACGCGACGTAGCACCGTACTCCGGAGACGGCCGCTGCGACGTCGAGCAGTGCGCCGGCCGGGACTCGAACGGGGGCGCCCCATGCCGCCGGGCGGCCGTCGACCGTCACCGGGCAGGGCGCGCCCACCACCGCGACCGTCACCGCGCAACGCGGCCGCACGGAGCAGCCGTTGAGGGTGGTCTCCAGGACGGCGGCGTCGACAGGGTTGCCGACGAGTCGGTTGGCCAGGCGCGCCGCGGCCGGATCGAGGGCTCCGGAGCGCGGCACTCCGAGGTGCGCGTGCCCGGGGCGGCCCTGATCCTGCACGGTGGTCAGCGCACCGGCCCGTACGACGGCGAAGGCCCGGTCGGTCATCGTTCCTCCGACGGGTCCGGGTGCGACATGGGCACGAAGCGCACCCGCACGCCAGGGGTGAGCAGCGCGGCGGGCACGCGCGCGTGGTCCCACAGCACGGCGTCCGTCGTGCCGATCAGCTGCCAGCCGCCGGGCGACGAGCGCGGATACATCCCCGTGTACGGCCCCGCCAGAGCGACGCTGCCGGCCGGGACGCTGGTGCGCGGCGTGGTCCGGCGAGGCACTTCGTAGTGCTCCGGCAGCCCGGTGAGGTAGCCGAAGCCGGGCGCGAACCCGCAGAAGGCGACCCGGAATTCGGCCGCCGAGTGGATGCGCGCCACCTCCGTCACCGGCACGCCCCAGTGCGCCGCCACGTCGGCCAGGTCGGGCCCGTCGTAGCGGACCGGGATCTCCCGTACCTCCTCCGCGCGCGCCGACAGCGGCGGGATGTCCAGGGCGGCGAGCTCAGCGCCGACGCGGCCGGGGTCGTCGAGGCCGTCCAGGAGCACCGTGCGGGCCGCGGGCACGATCTCCCGTACGCGGACCAGGCCCGCGGCCCTGCGGCGCAGCAGCTCGGCGTGGAGCGCCTGCGCCTCGTCGCCGTCGGCGAGTTCGACGAGCAGCGCCAGGTCGCCGACCGGGAGCACCCTCACGCGAAGGCCTCCACCCGGACGCCCGCCGATTCGAGGCGTGCCCGGACCTGCCGGGCCAGGGCCACCGCTCCCGGGGTGTCGCCGTGCAGGCACAACGAGCGCGCGCGGACGTCGATCCGCCGGCCGTCCTGGGCGGTGACCGTCCCGAACCGGGCCATCCCCACGGAGCGTTCGACGACGGCGTCCGCCTCCGCGATGACGGCGCCGTCGCTGCCGCGCGGCACGAGCGTCCCCTCCGGGGTGTACGCGCGGTCCGCGAACGCCTCGGTGACCTGGGGAAGACCGGCCTTGTCGGCCACCTCAAGGAAGCGCGATCCGGGCAGCCCGAGTACGGGCAGCGTGTGGTCCGCGAGCAGGACCCCTTCGACGACGGCGCGCGCCTGGTCCTCGTCGTGCACGACGCGGTTGTAGAGCGCGCCATGCGGCTTCACGTACGACACGCGCGTGCCGGCCGCGCGCGCGAAGACCTCCAGGGCGCCTATCTGGTACGCCACTTCGGCCGCCAGCTCGTCGGCAGGCACGTCCATGGAGCGGCGCCCGAAGCCCGCCAGGTCGCGGTAGGAGACCTGGGCGCCGATCCGCACACCGCGCGCGGCGGCCTGCTCGCAAACGCGGCGCATGGTGGCCGCGTCCCCGGCGTGGAAACCGCAGGCCACATTGGCGCTGGTGACGACGGAGAGCAGCTCCTCGTCGTCGGTCAGGCGCCAGCGGCCGAAGCCCTCGCCGAGGTCGGCGTTGAGGTCGATCACGGCGTCGATCACGGCGTCGGTCATGCGGGTGACTCTCCTGGTTCCGTCCGGTGGCCCGCTCAGGCCACCCGGTACTGCTCGTCACGGGCGTCGGTGATGAACATCTGGCCCGGCGCGTGCGTGATGGCGAACGGCGGGCGCGAAGCCATCACCGCGGCCTGCGGTGTCACTCCGCATGCCCAGAACACCGGGATGTCACCGGGCTCCTCGGCCACCGGATCTCCGAAGTCGGGCCGGGCCAGGTCGTCGATGCCGAGCCCCGCCGGGTCGCCGCAGTGCACCGGGCTGCCGTGCACCGCGGGCAGCAGGGAGGTCTCCCTGATGGCCGTCGAGAGGTGCTCGGGCGGCACGTGGCGCATCGACACCACCATGGGGCCGTGCAGGCGGCCCGCCGGACGGCAGGGGCGCGCGGTCACGTACATGGAGACGTTGCGGCCCTGTTCGACATGGCGCATGGGTACGCCGGACTCGGTCAGCGCCCACTCGAAGGTGAAGCTGCAGCCGATGAGGAACGACACCAGGTCGTCCCGCCACCGCCCGACCACGTCGGTGGGCTCCTCGACCAGCTCGCCGTCCTCCCACACCCGGTAGCGCGGCAGGTCCGTCCGCAGATCGGCGCCGGGCGCCAGGGGCGTGGTCCAGGAGCCCGCGTCCGTGACGTCGAGCACCGGGCAGGGCTTCGGGTTGCGCTGGCAGAACAGGAGCATGTCGTACGCCCAGTCGGCGGGCACGGCGATCAGATTGGCCTGCGTGTGACCGGCCGCCCAGCCCGCGGTCGGCCCGCTCGTGCCCGAACGGAAGAGCGCGCGGGCCTGCTCAGGGCTGTGCAGCGCGGCGGTCGTGGCGCTCACACCAGCTCCTTCCCGCGCGTCTCGGGCAGCCCGAACAGCGCGAGCACGGCGATGGCGTAGCCCATCGCGCCGAAGATCAGCGCACCGCCCACGCCCCAGCTGTCGGCCAGGAAGCCGACCATGGTGGGGAACACGGCGCCCACGGCGCGACCGGTGTTGTACGTGAAGCCCTGTCCCGTGCCGCGCACGGCGGCCGGATAGAGCTCGCTGAGGAACGAACCGAAGCCGCTGAAGATGGCCGACATACAGAAGCCCAGCGGGAAACCGAGCACAAGGAGAAGGCCGTTGGCCCCGTCCGGGATGTTCGTGTACGCCAGGATGCTGGCCGCGGAGAGGAACGCGAAGAGCGTGATGTTCCTCTTGCGGCCGAGCACGTCGGTGAGATAGCCGCCCGCCAGGTAGCCGATGAACGCGCCGGAGATCAGGAAGGCGAGGTACCCGCCGGTGCCGACGACGGTGAGGCCGCGCTCGGTCTTCAGGTAGGTGGGCACCCAGGTCGCGAGCGTGTAGTAGCCGCCCTGTACGCCGGTGGACAGCAACACGGCGAAGAGCGTGATGCGCAGGAGGCCGGGCTTGAAGATCGCGGTGAACGACCCCTTGTTCGCGCTCTTCTTGCGCTCCTCGGCCGCCTCCGGGGCGTCGTGCACGTTGCGGCGTACGTAGACGACGAGGAGGGCGGGCAGCGCGCCGGTCCAGAACAGCACACGCCAGGCGATGTCCTCGTCCAGGAACTGGAACACCACGGTGTAGACGATCACCGCGAGCGCCCAGCCGACCGCCCAGGCGCTCTGGATCCCGCCGAGCGTACGTCCGCGGTTCTTGGCGGTGGCGTACTCGGCGACCAGGATCGCGCCGACCGCCCACTCGCCGCCGAAACCAAGGCCCTGGAGGGCGCGGAAGACCAGCAGGGTCTCGTAGTTGGGTGCGAAGCCGCAGGCGACGGTGAAGACGGCGTACGTGACGACCGTGATCATCAGGGCCTTGACCCGGCCGATCCGGTCCGCGACCACTCCGGCTATCGCGCCGCCTATCGCGGAGACCACCAGCGTGACGGTGGTGAGCAGGCCGGTCTGGCCGCTGTCCAGGCCGAAGTACGCGGCGATCGCGACCATGCTCAGCGGCAGCGTGAAGTAGTCGTAGGAGTCGAGGGCGTAGCCGCCGAAGGCGCCCCCGAAGGCGCGGCGACCGCGCGGGCCGAGGGCGCGCAGCCAGCCGAACGCGCCGTCGTCGTTGGGAGGTCCGCCGTCCACGGGAGGTGTGGCGGTCGAAAGGGCCTGGGGCGGAGGGGGCGTGCTCATGGGCACCTCGCAAGAGGGGGGACGGAGGGTGCGGAGCGGGCGGGGGTGCGGAGCGGGCACTCGGCGTGCGGTGGGCAGGGCGTGGGGCACGGGCGGGGTGTCCGGCACGGTTGGGGACGGTGCCGTGCCCGACAAGGTAGAG
This sequence comes from Streptomyces sp. NPDC055243, assembly GCF_044544025.1. Classification (NCBI taxonomy): domain Bacteria; kingdom Bacillati; phylum Actinomycetota; class Actinomycetes; order Kitasatosporales; family Streptomycetaceae; genus Streptomyces; species Streptomyces sp. NPDC055243. The sequence continues at coordinate 123,015 of NZ_JBITWR010000020.1, forward strand.
GATCGTTGAACGATCCCTCAATACCCATGTTGTCTCGTTCTTGCATCTGCGATTGAATCCGGGCATGGCTGAGGCAATGGCTGGCGCGAGCGGACTGGCCGACGACCGTGCGCTCCTGGGGCGTACCAGCACCGCGGAGCGGGTCTCGGACATCCTCCGGAGCCGTATCGCGGAGGGGTACTTCCCGCCGGGGGTGCGGCTGTCGGAGGACAGCATCGGCGGCGCGCTCGGCGTCTCGCGCAACACGCTGCGCGAGGCCTTCCGTCTCCTGACGCACGAACGGCTGCTGGTCCACCAGCTCAACCGCGGGGTATTTGTCCGAGTTCTCACGATTGAGGATGTGGAGGACATCTACCGCACCCGACGCCTCGTGGAGTGCGCCGTCGTCCGCGGACTCGGAGAACCGCCCTTCGCGCTCGACGGCCTCGCGGGCGCCGTCGCGGACGGCACGAAGGCCGCGCGGGAGCGGAAGTGGAAGGGCGTCTCCACGGCCAACATCCACTTCCACCGCGAGCTGGTCGCCCTCGCCGGAAGCGCCCGCACCGACGAGGTGATGCGCAGTGTCTTCGCCGAACTGCGCCTGGCCTTCCACGTGGTGGACGACCCGCGCCGGCTGCACGAGCCCTACCTCGCACGCAACCGGCAGATCCTGCAGACCCTCCAGGAGGGCGACGCCGCGCAGGCCGAGCGACTGCTCGCGGACTATCTGGACGACTCGCGGCTCGGCCTCGTCGAGGCCTACGGCCAGCGCGTGGCACAGGGCGAGCCGACGGGCTCCTGAGCCCCCGGCGGGCCACGGCCGGACGCTGTCAGATCTGCGCCGTTTCGACCGTTGTCAGACCGAGGATCTAGTCTGTGCACCGTGACTTCGCCTGCCGTTCCGGACACCGCTCCACCCCAGCTCAGCGCGGGGCCGAGGCCCGCCCTGGGCCCGGCCGCCGACGAGGGCCTGGCGCGGCGGCTCCGCGCGCTCGCCTGCACGGCCCCGCTGCACGACCTGGACGTGCGCAAGGCCAACCTCGCGGGTGAGTACTCGGTGTACGCGATGGCGGAAGTGGCCCTCTCCGCCATCGACCTCGTCACGCTGAACATGGACTTCGACACCGGCGCCGACCACGAGCAGATAGTGGCCAGGCTGCTCCCGCGCGTCGGGGCCCAGGCGCCCCGGCGCCCCGTGGCCGAGCACGAGCGCGTGGCCCGCTGGGTCCTGGAGAACCTGATCAACGTCGGCAGCGTCGACCGCGGCTTCCGCGCCGTGTACGGCACGTTCGCGCCCGACGGCACCTATGTGCGCAGGGACTACGACTTCAAGCTGATCGAAGAGGTGCCCGGTTACGGGGGGAGTGTCTATCTCCGCACGACGGACGAGGCGGTCAACGTCCTCGTGGGCGCCCTCGACACCGACGTCACCAGCGCCCAGATCGCCGCCGAGGTCAAGCTCGAGGTGCTCATCAGCCGCGGCCGCCTCGCCGACGCCCAGCTCGCCGCCGAACAGGCGCGGTACCGCACGGTGCAGTACTCGGAGACGCTGCGCAGGGCCCTGGACGCCACCCGGCGCAACGTCCGCGCGGTGGACTGGCTCCAGGCCGTCCCCGACATGATCGCGGAGGCGCTCGACCACGTCGCCGACCGCTATCGCCACGAGAACGCGATCCTGACGAACATCCGCAAGGCACGCGACGAGTCCGAGGACCCCGAGCAGAAGCGCCGCGCCGCCGAGCTGGTCGACATCGTCAAGGACTGCATCCGCCGCCACACCCAGCTCCAGTCCCGGCTCCTCGACGCGGGCCCGCTCTTCCGCGCCGAGCAGGACCGCCAGGCGTTCGCCGCGCCCACCTCGCAGACCGGGCTCGATCTGTACGGCCAGCTCGTCGCGCCGCTCCTGCCGCTCCCCGTCGAGCAGGCGAGCCGCGTGACGAACGCCTTCTTCGCGCGCGGCACGGGACTGCGCACGCCCGTCTCCGTCCGCGTCGGCGACCTGGTCGACATACTGCTCACGCCGCCGCAGGAGCGCGAGCACCTGGGCGTGGAGATGCCCGAGCCCGACCTCATCGCCACCCCCGACGACAGCCGCTTCAGCGAGCAGCAGCTCGCCAGCGCCATGGAGCTGCTCGACCTGCCGGCCGACGCGCCCCGGCGCCTGTCCGGGCTCCTCGCCGACGCCCGCGTCCGCGACACCGAACTGCCGTACCTGGTCGCGCTCCTCGCCGTCCACGCGGCCAGCCCGCCGGTGGGCACCGCCTACCGCCAGGGCGAGGAGAAGCTCCTGTTCGCCGTGGACGACGGCACGGAACTCGACGACCAGGAATTCGGCGGCGCCGACCTCATCGTGGGCACGGCACTGCTCGACGCCGCCGGCATGGCGGCAGGCAGGACGGAGGGCGCGTGAGCACAGTGAGCACTCCTGACCCGCTGGCGGGCACTCCCGCCCCACCGGCGAGCGCCCCCGCCCCGCTGGTGAGCACTGCCGACCCCCTCAAGACTCTTCAGCACGACCGCCGCAAGGAGCACAAGCCGTGACCGAGCACCCCGCAGAGCACACGGCGTGGGGCGAGCCGGAGACATCGGCGGCGCCCGCCGCGCCCGCCGCCGTCACCCCGGCCGACGCCGCCGACGCCGCGCGCCTGGTCGCCTTCGGACTCCAGCCCAAGCTCCAGCCCGCACGCGACCAGGAGTACGGCGAACTGCTGCGCAGGTACCGCGAGGACCCGCCGTTCGCGCGCCTGGCCGACGCCGTCGCCGCCGGGCTCGGACTCGTCGTCCTGGAGGTCTCCCCGCGCGCGGGGATGGCCGTGACGGCCGCCGAGGACTCCGTGTTCGCCGTCCGCATGGGCGACTACGCGCGCAGGACCGCCGCCGACTCCACCGACCGCTTCCTGCACGGCCTCGCCCATCTCGCCGTCGCCGCCCTGGCGTTCCCGCGCCCCGAGGACCTCGCCGACGACGGCTACATCGGGCGGGTCACGGTCAACGGCGTGGACGCCTTCGTGCGCCAGGCCTGCCACCGCCTGGAGGAGCGCGCCGAGGAGCAGGGCGAGAACACCGACCCGGAGACCGACACCCCCGGCCTGGAGGCCGCCTGGCGGATCTGGGCACGGCGCAGCTCGACGGGCGCCACCAAGGACGCCCGCCGCCTCGCCGGTTCGACCACCGGCATCATCGGCAAGGCCGTCGCCTTCCTCACCGACTCCGGCTTCCTGCAGCGCACGGGCGACGACTCCGGGGGCACGTACCGCACCACCGCCCGCTATCAGCTGCAAGTGCGCGACATGGCGGGCGGCGCCGCCATGGCCGAGCTCCTGGAGCTCGGCATCGTGCCCGTCACGGACGGGTCAGCGACCCTGTTGCCCCCCGACGAGACCGACGACCTGGAGCTGGCCGCCGACGCGGGCCTGCCCTTCCACTCCTGACAGCTCCACTCCTGACGTCCCGCGCCCCACCCCGCATCGAAAAAATCCTGCTGTTCCGCACGACTTACGACGAGAGTCCGCCGCCATGTACGAGCTGTCCCGGGTCCGCCTCTACTCCATCGGCCCCGCCGGTGCGCGCTACGCCGACACCGTGCTTGACCTGCGCGGCGTCGGCGCGGAGGTGCCCGACCCCGCGCCCGCCCAGGCGGAGTTCTTCCAGGAGGAGCCGACCGGGCCGCCGCGCCGCCCGGCGCCCGCGGGCGTGCTCTTCCTGGAGAACGGCGGCGGCAAGTCCGTCCTGCTGAAGCTGATCTTCTCGGTGATGCTGCCGGGCCACCGCAACACGCTGGGCGGCGCCAGTTCCGGAGTCCTCCGCAAATTCCTGCTCGCCGACGACTGCGGGCACGTCGCCCTGGAGTGGCAGCACACGCTGACCGGCGAGTGCGTCGTCGTCGGCAAGGTCAGCGAATGGCGCGGACGCCAGGTCTCGAACGACCCCCGGAAGTTCGCCGAGGCCTGGTACTCCTTCCGCCCCGGGCCCGGCATGAGCCTGGACTCGCTGCCGGTCGCCGAGTCCACCGCGGTGCGCCCCTCCGTGGAGGGCGTCTCCGGCGCGCAAGGGCGCCGGCGCACCATGAAGGGCTTCCGCGACGCGCTGACCGAGGCGGGCAAGGCCTACCCCCACCTCGAAGTGCACTGGGAGGAGATCCACGACCGCTGGATCGAGCACCTGGGCGATCTGGGCCTGGACCCGGAACTCTTCCGCTACCAGCGGGAGATGAACGCCGACGAGGGCGAGGCCGCGGGACTCTTCGCGGTCAAGAAGGACTCCGACTTCACCGACCTGCTGCTGCGCGCCGTCACGGACACCCGCGACACGGACGGCCTGGCCGACCTCGTGCACGGCTTCGGCAACAAGCTCGGCCGCCGCTCCGAACTCATCGCCGAGCGGGAGTTCACCGCGGGCTCCGTCGACCTGCTCGGCAGGATCGTCGACGCCGCCGACACGCGGGCACGCGCGCGTGACGTGCACGCCGGAGCCGAGCGGCGCACCCGTACGCTGGCCCGCCGGCTCTCCGCGCGCGGTGTCGCCGAGCGGGGCCGCGCCGGGGAGCTGGCCGACCGGGTCACCGCCGCCGCGCACACCGTCACCACGGCGGAGGAAGCACGCGGCAGGTCCGCGCTGATCTCCGCGGAACTCGCCTTCCGGCACGCCTCGTTGGCGCTCACCGTCGCCGAGAAGGCAGCCGCCGGTCTGCGCCGCGAGCTCGCCGACGCGCGCACGCTGCACTCGGCGTGGCAGGCCGCCGAAGCCGTCCTGCGGCACCGCGCGGCCGCCGACCGCTCCGCGCGCGTGGCCTCCGCGATCCTGGAGGCCGAGCGGGACGCGGCGCCCGCCCTCGCCGCACGCTCCAAGGCGGCCGCCGATCTCGTCCGCGTCCTGCACACCGCGGCCGAGGGCGCCGAGTCCCTCGCGAACGAGGAGGAGGAGCGCTCGGCCGCGCTCCAGGAGACCGGCGAGGCGGCCCACCGCGACGCCACCGTCGCCGCGACGGAGGCCCAGCGCGCCCGCAGCGAGGCAGGACACCTGCGCCAGCGCCTCACCGAGGTCGAGCAGGAGACCGCGGAGGCGGTCCGTGCGGGCTGGCTGGACGACACCGCCCCGGACGCCGACCCGGCGCGCGCCGCGCTGGCCGCCAGCGACGCCGAGAAGACCACGGTCGCTGCCTGGGACACCGCCCGCGAGACCTCCCTGCGCGCCGCCGAGCACGCCAAGGAGGCCGCCGCCGCCGAGGCCCGCGCCGAACTCACCGCCGCCCGCGCGTCGGACGCGGCGGACGCCGCCGAGCACGCGTACGACGCCGAACGCCGCGCCGCGGAGTCGATCGCCGAGGACGAGCGCCTCGCCGAGCTGCTCGGCCTTCCGGGGGCGAGCTCCCTGGGCGGAGTGCCGCAGCCGCGCCAGGGAGCGGCAGGGACGGGCGACACCAGCGACGGCGCCGCCTCCGACGGCGCCGCCACGAGCGCGGCCGCCCGCGTCGCCACCGTCACCCGCTCCCTCACCGAAGGCCCCCTCTCCCTGGCGGAGTTGGACCGCAGCGCCGACGACCTCCGCACACTCCTGGAGGACGGGGTCGCCTCCGCCGAGCGGCAGCTGTTCGAGCTGCGGACCGCCGCCGCCGACGACTCCCGGATCCTGGGCGCCCTCGGTGACGGCGGCCTGCTTCCGCCGGGTCCGGACGTCCTGGCCACCGTCGAGTTCCTCGGCGAGCACGGCATCCCCGCCCTGCCCGGCTGGCGCTACCTCGCGCAGGCCGTCGACCCCGCCGACCACGCGCGCGTGCTCGCCGCCAGGCCCGAGCTGGTCGACGGCGTCGTCATCACCGACCCCGCCACGCACGCACGGGCCCGCGAAGCCCTCGCCGGCGCCGCCCTGCTGCCCCGCTCCGCCGTCGCCGTCGGCACCGCCGCCGCCCTCCTGGCCCCCACGCCGGGCGAGGACGCGGGCGGCGCCGCCGAAGGCAGCGTCTTCCTCGTCCCGCCGAACCCCGCCATGCACGACGAACACGCCGCCGACGAGGAGCGCACGGCGCTGCGCGCGCGGGCGGCCCAGCGCGACGAGGAGATCAGGGCGCTCGCCGTCCGCCTCACCAAGGACCGCGAGCTCGCCGCACGGCTCGCCTCCTGGCGCGGCGGCTGCCCGGCCGGACGCATCGAGGAGCTCGCCACCGCCGCTCGCAACGCCCGCGCCTTCGCGGAAGAGGCCGAGGCCGAGCTCGCCGAGGCCCGCACGGTCCGTGCCGAGGCCGACGAGGCGGCGGCCGAAGCGGCACGCGCGCGTGACGAGCGGCAGGAGGCCGCCCAGCGTGCCCGGCGCTCCGCCGACGCCCTCGCGGGGCTCGCCTTCCGCCTGCGCGAGCGAGCGGGCTGGCAGACCAAGCTGCGCGAACTCGCCGACGACGCCGTCGAGTCCGAGGCCCGCGCCCAGACCTGCCTGGACCGCGCCCGCGCCGCCGACGAGGACCGCCGCTCCGCCCAGCGCGCGGCCGACGACGCCCGCCGCACCGCCCGTGCCCTGCGCGCCGAACGCGCCGAGATCGCGGGCGCCCCCGAAGACCTGCCCGAGGACACCGGCGCCCCCAAGACCTCGCTGCCCGCCCTGCGCGAGGCCTACCGCGCCGCCTCCCAGCTCTACGAGAAGGTCGGCGTCGGCGCCGACCTGCGCGCCGAACAGGCCCGCGCCGAGAGCGACGAGAGCAGCGCCCTCGCCGAGCTCGACCGGCTCAGCAACAAGGTCCGCACCCGCGCCGCCCTGCTCCTGGAGGGCACGGACGGCTCCGACGGACCGTCCCGGCAGGCCGCGTCCGCCCGCGCGGAGGCCCAGGTCCAGCTCATCGAGACCCGCGCGTCCGCCGCGAGCGAGCAGCTCGGCCGGCTGCGCGGCGAGGCCGAGCGGCTCGCCCCGCAGGACGGCGACGCGCACACCGAGCTCCCCGAGGACCTCGTCCCCGCCGACGCCGAGCAGGCACAGGCCCTGCTGCGCACCGCGACCACCGAACTGGCCACCCGCACCGACGCGTTGAGCCAGGCCAAGGACGCCCACGCCACCCTCCTGCACGCCCACCGCGCGGCCGAGGACGCCACCGGAGGCTTCGACGAGACAGCGGCCCTCCTGCGCGATCTCCTGCGCGAGCAGCACCACGAGGAGGAGGCGGCCGAGGAGCCCGAGCCCTACCCCGGCACCCTCGAAGAGGCCCGCCAGTCCGCGGCCGAGGCCCGGCGCTCCCTGCGCGGCTGCGCCGCCGACCTCTCCGCCGCCGAGGCCGCCGTCCGCGAGGCCAGCGACATCCTCGTACGGCACGCGAACTCCACCCGCTACGAGCAGGTACGCACCCCCGCCCGCCAGCAGATCCGCGAACTGCCCGCCTCCGCGCTGCCCGAGCACGCCAAGAAGTGGGCCGACGCCTTCGCGCCGCGCCTGCGCGTGCTCACCGACGAGCTGGAGCAGCTGGAGCGCAACCGCGACAGCATCGTGGACCGGCTGCGCGGGCTCGTGGAGTCCTCGCTCGCCACGCTCCGCTCGGCCCAGCGCCTCTCGCAGCTGCCCGAGGGCCTCGGCGAGTGGTCGGGCCAGGAGTTCCTGCGCGTCCGCTTCGACGAGCCCGACCAGGCGACGCTCACCGAGCGCCTCGGCGAGGTCATCGACGAGGCGACGCGGGCCGCGGTCAAGAAGAACTCCGACATGCGGCGGGACGGCATGTCCCTGCTGCTGCGCGGAGTCCAGGCCGCCCTGGAGCCGCGCGGCATCGCCGTCGAGATCCTCAAGCCGGACGCCGTGCTGCGCGCCGAGCGGGTGCCGGTCGGCCAGATGGGAGACGTCTTCTCCGGCGGCCAGCTGCTCACCGCCGCCATCGCCCTGTACTGCACGATGGCCGCCCTGCGCAGCAACGACCGGGGCCGCGACAAGCACCGGCACGCCGGCACGCTCTTCCTCGACAACCCCATCGGCCGCGCCAACGCCACGTATCTCCTGGAGCTCCAGCGGGCCGTGTCGGACGCGCTCGGCGTGCAGCTGCTGTACACCACCGGCCTGTTCGACACGACCGCACTTGCGGAGTTCCCGCTGGTCATCCGGTTGCGCAACGACGCGGACCTGCGGGCGGGGCTGAAGTACATCAGCGTGGAGGAGCACCTGCGGCCGGGTCTGCCGCAGCAGAACCCCGCCGAGGCGACGGTGCACGGGGAGATCACGGCGACGCGCATGTACAAGCGCCCCGCCGCCTCCACCTCGTAGGCCGCGGGCGGTTCTAGGCCAGCCGACCGGCCAGCCACTCATGGAAGAGACCGATGTGATGCTCGGTCGGCACGAGCACCCCGCCCCCGCGGTAGGCGCGTGAGGCCATCGCGGGCTGGGTGCGCTCGCAGGCCTCGAAGTCCTGCTCGTTGACCCGGTGGAAGAGCTCCACCGACTTGGCGAGGTCGACCCCGGAGGCGACGACCTCGGGTGCGTACAGCCAGTCGCACTCCACGACCGTGCGGTCCTCGGCCAGCGGGAACATCCGGTGCAGGATCACGTGGTCGGGAACGAGGTTGATGAAGACGGTCGGCTTGATCGTGATCGCGTAGTAGCGGCGGTCCTGGTCCTCTGCGACCTCGGGCAGCCGGTCGAAGCCCGCGCTGCCGTCGACGGTGAAGCCGCTGACCTCCTCGCCGAACGAGGCGCCGTGCCCGACGTAGTACTGGGCGGCGAATCCGTCGGCGAACTCCGGCAGGACCTCGGTCAGTTCGGGGTGGATGGTCGCGCAGTGATAGCACTCCATGAAGTTCTCGACGATCAGCTTCCAGTTGGCGCGCACGTCGTACGTGACACGCTTGCCGAGCGCGAGTCCTTCGGTGCCGTAGTGCTCGATGGAGGCGGCGTCGCCAAGACGCTCCACGGCCGCGCCGACGACGGTCTCCTCGAAGGAGGGAGGTTCGTCGGCCAGACACACCCAGGCGTAGCCGAGCCACTCCCGCAGCGCGACCTTGACCAGGCCGTACGCGGTGCGGTCGACGTCGGGCATCTTCACCAGGTTCGGCGCGGCGATCAGCTTGCCGTCCAGGTCGTACGTCCATGCGTGGTACGGGCATTGGAGCGCGCGGCGCACCTCGCCCGACTCCTGGGTGCACAGACGGGCGCCGCGATGGCGGCAGATGTTGAGGAACGCGCGCAGCTCCCCGGAGCGGGAGCGGGTGACCAGCACGCTCTCGCGGCCGATCTGCACGGTGCGGAAGGCGCCGGGTTTGTCGAGGTCGGCGGCGCGCACAGCGCAGAACCAGAGCGACTCGAAGACACGCTCCTGTTCCTGTCGGAAGATCTCGGGATCGGTGTAGAAGCGGCCCGGCAGCGTGCTCATCAGGCTGGCGGCGGACGGGGCCTCAGGGGTCGTCGTCACGGTGGCTTACTCCTCAAGCGGACGCGGCGGCAAGGCGACGGGGGTCGAAGAGCTCGATGGGGTGCTCGGTGGCGCCCCGCGGCGCCGGATCGGCGACGATCTCGCCGACGACCGGCACGGACGTGAAGCCGTGCCCGGAGAACCCGGCCGCGCGGTGACCGACTCCGGGCGGGCCGGGTGCCGGGTGATGCGTGAACCGCCGTGGCTCCGGGTGATGCGTGAACCGCCGTGGCCGGAACCGCGGTTGTGGACGGGCCCGCGTTTCTCCAGGCCGAGGACGCGGGCGCCGCGCGCGGACAGGCGGTGGGCGGCGGCGCCGCCCATGCCGCCGAGCCCGATCAGGATCACGTCGTAGGTGGGGGACACAGTGCTTCCTCCAGAACAGCCGATGGGCCTGTGGCCAGCCGCTAGCGGCGGATGCGGGTCATCTTCGGGTCGAACAGCGGCTCTTCGGCGACCGTCGCGGAGACCTTCTCGCCGAAGTACTCGATGTGCACGCCCGCGCCCGTCTCCAGCGGCGGCAGCCACGCGTAGGCGACACAACGGCCCAGCGTGTACCCGTACGAGGCGCTGGTGACGTACCCGGCCGGGACCCCGTCGACGTACACCGGCTCCTTGCCCAGGACCACGGCGGCCGGATCGTCGAGCAGCAGCGCGGTGAGCCTGCGAGCGGGGGAGCCGAGCCGTTCGAGTGCGGCACGGCCCACGAAGTCGCCCCGGTCCATGCGGACGGCGAAGCCGACGCCCGCCTCGTAGGGGTTGTGTTCGGTGGTCATGTCGTGGCCCCAGGCGCGGTACCCCTTCTCCAGGCGCAGGCTGTTGAAGGCGGACCGCCCGGCCGCGATCACGCCGTGCCGCTGCCCCGCCTCCCAGAGCGTGTCCCAGAGCCGAAGGCCCGTGTCGGCGCTCGTGTAGAGCTCCCAGCCCAGCTCACCGACGTACGACAGGCGCATCGCCGTCACCGGGACCTGCCCGATGTAGGTCTCCTTGGCCTTGAAGAAGCCGAACGCCTCGTGCGAGAAGTCGTCGCGGGTGAGCGGCTGGACGAGGTCGCGGGCGAGCGGGCCCCAGACGCCGACGCAGCAGGTCCCCGAGGTGATGTCCCGCAGGTGCACGTCGTCGGGTGCGTGGCGCAGGAGCCAGTCCAGGTCCGCCGGGCTGTTGGCGCCGACCTGGAAGCGGTCCGGGGCGAGCCGGGCCACCGTGAGGTCGGAGCGGATGCCGCCCGCCTCGTCCAGGAGGAGGGTGTAGGTCACCGCACCGGGCTTCTTGGCCAGGTTGTTGGAGGTCATGCGCTGCAGGAAGGCGAGCGCGCCGGCCCCTGACACCTCAAGGCGGCGCAGGGGCGTCATGTCGTAGAGGGCGACCTTCTCGCGGGTGGCTTTCGCCTCCGCGGCCGCGATCGGCGACCAGTGGCGGGCCGACCAGGCGTCGCGCTCGGGGACCTCGACGCCAGCGAGGAGCGGGGCGTTGGCCTCGTACCAGTGCGGACGCTCCCAGCCGCCTCCCTCCAGGAAGACGGCGCCCAGCTCCTGCTGCCGGGCGTAGAAGGGGCTGACCCGCAGCGGCCGGGGCTGTTCCATGGGCTGCAAGGGGTGCAGGACGTCGTAGACCTCGACGAACTGCTGGGCGCCGCGCTCGGCTACGTAGGCGGGGGAGCGCTGGGCGTCCTCGAAGCGGGTGAGGTCGCAGTCGTGCACGTCGATGGAGGGCCGTCCGTCGACCATCCACTCGGCGAGGGCCTTGGCCACGCCCGCGGAGTGCGTCACCCACACGGCCTCGGCCAGCCAGAAGCCGCGCAGCGCACGGGACTCGCCGAGGACCGGCATCCCGTCCGGGGTGAAGGAGAAGACGCCGTTGAAGCCCTCCGCGACCTCGGCGGCGCGCAAGGAGGGCAGCAGCCAGCCGCAGTCCTCCCAACTCGGCGCGAAATCCTCCTCGGTGAAGGGGTACGAGGAGGGCATCTCGGGTGCGTCGTCGTACGCGGGCACCGTGAACGCGTCCACGGGCAGCGGACGGTGGGCGTACGAACCGATGCCGATGCGGTCGGTGTGCTCACGGAAGTAAAGATCACGGTCCTGGAAGCGGAGGATCGGCTTCGAGGCCTCCGTGCGCGGGTCGTTGACGCCCGCGAGCTCGGGCAGCGGCGCGGTCTTCGCGTACTGGTGGGCGAGCGGCAGGAGGGGGATGTCGACGCCGGCCATGCGCCCGATCACCGGACCCCAGAAGCCCGCCGCCGACACGACGTGGTCGGCGGGGAAGGAGCCCCGGTCGGTAACGACGGCGGTGACGCGGCCGTCCTCCTGTTCGATGCCGGTGACGGTGTGCCGGTCCAGGAAGCGCGCGCCACGCGCGCGTGCCCGCTCGATCTGCGCGCGGCAGGCGAGCACGGCGCGGGCGAGCCCGTCGTCGGGGGTGTGCAGGCCGCCCAGGACCCTGCTCGCGTCGATGAGCGGCCACATCTCCTTGCACCGGGCGGGGCCGACCAGTTCGGCGCGGATGCCCCAGGACGCGGCGTATCCGGCCTTGCGGTGCAGGTCGGCCCAGCGCTCGGGGGTGGTGGCGAGTTCGAGGCCGCCGACCGGGTTGAAACAGGACAGGCCGTCCACCTCCAGGGCCCCGAACTTCTCGACGGTGTACGTCGCGAAGGCGGTCAGGGTCTTGGACGGTCCTGTCTGGAAGACCAGGCCGGGGGCGTGCGAGGTGGAGCCGCCGGGGGAGGGCAGCGGGCCCTGTTCGAGGACCGTGACGTCGGTCCAGCCGCGGGCGGTGAGCTCGTCGGCCAGGGAGCAGCCGACGATGCCCGCGCCGATGACGACGACGCGGGGCGCGGGAGCGTCGGGCTGCGGCGTGGGGGCTCGGCTGCTCACAGGACCACCACCGAACGCAGGACCTCACCGCGGTGCATCCTGCCGAACGCCTCCTCGACCTGGTCGAGCGCGATGGTCTCGGAGACGAACCCGCCGAGGTCGAGCCTGCGGCTGAGGTACTGGTCGACGAGGATCGGGAAGTCCCGGGTCGGCAGACAGTCGCCGTACCAGGAGGACTTGAGGGCGCCGCCGCGCGAGAACAGGTCGATCAGGGGCAGCTCGATCTTCATCTCCGGGTCGGGCACCCCGACCTGGACGAGGACCCCCGCGTGGTCGCGCATGTAGAAGGCCTGTTGGTACGTCGAAGGGGTGCCGACCGCGTCGATCGCGACGTCGACCCCGAAACCGCCGGTGAGTTCGCGGACGGCCTCGACCGGGTCCGTGCCGCGGGAGTTGACGGTGTGCGTGGCGCCGAACCGGGTCGCCCCGTCGAGTTTGGCCTCGTCGATGTCGACGGCGATGACGCGGCGCGCGCCCGCCAGCGCGGCACCGGCGATCGCGGCGTTGCCGACGCCGCCGCAGCCGATGACGGCCACGGTGTCGCCGCGGCCCACCTCACCGGTGTTCACGGCCGCCCCGTAACCGGCCATCACGCCGCAGCCGATGAGCCCGGCGGCCTCGGGGCGGGCCGCCGGGTCGACCTTCACCGCCTGTCCGGCGGCGACCAGGGTCTTCTCGGCGAAGGCGCCGATGCCCAGGGCAGGGCTCAGGGGGGTGCCGTCCAGGAGGGTCATGGACTGGGCGGCGTTGCGTGAGTCGAAGCAGTACCAGGGACGGCCGCGCAGGCAGGAGCGGCAGGCTCCGCAAGGGGCGCGCCAGGCGAGCACCACGTAGTCGCCGGGGGCGAGATCGGTGACGTCGGTGCCGATGGCCTCGATGGTGCCGGCGGCCTCATGGCCGAGCAGGAACGGGAAGTCGTCGTTGATCGCGCCTTCCCGGTAGTGCAGATCCGTGTGGCAGACCCCGCAGGCCTGCACGGAGACGAGTACCTCTCCCGGTCCGGGATCTGGCACGAAGATCGTCTGCACCTCGACGGGTGCGCCCTTTTTCATGGCGACGACGGCACGGACCTCGTGTGGCACGGCCAGACTCCTTCTGTTGCGCACTGCACGACGGGTTGCGCTATGAGAGACATAGTGGGAACGCCATCAAGAGGCCGTCAAGGGGTGGGAGTTAACCCTTGGCAAAACGCCGGCGCACAGCGAAACGCGATCGACACACGGCCGTGGACGCGCCGGGGCGCGCTGTCGGCACACGACCCGGGGCGGCCGGGGCGTCCGGGGCGGAGGTGGGAACGCGACGAGGGCGGAACCAGGAAGACCCGGTTCCGCCCTCGTACTCCGTGTCCAGTGACGCCCCGTCAGAAGCCGTACCCCATCCGCCGCGACAGCTCCACGGCCGCGGCGACCGTGCGCTTGGCGAGCTCGGTGAGCCGGTCCTCGGTCAGGCGGTACACGGGCCCCGACGCGCTGAGCGCCCCGATCACCTTGCCGTCGTGCGCGCGAACCGGTGCGGCGACCGCGGCCAGGCCCACCTCCAGCTCCTCCACGGCGATGGCGTACCCCTGGTCGATCACGGCCTCCAGTTCGCCGCGCAGCGCCACCGTCCCGGTCACCGTGTGCTCGGTCAGGCGCGGCAGCGTCCGCGCCACCAGGCCCTCGCGCAGCGTCGTCGGCAGGTGGGCCAGGAGGATCTTGCCACTGGAGGTGGCGTGCAGCGGGGTGCGTCTGCCCAGCCAGTTCTGCGCGGTCACGGAGGCGGGACCGCGGGCCTGCATGATGTTGACCGCGGCGTCGTCGTCCAGGATCGCGATGTTGACCGTCTCGCCCAGCTCGTCGGCGAGGTCGCGGCAGACCGGGCCGCCCTCCTGGGAGATGTCCAGGCGCACTGCCGCCGCCCCCGCGAGGCGAAGTACGCCGGCCCCCAGGAAGTACTTCCCGCGGTCCTTGGCCTGGCCCACAAGGCCCCGGTTCTCCAGGACGCCGAGCAGCCGGAAGGCCGTCGACTTGTGCACCCCCAACTCGTCGGCGATCTCGGTGACCCCGGCCTCGCCGAGCCGGGCGAGTATCTCCAGGACGCTGACCGCGCGGTCCACGGACTGGACGGACGCGGGGGCCGCTTTCGGCTGCTTCTCGCGCGCATCGGGCCGGTTCTCAGGTCGGTCCTCGCGCGGCTCCCCGTTCTGATCAGGCTGTTTCCGCGTGCCGGTCATATCTCAACTCTCACCACCTCGCGGCCTGTTGAAGCCGCATCTGCGGGAAGCCCTTGACGCGGTGGGCACCCCGACCGGATTCTGTTGCGTATAGCGCTCCCTCGTGCGCCATGCGAAACATCATGTTACCGAAGGGTCCTGGACCGAGAAGGTGTCAGGACCGGGCCGAGAGAGATCAAGAGGGGGGCCCATGATTCCCGTCTGCCGCCTTGAAGACCTCCCCGCGGGCGAATCCGTCCGCGTCGACACCACACCACCCATCGCGGTGTTCAACGCCGACGGCGAGATCTACGCCATCGACGACACCTGTAGTCACCAGGACGCCTCTCTCTCCGAGGGGTGGCTCGAGGGCTGCCTGGTCGAATGCCCGCTCCATGCCGCCTCATTCGATCTCCGTACGGGGCGCCCGACCTGCCTGCCCGCCCGCCGCGCCGTGCGCACCCACCAGGTGAGCGTCGACGACGGCACGATCCACGTCCACCTGGTGGCCGAGGAGGGTTCCGCCGCATGAGGACCATCACCGTGGTGGGCGCCTCGCTCGCCGGGCTCTACGCGGCGCGCGAGCTGCGCGCCCAGGGATACGACGGACGGCTCGTGATCATCGGCGACGAGCCGCACCCACCGTACGACAGGCCGCCGCTGTCCAAGGACTTCCTCACCGGCAAGGCCGACGAGGCCCAACTCGCCCTGTCCGACGCCGAGGAGACCGGCGAACTCGCCGCGGAGTGGATGCTCGGGGTGCGCGCCCGCGCCCTGGACCCGCGCGGCCGGACCGTGCTCCTGGAGGACGGCCGCACCGTCGCGAGCGACGGGGTGGTCATCGCGACCGGGGCGTCCGCGCGCCGGCTGCCGGGAGCCTCCCTGGCGGGGGTGCACACCCTGCGCACCCTGGACGACGCCCGTGCCCTGCGCGCGCGCCTTGCCGCGGGGCCGCAGCGGGTCGTGGTGATCGGCGGTGGCTTCATCGGCGCCGAGACCGCGTCCTCGTGCGTGGCGCTCGGGCACGAGGTGACGGTCGTCGAGGCCGCCCCGCTGCCGCTGCTCCCGCAACTGGGCGCGGACATGGCGGCCGTGTGCGCCGGGCTGCACGCGCGTGGGGGAGCGGAGCTCGTGACGGGTACGGGCGTGGCCGCGCTGCACGGCGACGCGGCACATGGCGAGGCGGCTCACGGCGACGCGGCCCACGGTCACGCGGCGCACCAAGACGCGCAGCACGGCGAAGCGTCCGTGCGCGCGGTGGAGCTGGCCGACGGCCGTCTGCTCCCCGCCGATGTGGTCGTCGTCGGCATCGGGGCCGCCCCCAACACCGGCTGGCTCGCGGGCTCGACCCTCGCCCTGGGCGACGGAGTGCTGTGCGACGACGGCTGCGTCACCGGCCTTCCGCAGGTGGTCGCCGTGGGCGATGTCGCCCGCGTGGGCGGCACGCGGGCCGAGCACTGGACGAGCGCCACGGAGCAACCCCGCGTCGCCGTACGCAACTTGCTGGCCGGTCACACCGCCGAGGCCGTGCGTCCGTTGCCGTACTTCTGGTCCGACCAGTACGGCTCCCGCATCCAGTTCGCGGGGCGGCGGCGAGCCGAGGACACCGTGCGCCTCCTGGAAGGCTCACCGGAGGAGGGCAGCTTCCTCGCCGCGTACGAACGCGACGGGCACACCACGGCGGTCCTCGCGGTGGACCGGCCGCGCCCGTTCATGCGGATGCGACGCGGTCTGCTGGCGGCGGTGCCCGTCGCGGCCTGACTCCCGGGAGTGCCGCACTTCCGGGAGCCCGGTGCTTTCCGGGCGTGCTGTGCTTCCGGGCGTCCTCACGCACGCGTACGTCTACGGGTGCGACAACTGCCCCGCCCCGCCGCGCCGCCGTATGCGTTCCTCGCTCCGTGCCGCCGTCCGGGCCTGTCGACGGGCCCGGCGCCGCTCGCGCCGGAGCTGACGCGCCGTGCTGCTGGGCACCGACACCACGCCGTGCCGCTGGTTCCACACCTGGCGGGTCACCCACACGTCCAGGACGCCCCAGGTGGCGACCACGGTGCTGGCCACGCTGCTGAGCACCATCGGGAAGGACAGCCAGGATCCGGCCACCGCGCACAGGAACGCCGTCATCGCCTGTATGAGGGTCAGTGCCACGATGATCACGGCTCGCACCGCGGCCGTACGCACCGGATCGGGCAGGCGCCGTCTGCGTGCCGGCTCCTCGATCCACAACTCCCTGCGGTCCTCGCCGGAATGACGCCTGGATGTCTCGTGCTCATCCGCGGTCGTCCTCTGGCGTTCTGCCGTGCCCATCAACGCTTCACTCCCCCGATGACCCAAGGGCCGTTCGTCGAGATGTCGGCGGACCCGACTTCCCAGTGGCTGCCCGGTATACGCAGCTTTACGCCACCTGGTGTCGGCATGCGGTCCCCTGATGCCCGCTGCCCCCAACTCCCGTACTTAAAGACGAACGAGAGGCCGGGAAGATTCCCGCGCGGTTCGGGAAAGCGAAGAGATCCGGCCAACTGGTGTGACGGGCAAGGGGGACTGTGCCGAGTGGCATGTGCCACACGCGGGATGCAATCTCCCGAATTGGAGGGACAACTGGGGACGTCCCTTTCACGTCACGGCTGAAATCAATCCGGACGTGTCTTCGAGTTGCTCCTGGGTCAGTAGTAGGCTCACGCCGTTTGTTGACGCACATGTGTGCCCCTGGCCATAGCGCGGCCGCAGGGGGCCGATCTGGGGGAGGCCATGCGCTTTCGCGGGAAGTCCATCCGCCGGAAGATCGTGGCATTGCTGCTGGTGCCGCTCATTTCCCTGACCGCGATGTGGGGTTTCGCCACGTACCTCACGGGTCAGTCGGCCAAGGACCTCATCGACGTCGCCAATGTCGTCGAGAAGATCGGCTACCCGATCGAGGACACCGCCCGGGTCGTCCAGCAGGAACGCCGCCAGACCCTCGTCTATCTCGCCGACCCCCGAGCCTCCGACGCGCTCGCCGCACTGCGGCGCAGCCGCACGGCCACCGACGACATGGTCGCCAAGGTCGTGGACAACGCGGCGCACCCTGACGTGCGCGACGAGGTCACCGGACAGCCGGCGGACCGGCTCGCCTCCCTCCTCGACTCCTTCGAGGGCATCGAGTCGCTGCGCCGCACGGTCGAGGAAGGCACGATCAGCCGCGCCGGCGCGCTGAAGATGTACACGAAGCTGATCGACCCCTGCTACGGCTTCCTGATGTCCCTGCACGGTCTCGACGACGTGGAGATGGACCAGCAGGGCCGGGCGCTGGTCGGTGTGGCCCGCGCGCGTGAACTGCTCTCCCGCGAGGACGCCCTGCTCGGCTCGGCGCTGGTCGCGCGCCGCCTCACCAAGACCGAGATCCGCGAGATCTCCGATCTCAGGGCCCAGCGCACGCTGCTGTACGAGGTCAACCTCGCGCAGCTGCCCGAGGACGAGCGCGCCAACTACGAGCGCTACTGGAACGGCGCCGAGACGACGGAGCTGAGGACCGCCGAGAAGGCCGTCATCGAATCCTCGCCCGGTATTCCGCGCGCCGTCACGTCGGCACGCTGGGACGCCGCTTCGGGCAAGGCGCTCAAGGACCTCGCCGAGCGGGACGAGGCAGCGGGCGACCGCTTCCAGGACCGCGTCGAGCCGGTGGCGGTCGGCGTGATCGTGCGGGTCGTCGTCGCGGGCGTGTTCGGTCTGCTCGCGCTGCTGTTCTCGGTCTTCATGTCCGTACGGATCGGCAGCAGCCTCATCCGAGACCTGCGCCGACTGCGCCTGGAGGCCCACGAGGCCTCCGGCGTACGGCTGCCCGGGGTGCTGCGCCGCCTTGCGGCGGGCGAACAGGTCGACGTGGAGACCGAGGCGCCGCGCCTGACGTACGAGAAGGACGAGGTCGGCCAGGTCGGCCAGGCCCTCAACACCCTCCAGCGCGCCGCGGTCGAGGCCACCGTCAAACAGGCCGACCTGCGCCGCGGCGTCTCCGAGGTGTTCGTCAACCTCGCACGGCGCAGCCAGGTGCTCCTGCACAAGCAGCTCACCCTGCTCGACACGATGGAGCGCAGGACCGAGGACACGGACGAACTCGCCGACCTCTTCCGCCTCGACCACCTCACCACGCGCATGCGGCGGCACGCCGAGGGCCTCGTGATCCTCTCCGGCGCCGCCCCTTCCCGGCAGTGGCGCAAGCCCGTCCAGCTCATGGACGTCGTCCGCGCGGCCGTCGCCGAGGTCGAGGACTACGAACGCATCGAGGTGCGCCGCCTGCCGCGCATCGCCGTCACCGGGCCCGCGGTCGCCGACCTCACCCACCTGATGGCCGAACTCCTGGAGAACGCCACGGTGTTCTCGCCGCCGCACACCGCGGTGCAGGTCCTCGGGGAGCACGTCGCCAACGGCTTCACCCTGGAGATCCACGACCGAGGCCTGGGCATGGCGGCCGACGCGCTCCTGGACGCCAACCTGCGTCTCGCGGAGACACCGGAGTTCGAACTCTCCGACACCGACCGCCTCGGCCTCTTCGTAGTGAGCCGCCTCGCACAGCGCCAGCGCGTACGCGTCTCCTTGCAGCCCTCTCCGTACGGCGGGACCACCGCCGTCGTGTTCATCCCCGAGACGCTGCTCACGGACGACGTACCGGACACGAACGGCATCGGGTTCCGTCTCGACCGGCCGCAGCCCAAGGAGGCCGTGGGCCGCGACGCCGCGGGCGACAAGCAGGCCGCGCTCGGTCAGGTGCCCGTGCAGCTGCCGGGTCTTCCCGCGTCCCTCCTCGACGGTCCCGTCGAGCTGGAGGCGCCGGTCGGCATGGCGGACCTCGACCCCTTCCCCGGCGCTCTCGGCGACCTCGGCGACGAGGACAGTGAGCGCGGCGGTCTCTTCCGCCCGCGCCGCCGCATGGCCGGCGTCCCGGGGGACGAACAGCACCAGCAGGCCCGCGACGAGCGCGAGACGGGCGAGCGCGAGCCCGGCCGCCCCGACGGCCTGCCCTCGCGAGCCAGCGGAATCGGCGGCGGCACCGGCGGCGGAATCGGCAACGGCGGTGGCTTCGGCGATTCCGGTGACGACGCGCCCCCCGGAGACCCCGTCCAACTGCCCCGCCGCAGGACCCCGAAGCTGGTCTCCTCGCACGGCCGCCCCGTGACGCAGAACAGGACCCGGGGCGCGGCGGACGACGAGGACCCGGCACCGGAGCGCCCCGAGCGTCCCGCGCGCCCCCAGACCCCTGTGGGACGTCCTCAGGGCGGTGCCGTGGACCGGGACCGCGGCATCCGCCCGGCAGCCGAGCCCATCGACCTGCCGCGCCGCCCCGAGCCGCAGTCCGCCTGGCCCGACCTCTCGCCGCCGCACCGCGACGTCACCGCGGCCGACGTCCCGCCGGACCTCCCGCGCCGCAGCAGGCGTACGGAGCCGACGCGTACGGAAACTCCCCGCACGGAAGCTCCCCGCACGGAAGTCCCGCGTACGGAGACCGAGTCCCGGGCAGCCGGTCAGGCGCCGGCGCCCACCACCGCCCCCGGCGGACTGCCCCGGCGTGTCCGCCAGGCCAATCTCGCCCCACAGTTGAAGGACGGGCCGGACCAACGAACGGAGCGCGCCTCGGCCCCGGCCACGACCAGGCCGGAAGAGCGCGACGCCGACGAGGTCCGCAGCCGGATGGCTTCGCTCCAGCGTGGCTGGCGGCGTGGCCGTGAAGAGAACGCCGCGGGCGAAGACGCCTCCGACGGCACAGCACCAGGAACGACATCTGAGGGGGACGGTCGATGACCGCACCGAAGGCCGACGCACGTACCGCCGCATCCGGGGCAACGGGAGAGCTGAACTGGCTCCTCGACGACCTGGTGCAGCGGGTCGCCAGCATCCGCAAGGCGCTCGTGCTCTCCGGCGACGGCCTGCCCACCGGCGTATCGCAGGATCTGACCAGGGAGGACAGTGAGCATCTCGCTGCTGTCGCCTCCGGCTTCCACAGCCTCGCCAAGGGTGTGGGACGCCACTTCGAGGCGGGCAGGGTCCGCCAGACCGTGGTCGAGCTCGACGACGCCTTCCTGTTCGTCACGGCCGCGGGCGACGGCAGCTGTCTCGCCGTCCTCTCGGACGCGGACTCCGACGTGGGCCTGGTCGCGTACGAAATGACGCTGCTGGTCAAGAGGGTGGGTGTGCATCTGGGTACGGCGCCGCGCACCGACCTGACCACGGGAGGGTAGCGGGAGGGTATGAGCGAAGACGGTCAGGGGACACAGGGGACGCATCGCTGGTTCGACGACGACGCCGGGCCCGTGGTGCGGCCGTACGCCATGACGCGGGGCCGGACCACCAGTCCGGCCCAGCACCGGCTCGATCTGATCGCGGTCGTCATCGCGGAGGCCCGCGCCGGTGACCCGGAGGCGGACCGGACGCTGTCCCCGGAGCACGTGGACATCGTCGGGCTCTGCCGTGACAGCCCCCAGTCGGTCGCCGAACTGGCGGCCGAGCTGGACCTTCCGATCGGCGTGATCCGCGTCCTCATCGGCGATCTGGTCGACGACGAACTGGTGCACGTGACACGTCCCGTACCCCCCGCGGAACTGCCGGACGAGAGTATTCTGCGCGACGTGATCAACGGCCTCCGGGCGCTCTGAACAGCGCGGAAGCGGGGAGAGACGTGACTGGCTGGCAGTTCTGGGTCGACAGGGGCGGCACCTTCACGGACATCGTCGCGCGGCGCCCCGACGGGCGTCTGCTCACGCACAAACTCCTGTCGGACAACCCGGCCCGCTACGCGGACGCGGCCGTCGCGGGCATCCGTGAACTCCTGGGCGCCGCTCCCGGCGTCGCCGACGACACGGCGGGCGCGGGCGTGGCGGTCGACGCCGACACGGCGAACATGCCCGTCGACGTCGTCCGCATGGGCACCACCGTCGCCACCAACGCCCTCCTGGAGCGCAAGGGCGAGCCCACCGCCCTGGTGATCACCCGCGGCTTCGGCGACGCCTTACGCATCGCCTACCAGAACCGCCCCCACATCTTCGCCCGCGAGATCGTCCTGCCGGAGCTCCTGTACGACCGGGTCATCGAGGCCGACGAGCGGGTCACCGCCGAGGGCGACGTCTTGCGGGCGCCCGACCTGGAGCAGCTCGCCGGGCCGCTGCGCCAGGCCTACGAAGACGGCATCCGGGCCGTCGCGGTGGTCTGCGTGCACAGCCATCTGCACCCCGCCCACGAGCGGGCGATCGCCGAACTGGCCGTACGCACCGGCTTCCCCCAGGTCTCGCTCTCCAGCGAGGTCAGCCCGCTGATGAAGCTGGTCCCGCGCGGGGACACGGCGGTCGTCGACGCCTATCTGTCGCCCGTCCTGCACCGCTATGTCCAGCACGTCGCCGACGAACTGCGCGGCGTGCGGCTGATGTTCATGCAGTCGAACGGCGGCCTGACCGAAGCGGGCCAGTTCCGCGGCAAGGACGCGATCCTGTCCGGGCCCGCAGGCGGCATCGTCGGCATGGCCCGCATGTCGCACCGCGCGGGCTTCGACCGTGTCATCGGCTTCGACATGGGCGGCACGTCCACGGACGTGTCGCACTACGCGGGTGAGTACGAGCGGGTGTTCACCACGCAGATCGCGGGCGTGCGGCTGCGCGCGCCGATGCTGGACATCCACACCGTCGCGGCGGGCGGCGGCTCGGTGCTGCACTTCGACGGCAGCCGCTACCGCGTGGGCCCCGACTCGGCGGGCGCCACTCCCGGACCGGCGAGCTACCGCGGTGGCGGCCCGCTCACGGTCACGGACGCCAACGTCGCTCTCGGGCGCATCCAACCCGGCCATTTCCCCCGCGTCTTCGGTCCTGGCGGCGACCAGCCGCTCGACGAGACACTCGTGCGCGACCGCTTCGCCGAGCTGGCCCGCGACATCAGGGAGCGCACCGGCGACGACCGCACCCCGGAACAGGTCGCCGAGGGCTATCTGCAGATCGCGGTCGCCAACATCGCGGCCGCCGTCAAGCGCATCTCGGTCCAGAAGGGCCACGACGTCACCCGCTACGCCCTCACCACGTTCGGCGGCGCGGGCGGCCAGCACGCCTGCATGGTCGCCGACTCGCTCGGCATCCGCACCGTCCTCGTACCGCCGATGGCAGGCGTGCTCTCCGCGCTCGGCATCGGCCTCGCCGACACCACCGCGATGCGCGAGCAGTCCGTGGAGGCCCGCCTCGAACCGTCCGCGATGCCGCGCGTCCTGAAGACCGCCGACGACCTGGAGGCGGCGGCCCGCGCCGAACTCCTCGCCGAGGACGTGCCCGAGGACCGCATCCGCGTCACGCGCCGTGCCCAACTGCGCTACGACGGCACCGACACCACGCTCACCGTGGAGCTCACCGAGCCGGACCGCATGATCCGCGTCTTCGAGGAACGCCACCGCACCACCTACTCCTTCACCCTGGACCGCCCCGTCGTCGTCGAGGCGCTGTCCGTGGAGGCCACCGGCCTGACCGAGCAGCCCGACCTGTCCGTGCTCGCCGGCGACACGCGCCGAGGCACCCCGCGGACCGTCAGCCTGCACACCGGCGGAACCTGGCGTGACGTGCTCCTGCACCGCCGCGAGGAGCTGCCGCCCGGCGAGACCGTCGCCGGACCCGCGATCATCACCGAGGCCAGCGCCACGACGGTCGTGGACGACGGCTGGCAGGCGGCCATGACGGGCGAGGGACACCTGGTCATGGAACGGGTGGCGGTGCCCGAGGGTTCCGCCGCGAGCACCGAGGCCGACCCCGTCCTGCTCGAAGTCTTCAACAACCTCTTCATGTCGATCGCCGAACAGATGGGCGCCCGCCTGGAGTCCACGGCCCAGTCGGTCAACATCAAGGAGCGGCTCGACTTCTCCTGCGCGCTCTTCGACCCGGACGGCAACCTCGTCGCCAACGCCCCGCACATCCCCGTGCACCTGGGTTCGATGGGCACCAGCGTGAAGGAGGTGATCCAGCGCCGCGGCAGCACGATGCGCCCCGGCGACACGTACGCGGTCAACGACCCGTATCACGGGGGGACCCACCTCCCGGACGTCACCGTCATCACCCCGGTGTTCGACACCCCGGGGGAGCGCATCCTCTTCTACGTGGCCTCGCGCGGCCACCACGCGGAGATCGGCGGCATCGCCCCCGGCTCCATGCCGGCGAACAGCCGCACCATCGAGGAGGAAGGCATCCTCTTCGACAACTGGCTCCTCGTGGAGGGCGGCCGCTTCCGTGAACCCGAGACCCTGAGCCTGCTGACCGACGCCCCCTACCCCTCCCGCAACCCGGCCACCAACCTCGCCGACCTGCGCGCCCAGATCGCCGCCAACCAGAAGGGCGTCGACGAAGTCGCCCGCATGATCGAGAACTTCGGGCTCGACGTCGTCCAGGCGTACATGAGGCACGTCCAGGACAACGCCGAAGAAGCGGTACGCCGCGTCATCGACGCCCTTGAAGAGGGCGAGTTCGCTTATCCAACCGACTCGGGGGCCGTCATCCGGGTCCGCGTCTCGGTGGACCGCGAAGCCCGCTCGGCGACCATCGACTTCACCGGTACGTCCCCCCAGCTCGCCACGAACTTCAACGCGCCCTTCGCGGTGGTCAACGCCGCGGTCCTCTACGTCTTCCGCACCCTGGTGGCCGAGGACATCCCGCTCAACGACGGCTGTCTGCGCCCGCTGCACATCGTCGTGCCGCCGGGCTCCCTGCTGGCGCCCGAGCCGCCCGCCGCCGTCGTCGCCGGGAACGTCGAGACCTCGCAGGCGATCACCGGCGCGCTCTACGGCGCCCTGGGCGTCCAGGCCGAGGGCTCAGGGACGATGAACAACGTGACCTTCGGGAACGACCGCCATCAGTACTACGAGACGGTGGCGTCGGGGTCCGGAGCGGGCGACGGCTTCGACGGGGCGTCCGTCGTCCAGACCCACATGACCAACTCCCGGCTCACCGACCCCGAAGTGCTCGAATGGCGCCTGCCG
Organism: Streptomyces sp. NPDC055243; assembly: GCF_044544025.1. NCBI lineage: Bacteria > Bacillati > Actinomycetota > Actinomycetes > Kitasatosporales > Streptomycetaceae > Streptomyces > Streptomyces sp. NPDC055243. Next base: position 147,383 of record NZ_JBITWR010000020.1, read on the forward strand.
GTGCTCCTCGAGGAGTTCGCGGTGCGCCGGGGCAGCGGCGGCACCGGGACGTGGCGCGGCGGGGACGGGGCGGTGCGCCGCATCCGCTTCCGCGAGCCGATGACGGTGTCCACGCTCTCGCAGCACCGCAAGGTGGCGCCGTACGGCATGGCGGGCGGCAGCCCCGGTGCGCTCGGTGCCAACCGCGTGGAGCGCGCCGACGGCAGTGTCCAGGCGCTGGACGGCAGCGACTTCGCGGACGCGGGCCCAGGCGACGTACTCGTGATCGAGACCCCGGGCGGCGGCGGATACGGCCCGGCCCCGCGCGCCGGCAGTGAAACAAGCGGAACCTCCGCAACAAACGCAACCCCCGAAACAAGCGAAACCCCCGAAGCAACTGATCCAGGAGTAGCGAGCGATGATCTTCAAGCGTTCTGAGCGCGGCAAGGCCCCCGTCGAGCCGGTCACGCTGAAGATCCTGGTGGCGGGCGGCTTCGGCGTGGGCAAGACGACCCTCGTCGGCGCCGTCAGCGAGATCAAACCGCTGCGCACCGAGGAGCTGCTCAGCGAGGCGGGCCGCCCGGTCGACGACACCAGCGGCGTCTCGGGCAAGCACACCACCACCGTGGCCATGGACTTCGGCCGGATCACGCTCCGCGAGGACCTGGTCCTCTACGTCTTCGGCACCCCGGGCCAGGACCGCTTCTGGTTCCTCTGGGACGAGCTGGCCACCGGAGCGCTCGGTGCCGTGGTCCTCGCCGACACCCGCCGCCTGGAGGACTGCTTCGCGGCCGTCGACTACTTCGAACGCCGCTCCATACCCTTCGTCGTCGGCGTCAACTGCTTCGAGGGCGCGTCCCGGTACCCCGCGGACGCCGTGCGCCAGGCGCTCGACCTCGACCCCGGCGTCCCCGTGGTGATGTGCGACGCGCGCGAGCGGCAGTCCGTCAAGGAAGTGCTCATCGGAGTGGTCCAGCACGCGATGGCGACCGCCGCGGCGGCCAGGGAGCCCGCGACCACGTGACCGCACGACCGATGTCCGCACGACCGATGTCCGCGTGAACGCGTGAACGCGGAAGAGCCACGGCCCGTACCCCCGCCGACCGGGGTACGGGCCGTGGTCATCCTCGACCCGGCGCTCGGCTCAGCTCCCGCCGTCCTCGTGCCAGCCGAAGCTTCGCTCCACCGCCTTGTGCCAGTCGTGGAACCCGCGCTCGCGCGTTTCCGTGTCCATCACCGGAGTCCACTCGACGTCCTGCTGCCAGTGCGCCTTCAGCTCGTCGAGGTCGTTCCACACGCCGGTCGCGAGCCCGGCGGCGTACGCGGCGCCCAGACACGTCGTCTCGGAGACCTTCGGCCGGATCACCGGCACCCCCAGGACATCCGCCTGGTGCTGCATCAGCAGATTGTTCTTGGTCATGCCGCCGTCCACCTTCAGGGTCCGCAGCTGCACCCCGGAGTCCTGGTACATGGCGTCGACGACCTCGCGGGTCTGCCAGCTCGTCGCCTCCAGGACGGCACGCGCCAGGTGCGCCTTGGTGACGTACCGGGTGAGTCCGGTGACGACGCCGCGCGCGTCCGAGCGCCAGTAGGGCGCGAAGAGGCCGGAGAACGCGGGCACGATGTACGCCCCGCCGTTGTCCTCCACGCTCGCGGCCAGGGGCTCGATCTCGTCGGCGCTGCGGATGATGCCGAGCTGGTCGCGGAACCACTGCACGAGCGCCCCGGTGATGGCGATCGCCCCTTCGAGGCAGTAGACGGGCGCGTCGGAGCCGATCTTGTAGCCCATCGTGGTCAGCAGCCCGTTCTTCGAGGGGACGGGCCGGTTACCGGTGTTGAGCAACAGGAAACTGCCGGTTCCGTACGTGTTCTTGGCCGTCCCCGTCTCGTAGCAGGCCTGCCCGAAGATGGCCGCCTGCTGGTCGCCGAGGGCGGAGGCGACCGGCACGCCGGAGAGCTGGCCGACCGCCGTGCCGTAGACCTCGGCCGACGACCTGATCTCGGGGAGAATCGCCTCGGGGACGTTCATCGCGGCCAGGATCGACTGGTCCCACTGGAGAGTGGCCAGGTTCATCAGCATGGTGCGCCCGGCGTTGGTGACGTCCGTGACGTGCACGCCGCCGGCCGTGCCGCCGGTGAGGTTCCAGATCAGCCAGGAGTCGATGGTGCCGAAGGCGATCTCGCCGCGCTCGGCGCGGGCCCGCAGCCCGGGCACGTTGTCGAGCAGCCAGGCCGCCTTGGGCCCGGAGAAGTAACTCGCGAGGGGCAGCCCGGTCTGCTCCCGGAACCTGTCCTGGCCGTCCGCGCCGCCCAGTTCGTTGCAGAGCGCCGCCGTGCGGGTGTCCTGCCAGACGATCGCGTTGTGCACGGGCTTGCCCGTGGCGCGGTCCCACAGGACGGTCGTCTCGCGCTGGTTGGTGATGCCAAGGGCGCTGACCTGGTCGGCACGGAGTCCGGCCTTGGCGATCGCTCCCGCGACCACGGCCTGCACCTTGGACCAGATCTCGGTGGCGTCGTGCTCCACCCAGCCCGGCTTGGGGAAGATCTGGCGGTGTTCGCGCTGGTCGACGGCGACGATCTCGCCCGCGTGGTTGAAGATGATGCAGCGGCTGGAGGTGGTGCCCTGGTCGATGGCGGCGACGAACTTCTCGGAGTTGTCCGGCATGGCTACCCCTTGAGTCAGCTTGAGTCAGAAGGCTGCGTTGTAGATGAGACCTGCGAGCGCTCCGCCGATCAGGGGCCCGGCCACGGGGATCCAGGCGTAACTCCAGTCGGACGTCCCCTTGTTCGGGATCGGCAGGAACGTGTGCACGATGCGCGGGCCCAGGTCGCGGGCCGGGTTGATGGCATAGCCGGTCGGCCCGCCGAGCGAGAGGCCGATGCCGACGACCAGGAACGCCACGATCAGTGTCTGCGTACCGGACTCGCCGAGTCCCTTGGTGAGCCCGAAGGCGAGGATGGGCAGCACCAGGGCGATGGTCGCGATGATCTCCGTGACGAGGTTGGCGACCGGGTTACGGATCTCCGGGATGGTCGAGAAGATGCCGAGCGTCGGCGTCGGCTCGTGCGCGCTGGTCACCTTGTCCTTGACGCTCCGGGTGACGTTGGCGTTGAACTGCGCGTAGTACACGAGATACGCGAGTACGGCGCCGAGCATCGCGCCGACCATCTGCCCGAGCAGATAGACCCAGACCTTGCCCCACTCCTCGGTGTCGATCGCGATGCCGAGCGTGACGGCGGGGTTGAGGTGGCCACCGGAGAGAGGACCGGCCGTGTAGGCGCCCGCGAGCACGCCGAAGCCCCATCCGAAGGCGATGACGACCCATCCGGAGGCTTTCGCCTTCGAATGGTTCAGGGTGACGGCGGCGCATACGCCGGCGCCCAAGAGAATCAGGATCGCGGTGCCGATGATCTCACCGACGAAGATGTCCCCATTCGAGTACATGGCGGCTCCTAGGGCCTCGCCCGGGGCGGGTGGCCCCGGTACTCCGTGCTGGGTGCGTTCCACGACTACTGCCTGGCTGTGCCCGGTGACTTCAGCCGAAGGCAGGGGTGTCCCGCGCCCCGCCCGGCTTCCATGGCGAGCGTGCCGTCGCAGTCGAATCGCCCAGAGGGGGATGACCCGCTGAACAGGTCCTTCGTACGGACCCTTCGCGCGTACAGGGGCCCTGAATGGCGCGGAGCCGAAGTGCGGCGATGCCGACTGACACCGGAAGTGTTCACCGGTGGTGATGGAGCGTCAAGGTCGCGGACGGCAACGGTTAACCGGCGTGAGCGCTTCCCCCGCGACGCACCCCGGTCTTCCCCCGTGACGGGCCGCGAAGGGCCCTGCCGGGACTCGGCGCACGGCTCAGCGCACGGCGACGACCGAGGATCCGTGCCCGAAGAGGCCTTGGTTCGCGGTGATCCCCGCACGCGCCCCCGCCACCTGCCGCGCCCCGGCCGCCCCTCTCAACTGCCAGGTGAGTTCGCACACTTGGGCGATGGCCTGCGCGGGAACGGCCTCTCCGAAGGAGGCGAGTCCGCCACTGGGGTTGACCGGTATGCGTCCGCCCGGAGCGGTCGCCCCCTCCCGCAGCAGCTTGGCCCCCTCTCCCTCGCCGCAGAGCCCCAGGTCCTCGTACCACTGCAGTTCGAGCGCGGTGGACAGGTCGTAGACCTCCGCGAAGGAGAGCTCGTCGGGCCCGATGCCCGCTTCTTCGTACGCCGCGCGCGCGATGGAGGCGCGGAACGTCTCGTCGGCAGGCGGCACGGCGGCCGCGGAGTCCGTGGCGATGTCCGGCAGGTCCAGGACGGTGGTCGGATACGTCGGCGTCACCGTGGACACGGCCCGGATGCGCACGGGGTCCGTCGCGCCGTGCCTCCGGGCGAACTCCATGCTGGAGAGCACGAGCGCCGCCGCCCCGTCGGAGGTCGCGCAGATGTCGAGCAGCCGCAAGGGGTCGGCGACGACGGCCGACGCGGCCACCTCGTCGGCGGTGACGGTCTTTCGGTAGCGGGCGTTCGGATTGAGCGCCCCCGACGCCGCGTTCTTCACCTTGACCTGGGCGAAGTCCTCCAGGGTGTCGCCGTGCACCGCCATCCTGCGGCGTGCGTACAGGCCGAAGTACGTGGGGTTGGTGGCGCCGAGGACGCGGAACCGCAGCCAGTCGGGGTCGTCGTGCCGGTCGCCTCCCGCGGGCCGGAAGAACCCCTTGGGCGCGGCGTCCGCCCCGACCACCAGGACGACATCGGCGAGGCCCGCGAGGATCTGCGCGCGTGCCGTGTTGATCGCCTGTGCCCCGGACGCGCATGCCGCGTACACACTCGCGACCCGTGCGCCCTGCCAGCCCAGGGCCTTGGCGAACGTCGCCCCCGCCACGTACCCCGGATAGCCGCCGCGCACCGTGTCCGCGCCGACGATCGAACCCACGTCGCGCCAGTCCACCCCGGCGTCGGCGAGCGCCGCGCGGGCCGCCGCCGTGCCGTACTCGACGAAACTCCGGCCCCACTTGCCCCAGGGGTGCATGCCCGCGCCGAGCACCGCCACTTCGCTGGTCATGCGCCCACCCCCACCGGCCGCCAGTACCACGTCGTCCACGTCGTCTCGGCGTCCTCGTCGAGCACGCCGGGCACGATCTCCACCTCCATGCCGATCTCCAGATCGGCGACGGTCACTCCCGCAACCGCCTGGCCGAGCACCACCATGCGCTCCGCCTCCAGCTCCACAGCGATCAACGCGTAGGGCTGCCAGGGAAGTTCCGGGTCGGAAACATAGGGCGCGGGGGGCCGGTAGCGGCTGTCCGTGTACGACCAGACGCGGCCGCGCGGGGAGAGCGGCACCTCGTCGAGGTCACCGCCCGAGCAGCCGGGATTGCGACAGAAGCCGTCCTCGCGGGGGAAGAAGACACTGGCGCAGGCCGAGCAGCGTGTGCCCAGAAGGCGGAAGTTGTCTCCCTCCCCGGCGAACCAGTCGGCCACCACGGGAGTACGCGTACGCGACAAGGCTCCTCCACGACACTGGATCTGACGGAACGTCAGAAGTGTGCCACGGGCAACCGGATCGCGTCAGTAGCGCGGCGCCCGCTACTTCCCGTTCAGCGAGCGGCGCGCCACGGGGAAGTCGAAGTAGGTGTCAGGGAAGAGCTCGGGCTTGTAGGTGAAGTGCCACCACTCTTCAGGGAGGTTGACGAATCCCACCTTGGTCAGCGTGCCCCGCAGCAGATCCCGGTTGGCACGCTGCTTGCCGGTGATCCGGGGATCGTCCGTGTGGGAGAGGGTGTCGAAACAGTCGAAGCCCGTCCCCATGTCCACGGAGTTGTCCGGGAACCGCTCGCTCTTGGGCCCGAAGCAGGGGGTGAGCGGCTCTCCGGGGATGTATGGACGCGTCGGCAGGGCGGGCAGTTTCACGACCGTCAGATCGAGCGTCGAGCCGCGGCTGTGCCCGGACTTCGCCGCGATGTAACCGTCCTCGAACAGCCGCGACTTGTCGACATGGGGATAGAACTCCGCCTTCATGCGTACGTCGCCGAGATCCTCGGCCCAGCTCACGAACTGGTCGACGGCCCGCTGCGGCCGGTAACAGTCGTACACCTTCAGGGAGTAGCCCTTGCGCAGCAGTGTGCGCTGGGCCTTGTGCAGGGCCTTCGCCGCCGGCACCGTCAGGATGCACATCGGCTTCTTGTAGCCGTCGATGGGCTCACCCACGAAGTTGTGCGGCGTGAAGTAACGCATCTCCTGGATGATCGTCGGGTCGACGTCGCGCAACGCCACGAACCCGTCGGGGGCCTTGGGTTCGGGCTTGGCGTGGGCGGGCACGGGGACGGCGGCCACGGCGATCAGAGCGGTCGCGGCGACGGCGAGATTCCGCAGGGCGGGGACAAGTCCTGTCATGAACCCTGCATCTATCAGGAACCGGCCCCGGAGGGAAAGACCGTCGCCGCGGTGATCGGATACAGTCCGCGGCGTGTCCGCATCCCAGCACCACGCCGAACCCGCCGCAGGCTCCCACTGTTCGACCTGCGGGGCTCCCTACGGGGACCACCTTTCCGCCTGGCCCCGCACCTGTGCAGCCTGCGGCACGGTGGCCCACCGCAATCCGCTGCCCGTCGCGGTGGCGCTGCAGCCCGTGTACGACACCCAGGGCACCGCCCTGGTCGTCGTGACCCGGTCCATCGCTCCCGCGCGCGGGGGAGTGGCCCTGCCCGGAGGATTCATCGACGACCGGGAGGACTGGCGGGACGCCGTCGTCCGCGAGCTCAAGGAAGAGACCGGCATCAGCGCGGCCGGCCGCGACGTCCGCCTCGCGGAGGCGCTCAGCGCACCCGACGGCTACCTGCTGCTCTTCGGGATGCTGCCCGAGCGCCCGGCCGCCGAGCTGCCGGACCCCGCCCCGACGGACGAGACCGAAGGCTGGCACCTGCTGCACCGCCCGGCCGAACTCGCTTTCCCCCTGCACACCTTGGTGGTGCGCGCCTGGTTCGAAGGGCGCTACATCTGACGCTGCGGCAGTCCCCGCACCGTCACCCGCAGCCCGACCTCCTCCGAGGTCTCCTCGGCGCCCTCGGAGGCCCGGCCGTCCCGCTCCACCACCACCCGCCCGTCGGCCCACCGCGCGGCGAACCGCTCGATCTCCGGCTGCTCCCACCCGTCACCCGCGTCCCTGACCACCAGGCCGCCCCCCGTGCGTCCCGGAGCCGGCGCCCACACCTCCAGCTCGAGGCTGCCGTCGGCTCCCCGCACCGGCAGCACCGCGCCGGCCCGCGCGAGCACCGGGATACGGGAGAGGGGGGCCTCCAGGAGAACCCGGGCAGGCCCCTCGTACGCCCGGCCGGTCACCGTGTCGTACCACCGGCCCGGCGGCAGCCGCACCGTACGGCGAACGGCCCCCTGCTCGAACACGGGCGCCACAAGGAGACAGTCCCCGAGCAGAAACGCGTCCTCGCAGTCCCGCAGCGCCCGGTCCTCCGGATTGCCCCACCACAAGGGCCGCACGTACGGCGTACCCGTACGCCGCGCCAGATGCGCCAGCGTCACGAAGTACGGCAGCAGCCGCCGGCGTTCGACGAGCGCCACGCGCGCGTGCTCCAGCACATCGGGACCGAACTCCCAGGGCTCCCTGCGCCCGGCCCGCAGCGAGGCGTGCGTACGGAACAGGGGCAGATACGCCCCGAGCTGGAACCAGCGCAGATACAGCTCCGGCGACGGGCTGCCGTCGAACCCGCCCACATCGGGCCCCGAGTACGGCACGCCGCACAGCCCCAGGCCGAGCACCAGCGAGAGGGACGCCCGCAGACCGGGCCACCCCGTGGCCACATCCCCGGACCACGTCCCTCCGTAGCGCTGCATTCCCGCCCACCCGGAGCGTGAGAACACAAACGGCCTCTCCTGAGGGTGCAGTTCGCACAGCCCTTCGTACCCGGCACGGGCCATGCCGAGGCCGTACACGTTGTGTGCCTCGCGGTGGTCACCGCCGCGTCCCTCCAGCGCGTGCCGGGCCGAGCGGGGCAGCGTCGGCTCCCCGAAGGCGGCGAAGGACACCGGCTCGTTCATGTCGTGCCAGAACCCGGCGAACCCCTGGGCGAGCCGCTCCTTGTAGAGACCGCCCCACCATGCCCGCACCCGCGCGTCCGTGAAATCGGGGTACACCTCCTGCCCGGGCCAGACGACCCCGTGCACCGTCCGCCCCGCGGCATCCCGCACGAAGGCGTCCGTCGCCCTGCCGCTGTCGTAGACCTCGTTGCCGGGCTCGGCCTTCACCGCCGGGTCCACGATCGACACCAGCCGCACGCCGCCCTGGAGCAACTCGTCGGCCAGCTGCGGCAAGTGGGGATAGGTCTCCTTGTCGACGGTGAACACCTGGTGCGCTTCGTAGTGATCGATGTCCAGATGCACGGCGTCCAGCGGCAGCCCCCGCTCCCGGTAGCCCGCCACGATCCGCCGCACCTCCTGCTCACCGCCGAACCCCCACCGCGCGTGATGGTGCCCGAGCGCCCACGCGGGAGGCAGCGCGGGCGGCCCGGTGAGCGAGGCCCAGGTGTGCAGCACGCGCGCGGGGGTGCCCACCACGACCCAGCACCGCAGCGGCCCGCCGTCCATGCGCACCTCGCACGAACCCGCCCTGTCGTGCCCGGACCCCGCACCCTCCTCGCCCTCGCGCACCGCCACGGTGCCGTCCCACGTGTTGTCGTGGAACACCAGATGAGAGCCGGCGTCGGCCACCACGAGCTGCACGGGCATGGTGATGTACAAGGGGCCGTCACCGGGCCCGAACGAACCTCCCGGATCGGTGTTCCACAGGCGGTACGTCCCGTTCCGCAGCCGGGGCCCCCGCGCGCGTCCCCCGAGCCCGAAGAACCGCGCGTCCGCCGCCACTTGCGAACGCTGAAACCAGCGTGCCGCGCCCCCGTCCAACGGCTCCCACCAGCGCGGCGGCAGATCCCGGCGCAGCGTCAGACCGCCGGGCGTCCGCAGCTCCACGGCGCCGAACCGCGAGACGACCACCGTCGCCCGCTCCGACACCACCCGCCAGCCGCCCTCCTTGTCGGGCTCGAGGACGGCCCGCGGGTCCGCCTCGGGGCTCCCGCTGACGAGCGCGTACGAAGGGTCGGGCTCCGCGCCGTCCCAGCCCCAGAAAATGGCCCCGCCCGTCGTCACCCGCACCCGCAGCTCGGAACGGGCGAACCGCACCACTCCGCCCCCGGGCCCCGGCTCCACACCCGTCATCGGGCCGGGCACCCGCGCCCGCTCGGCACCCCGGGGGGCGAGCCCGACGGCGTCCACCCGTCGCCTGCGCCAAGAGGACCGCACCGCACGCAACCCTTGCGCCGTACCGACCAAGCTGACCGCCTTCATCGAACGCACCAGGTCACGACCGTTCATGCTGCTCACCCTGCCACCGAAGAAGCCGCGCGTGTGGATCGTTCAACTCCCGTTCACCTGGGGTGACGGCACATAGTCGCCACGCCGACTGTGTGAGGCACGCCCTGGTGTCGAAATCGATCACGTGGCATCGTCCTTGTCAGCCGTGTCGCGCGCACAACCAGCACGCGCGCACCCACACGCATACGACGCGTAAAGCCCGGGAGCCGCCCCATGTCCTCAGCGAACCCCTCACCGCTCTGGCAGCCCGACCAGGAACGGATCGCCGCCGCGCAGATCACGCGGTTCCAGGCATGGGCCGCCGAGCAGCACGGAGCACCCGCCGACGGCGGCTACGCGGCATTGCACCGCTGGTCCGTGGACGAACTGGACACGTTCTGGAAAGCGGTGACCGACTGGTTCGACGTACGGTTCTCCACGCCCTACGCGCGCGTACTAGGCGACCGCTCGATGCCGGGCGCCGAATGGTTCCCCGGAGCTACGCTCAACTACGCCGAACACGCACTGCGCGCCGCCGAGGACCCCACGCGCGCGGGCGACCCGGCCCTCCTCCATGTCGACGAGACCCACGAGCCGGCCACCGTGACCTGGGGCGAGCTGCGCCGCCAGGTCGGCTCCCTGGCGGCAGAGCTGCGCACCCTCGGCGTACGCCCCGGAGACCGCGTCAGCGGCTACGTCCCGAACATCCCGCAGGCCGTCGTCGCCCTCCTGGCCACCGCGGCCGTCGGCGCCGTCTGGACCTCATGCGCCCCCGACTTCGGCGCACGCAGCGTCCTCGACCGCTTCCAGCAGGTCGAACCGGTCGTCCTGTTCACCGTCGACGGCTACCGCTACGGCGGCAAGGAGCACGACCGCCGCGACGCCGTCGCCGAGCTGCGCCGCGAACTGCCCACCCTGCGCGCCGTCGTCCACATCCCGCTGCTCGGCACCGAAGCCCCCGAAGGCGCCCTGGAATGGGACGCCCTCACCGCGTCGGACACGGCACCCGTCTTCGAGCCGGTCCCCTTCGACCACCCGCTGTGGGTGCTCTACTCGTCCGGCACGACCGGCCTGCCCAAGGCCATCGTCCAGTCCCAGGGCGGCATCCTGGTCGAACACCTCAAGCAGCTCGGCCTGCACTGCGATCTGGGCCCCGAGGACCGGTTCTTCTGGTACACGTCCACCGGCTGGATGATGTGGAACTTCCTCGTCTCCGGCCTCCTCACGGGCACCACGATCGTCCTGTACGACGGCAGCCCCGGCTATCCCGACACCGGCGCCCAGTGGCGCATCGCCGAGCGTACGAAGGCAACGCTCTTCGGCACATCGGCGGCGTACGTCATGGCCTGCCGCAAGGCCGACGTGCACCCGGCCCGCGACTTCGACCTCTCGACCGTCCAGTGCGTCGCCACCACCGGCTCCCCGCTCCCGCCCGACGGATTCCGCTGGCTGCACGACGAGTTCGAGGACACCCCCGGCGGCCTGTGGATGGCCTCGGTCAGCGGCGGCACGGACGTCTGCTCCTGCTTCGCCGGAGCCGTCCCCACCCTGCCCGTCCACATCGGCGAGCTCCAGGCACCCGGCCTCGGCACCGACCTGCAGGCCTGGGACCCCCAGGGCAAGCCCCTCATCGACGAGGTCGGCGAACTCGTGGTCACCAACCCGATGCCGTCCATGCCGATCCACTTCTGGAACGACCCGGACGGCAGCCGCTACCACGACAGCTACTTCGACACCTACCCCGGCGTCTGGCGCCACGGCGACTGGATCACCGTGACCTCGCACGGCTCGGTCGTCATCCACGGCCGTTCCGACTCCACGCTCAACCGCCAAGGCGTACGCATGGGTTCGGCCGACATCTACGAAGCCGTCGAACGCCTCCCCGAGATCCGCGAATCCCTCGTCATCGGCGTGGAACAGCCCGACGGCGGCTACTGGATGCCGCTGTTCATCCACCTCGCCCCCGGCGCCACCCTCGACGACGGCCTCCGCGACCGCATCAAGCAGACGATCCGCGCACAGCTCTCCCCGCGCCACGTCCCCGACGAGGTCATCGAAGTCCCCGGCATCCCGCACACCCTCACCGGCAAGCGCATCGAGGTCCCGGTCAAGCGGCTGCTCCAGGGCACCGCACTGGACAAGGCGGTCAACCCCGGCTCGGTGGACAACCTCGACCTGCTCCGCTTCTACGAGGAGTTGGCCCGCAAGCGCTCCTGACCTCCCGCCCAGCCGCCGTTGTCAGTGCTCGCCATTACTCTGAGTGAGCATTGATCGACGGACCGCAGGGGGAATCATGGCTCGCACGCAACACACCACCATGCGACGCGCACTGCGCCGCGAAGTCGCCGGCACCATCGGCCTGTTGGCCGACGAGGAAGACTTCGCGGCGATGCGCCGCTACCGCACCTTCACCTTCGACGACCACCAGGCCTATCTCCGGCAGGCCGAAGGGCTCCTCAGGTCGCTCGCGTCCGAGGGCGGACACACCACCGTCGCCCTCTTCGACCCCGAGGAGTACGAGGAGTACTGCGCCGAGACCGGCCTTGACCCCGACGCCCCGGCCAGCCGCACCCGCTTCACCGCGGAGCTGTCGGCCACCGGACCCACCGTCCCGTACGACGGCCGGCCCCTCTCCGACCTGCTCCCCGACCTCGTCGACGAGGCGGTCCGCCGGGCCACCTGGGAGTACGCGACGATGCTCCTGGCCCGCCTCGGCACCTGCGCGGTATGCGGCGAGGACATCGGCCGAACCGCCTTCAGCCGGGCCGCGGACCTGCTCGTCCTGCTGCTGGACACCTCCGGCCCCGGCACCCGCCACCTCGTCTGCAGCGTGCCCGCCGCCCCGGAGACACTCCTCGCCGCCCTGCACGCGGCACAGGACGCCGAGGGCAACGCGGAACTCGACGAGACCGAGGCCCTGGAGTTCACCACGGTCCTCGCGGTAGGGATCGCCACCCGCAGCGCCGCAGGCCTGGTCATGCGCACCACCGCGGAGGGCAGGCCCGACCGCGTCCAGGGCTGGCGCCTGCACGGCGAGCGACTGCTGCCCCTCACCGCGGCCGAAGTCTTCGACGCCTACTGCACCGACGCGGCGTCAGGGGACCTGGTCGCCCCGGAATCCGGCGTCGACTACTGCGCCGCACCACCCATCGGGACCGACGGACCCGAAGGAGGACACCGGCACTGAACGCCGAGGGGCGCCCCACCCGGATCGGATGGAGCGCCCCTCACACAGCTGGTTCCTGCTACTCGCCGGACAGAACCGCCTGCGCGGCCTTCCGGGCGTCCTCGGCGCTGTCCGCGGCACGCGCCGCGGCCGCCGCACGCTCGCACTGGGCCAGCGTGTACTTGCCCAGCGTCGCCCGCACGTAGGGAATGGACGCCGCACCCATCGAAAGGGAGGTGACGCCGAGACCGGTCAGCACACAAGCGAGCAGCGGGTCGGACGCCGCCTCGCCACACACACCACAGCTCTTGCCCTCTGCCCTTGCCGCATCGGCGGACAGCGCGACCAGGTCGAGCAGCGCGGGCTGCCACGGGTCCTGGAGCCGGGACACAGCGCCCACCTGACGGTCCGCCGCGAAGGCGTACTGCGCCAGGTCGTTGGTGCCGAGCGAGAGGAACTCGACCTCCTGGAGAATCGAGCGCGCTCGCAGCGCGGCCGAAGGAATCTCCACCATGGCACCGAACTTGGCCTGAAGCCCCGCCTCGCGGCACGCGTCGGCGAACGCCTTGGCGTCGATGCGGTCGGCGACCATCGGCGCCATGACCTCGAGGTAGACCGGCAGCCCCTCCACGGCCTTGGCCAGCGCCGTCAGCTGCGTACGCAGCACATCGGGGTGCTCGAGAAGCGAGCGCAGCCCGCGCACACCCAGCGCCGGGTTCGGCTCATCGCCGGGCGTCAGGAAGTCGAGCGGTTTGTCGGCACCCGCATCAAGGACACGCACGACGACGCGACCCTCGGGGAAGGCCTCGAGCACCTTGCGGTACGCCTCGACCTGCTTCTCCTCCGACGGCGCCTTGCTGCTGTCGTCGAGGAAGAGGAACTCGGTCCGGAACAGACCGACACCCTCGGCCCCGGCCTCCACCGCGGCCGGCACATCCGCGGGACCGCCGACGTTGGCGAGCAGCGGCACCTTGTGACCGTCGGACGTCGCACCGGGACCGGTCGAAGCGGCGAGCGCGGCCTTGCGCGCGGCAGCCGAAGCCTCCAGCTGACTGCGCTTCTCCGCACTCGGCTCGACGAAGATCTCACCGGTGCTGCCGTCGACAGCGACAACGGTGCCCTCGGCCAGCTCACCGGCACCCGGCAGAGCGACGATGGCAGGCACACCGAGCGCCCGCGCGAGAATCGCGCTGTGACTGGTCGGCCCGCCCTCCTCGGTGACGAAGCCGAGCACCAGCGCGGGGTCCAGCAGGGCGGTGTCCGCCGGAGCCAGGTCACGCGCGATCAGGACGTAGGGCTCGTCGCTGTCCGGAACACCGGGCATCGGAACGCCCAGCAGACGGGCGACGATACGATTCCGCACGTCGTCAAGGTCGGCGACGCGACCGGCCATGTACTCGCCGGCGCCCGCGAGCAGCTCGCGGTAGTGCGAGAACGCGTCGTAGATCGCGCGCTCCGCGGAGCTGCCGACGGTGACGCGCCGGTCGACGTCGGCCATGAGCTCGGGGTCCTGGGCGATCATGGCCTGCGCCTCGAGCACGTGCTGTGCCTCGCCGCCGGCCAGGTTGCCGCGCGCATTGAGATCGGCAGCCACAGCTTCCACCGCCTGGCGAGCACGCCCCTGTTCGCGCTCTGCTTCCTCCGCGGGAATCTGCTTGGCCGGCGGCTCGAGCACCGCCGTCCCCATGTGCCGAACTTCGCCGATCGCCACCCCGTGGCTCACGCCGACGCCTCGCAGCGTTGTCTCCATTTCACCCGTCTCCGATAGAGCGACGGGCCCAGCCGCCGCGGTGGATGTCGTACCTGCCGTCAGGGACGGCGATGACGTCACTGCCAGCTGAAGAGAGAGTCCCCAGCCTTGACGTCACCATCCTCCACGAGACCGGAGAGGGACTCGGCAGTGGCCTCCAGCGCCACGATCGGGCAGATCGGAGACTTGCCGGCCGCCTCGACGTCCGCGGGGTTCCAGCGCACGATGGACTGACCGCGCTGCACGGTGTCACCCTTGTTGACGAGCAGCTCGAAGCCCTCGCCGTTGAGCTGGACGGTGTCGATGCCCAGGTGCGTCAGCACACCGTGTCCCTGGTCGTCCACGACGACGAAGGCATGGGGGTGAAGCGAGACGATGATGCCGTCGACGGGGGCGACAGCCTCGGAGGGCTCACGCGCGGGGTCGACGGCGGTACCCGGTCCGACCATCGCGCCGGAGAAGACGGGGTCCGGTACTGCGGAGAGCCCAATGGCGCGTCCGGCAAGCGGGGACGTCACGCTGGTCATGGCAAGCCTCCCAGGGGGTGGAGAGTCGTAGCCGCCGTCACTACCTGTCCTGGACGACGCACTGTTCAGAAGAGTAAGTCATAAAAAGTCCCGGTTCCGCGCGAGAGGTCCCGGATGACTGAGTAGGGGCACTGCACAAACGATTTGCGCCCGCCCAACGCCCCATGTACAGTCGGACTCCTGCCTGAGGCAAGCGACGCGGTCAAGCGTCCGGACTCGGCGGCATCTATCAAGTCAGATCCTAATCCCTGGGTCAGCTTCTGCGTGCTCGCAGACGAGTGGTCAGGGAGTCGAAAATGACCTGGTAGTGTTTGGACTCGCCGGAAAGGGAAACGCGAAAGCCGAAAGGCCGGAGTGGAAACCTGAAAGGCACCGAGGAAAATCGGACACGAAAGAGTCTGATAGAGTCGGAAACGCAAGAACAGAAACAAAGAAACACCGAAGGGAAGCG